>NZ_JAEEAP010000803.1 GCF_016103465.1 Streptomyces sabulosicollis
GACACCGCGCCTGCATCCCAGTCCACGTGCGAGGACGGCTGATCCACATGCAACGTGCGCGGCAGCACCTCCCGGTCCAGGGCCATGACCATCTTGATCACACCACCCACACCCGCAGCCGCCTGCGTGTGCCCGATGTTCGACTTCAACGACCCCAACCACAACGGCCGACCACCCTCACGCTCCCGCCCATACGTGGCCAGCAGCGCCTGCGCCTCAATCGGATCGCCCAACCGGGTCCCGGTCCCATGACCCTCAACAGCGTCCACATCCGCCGCCGATAGCCGGGCATTGGCCAGTGCCTGCCGGATCACCCGCTCCTGCGAAGGACCGTTCGGCGCCGTCAACCCATTCGACGCACCATCCTGATTCACCGCCGAGCCGCGTACCACTGCCAGGACGCGGTGTCCCTTCGCCCGTGCATCCGACAACCGCTCCAGCAACAGCACACCGACACCCTCACCCCAACCCGTGCCATCCGCCGCCTCCGCATACGCCTTGCACCGCCCATCCACCGACAAGCCACGCTGCCGGGAGAACTCCACAAACGTCCCCGGCGACGACATCACCGCCACCCCACCAGCCAACGCCATCGAACACTCACCACCACGCAACGCCACACTCGCCTGATGCAACGCCACCAACGACGACGAACACGCCGTATCCACCGTCACCGCAGGACCCTCAAGACCAAACACATACGCCAAGCGCCCCGACGCCACACTCCCCGCACTCCCCGACCCCAGATACCCCTCAAGATCCGCCGGAAGCACCCTCAACCTCGAGGCATAGTCGTTGTACATCACCCCCATAAACACACCCGTAGCCGAGCCGCGCAGCTCAGCCGGGTCGATCCCGGCCCGCTCCATCGCCTCCCACGACGCCTCCAACAACAACCGCTGCTGCGGATCCACCGCCAACGCCTCACGCGGCGACATCCCAAAAAACTCCGCATCGAAATCCGCCGCATCATGCAAAAACCCACCCCGCCGCACATACGACGTCCCCGCATGCGCCGGATCCGGGTCATACAAACCCTCCAGATCCCAACCACGATCAACCGGGAAACCCGAAATAGCATCCGTCCCACCAGCCACCAACTCCCACAACTCCTCCGGCGACCCCACACCACCCGGATACCGACACCCCACCCCCACAATCGCAATCGGCTCCCGTGCGCGCTCCTCAACCTCGCGCAGGCGTCCCCGAGCCTCACGCAGGTCAACAGTGGCTCGCTTGAGGTACGTACGTAGCTGCGCCGCGTCCGCCATCGAGGAATTGCCTTCCTAAGAAGATGTGGGCCAAGGGGTCCAGAGGAGCTATACGTGTTACAGGTCGCCGTCGAGGAGTTCGAACAGCTCCTCATCAGTCGCTGCTTCGATGCTCTCGACATCAGCGACATCACCCGTGCCGCGCTTCTTGAACTGAGTCAGGACATCCGTCAACCGGCCAGCCGCCATGGAATGCTCCGCACTGGCAAGGGAAACGCTGCTGAGCGTCGTGTGAAGCCTCTCGATTTCCGCAAGCAGGTCATGCGCGCTGGTTTGTTCGGCTTTCGAGACGCTTTCACCCAGGCGTGAGGTCAGATATTTCGCCAGAGCCATGGAAGTCGGGTGATCGAAGACCACGGTGGTCGGCAGTCGTAGACCTGTTGCCGTACCGAGGTGATTACGAAGTTCCACCGCGGTGAGGGAATCCAAGCCCATTTCCAGGAGCCCAGCCTCAGCGTCGATGTCGTGAGGGTCGGTTCGTCCCAAGACGGTGGCAAGGTGGGTACGGACCAACTCGAGCAGCAGCTGCTCCCGCTCTTCGGGAGCGGTCGTGGCGATCCGGTCGCGCCATTCGTTGCCCGAGCCACCGCCATGCCCGGCCGCTGCCCTCCGGACCGGGCTGCGCACCAGCTGACGCAGCACCGGCGGTACGGGTACCGGCCGATCCCCCAACGCCTTCAGGTCCATCCGCACCGGCATCACCGCAGCCCGGCCCGCATGCATCGACCGGTCGAACAGCACCAAGGCATCCTCAGTCGCCATCGGAACGATTCCCGAGCGATGTGCACGGGCCGCATCAGCAGCGCCGAGGTTCTGCGTCATGCCGCTGGCCTGTGCCCACAGGCCCCAGGCCAGGGAGAGGGCGGGCAGGCCGTGGGCGTGGCGGTGCTGGGCCAGGGCGTCGAGGAAGGCGTTGGCCGCCGCGTAACTCCCCTGCCCACCGGCCCCGAGCGTGGCCGCGGCAGAGGAGTAGAGCACGA
>NZ_JAEEAP010000804.1 GCF_016103465.1 Streptomyces sabulosicollis
GGGCCAGGGGGCGGAGAGTGTGCGGCAGCGGACGGGTCGGGGTGGGGTGGTGCGTCAGCGTCTGCGTGTGGCGGCTCGGGGGTTCGGAAGGAGGTGCGGGAATCGTGCAGGCGAGCGCTTTGAGAGAGCGATTTCACGAACAACGGTGATCATGCTCAAGAGCCTGTTTATCGTCAGGCAGACGACTATGATCGCGTCATGCCCTACGACCCGTCGGCTTTTCCGGCCTTCGCCGTCACCGTTGATCTGGTCGTGCTCACCGTGCGGCGGCATTCGCTGTGTGCGCTGGCCGTCCGTCGCGGGGAGCCGCCCTTCAAGGGGCGGTGGGCGCTGCCCGGCGGTTTCGTGCGGCCCGATGAGGATCTCTCCGTCGCCGCTGCCAGGGAGTTGGCCGAGGAGACCGGGCTGCTCGCCCACGATCCCACGCTTCCGGTCCCACCGAACGCGGCCCATCTCGAGCAGCTCGCCACCTACGGCGACCCGAAGCGGGACCCCCGGATGCGCGTGGTCAGCGTGGCGCATCTCGCGCTGGCGCCCGATCTGCCCGCGCCCCGGGCCGGGGGCGACGCGCACAGCGTGCGCTGGGCACCGGTCGAATCGCTGCTCGACCAGGACGGCGCCTTCGGGCGTGACAGCGATCTGGCCGCCCCGCTCGCCTTCGACCATGCCCGCATCCTCGCGGACGGGGTCGAGCGCGCCCGCTCCAAGATCGAGTACTCCTCGCTGGCCACCGCCTTCTGCCCGCAGGAGTTCACGGTCGGCGAGCTGCGCCGGGTGTACGAGGCGGTGTGGGGCGTGGCGCTGGACCCGCGGAACTTCCACCGCAAGGTCACCGGCACCCCGGGTTTCCTGGTGCCCACGGGCGGTACGACGACCCGTCAGGGCGGCCGTCCCGCCCAGCTGTTCCGGGCCGGAGGGGCGACGCTGCTCAATCCGCCCATGCTTCGTCCCGAGGTGTGACGGGCCGGGACACGACGACTCCCCGGGGGTGCTATGTCCTGAAGAAATAGGACATAGCGGGTTACCGTTCTCCGGTACGCCACCAGTCCCCACGTGCCATCGAGCGGTTCCATGCCCCGCGGGAGAAGCCATGATCCAGGCCACCGGACTGACCAGCACCCCCCGCCGCAACCATCCGCCCGCCGTCGACGACCTCACCTTCGAGGCCCCGGCGGGCCGGGTCACCGCACTGCTCGGCGGCCCCGGCGCGGGCAAGACCACCGCGCTGCGGCTTCTGCTGCAGCTCGACCGGGGCCATGGCTCCGCCTTCTTCCGGGGCCGCCCCCTGCACCGCATCCGGCGCCCGGCTCATGAGATCGGCGTTCTCCTCGAGGACGTCCCGGGCCACCCGGGCCGCACCGTGCGGGGGCATCTGAGGATGCTCGGTGCCGCGGCCGGGGTGCCCGCCGCACGCGCTGATGTCGTGCTCGACGTGGTCGGCCTCACCGATCTGGCCGAGGAGCGTCTCGGTGATCTGTACACCGGGGCGGAGCGTCGTCTCGGAATCGCCACCGCGCTGCTCGGGGACCCGCACACCCTGGTCCTCGACGAGCCCGCGCGGGGCCTGTCGGTCCGGGAGACCACCTGGCTCTACGGGCTGCTGCGTCAATTCGCCGCCCAGGGCGGCGCCGTCCTCGTCGCCACCGAGGACGCCGAGGGTGTGATCCGCCTCGCGGACCAGGTGCTCACCCTGGAGTCGGGGCGACTGGTGGCCGATCAGCCGGTGGACGAGTTCGCCCGCACCCGGCTGCGCCCCCGTGTCGTGGTCCACTCGCCGCTCGTCGGCCGCCTCGCCGCCGTCCTGGAGGAGGAGGTCGAAGCCGCCCGGCAGTTGGCCGAGGCCCAGGCGGCGGAGGAGGCCCGGATGGCGGCCGAGCTCGCGGCCAAGGCCGAGGCCGCGCAGGCCGACGCCGCCCAGCCCGACGTGTCCGACGGGGGCGATGCCGCCAAGGGTGAGAGCGCCGGGCCCAAGGTCAGGAAACGGGCGATCTGGCGCAAGGTCAGGAAGGTCCAGTTCGCCACCCGGGGCGCCGCCGGGGCCGCGGCGAAGAAGGCCACCGCGGAAGCCACGGCCCACGACAAGTCGGCCCACGACAAGTCGGCCCACGACAAGTCGGCCAAAGACAAGTCGGCCCACGACAAGTCGGCCAAAGACAAGTCGGCCAGCGACAGGCCGACCAGCGGCAAGGCGAACAAGGCGGACCCGGCAGACCCGGCGGACAAGGCCGCCCCCGCCCCCGCCTCGG
>NZ_JAEEAP010000805.1 GCF_016103465.1 Streptomyces sabulosicollis
GCACCGGGAGGTCCCGCACCAGCGGTTCCAGCTGGCCATGGGTGCGCGCCGCGTAGGCCGCGCTCAGCCGCTCCTCGAACTCCTCCATGTCCAGGCGGCCTTCGGCGACGGCCTCGCGGAGGACCTCGGCGATCCGCTCACGCTCGGCGTCCGAGGCCCGCATCCCGGCCGGGTCCGGGAGGTCGGGGCTCGCCCCCTGGGAAGAACCAGCGCTCGTCATACGGACAGACTAATGGCGGGCACCGCCCCTGGCCCCTCGCACACACCGCGCCCCGTCGTCCTCGCACACCGCGCCCCCGTCGTCCTCGCACACCGCCCTTGCCCTCTCACAGGGTCCGCCCCGTCCGGCCCTCCGCCCCGTGCAGCATCCTCGCGATGACGTCCTCGATCTCGGGCTCGCGCACCGAGAGGTCCACCAGCGGACAGCCGTCGGCGACCGCGGCCACGATCGGTGCCGCGCTGCTGGTCGCCGGGAAGGCCAGCCACTGCCGGGGCCCCTCGACCCGCACCGTCCGGGCGCCGGGGACCTCGATGGGCGGCAGCTCCCGCTCCAGGTCGACCACGAGGGTGCGTTCGCTCTCCCCCACCGCGTGCAGCCCGTCCAGCCCGCCGTCGTAGACCAGCCGCCCGTGGTCGATGACCATCACCCGTTTGCACAGCAGCTCGATATCGGTCAGGTCGTGGGTGGTGAGCAGCACGGTGGTGCCCTGCTCGGCGTTCACATCGCGCAGGAACTCCCGCACCTTCGCCTTGCTGACCACATCGAGCCCGATGGTCGGCTCGTCGAGATAGAGCACCTCCGGGTCGTGCAGCAGGGCGGCCGCGATGTCGCCGCGCATCCGCTGGCCGAGCGAGAGCTGACGCACCGGCACGTCCAACAGCGCGCCGAGGTTGAGCAGTTCCACACAGCGGTCCAGGTTGTGCCGGTAGCGGTCGTCGGGGATCCGGTACATCCGCCGCACCAGCGCGTACGAGTCGCGCAGCGGCAGATCCCACCACAGGGTGGTCCGCTGCCCGAAGACCACCCCGATCCGGCGCGCGAGCCGCGTCCGCTCCCTGGAGGGGTCGATCCCGGCGACCCTGAGCCGTCCGCCGCTGGGCACCAGGATCCCGGTCAGCATCTTGATGGTGGTGGACTTCCCGGCGCCGTTCGGGCCGATGTAGCCCACCATCTCGCCGCGCGGCACCCGGAAGCTGATGCCGTCCACGGCGCGCACCTCGCGGCGCTCACGGCGCATCAGCCCGGCCTTGCGCCGTACCTGGAACACCTTCTCGACGCCGTCGAGCTCGATCAGATCGTCCACGGCGCTCTCCATGCCCTTCCCCACGACCGCTCCCCTCAGCTCCCCGTGCTCTGATACGCCCGCAGCCCCGCCCGCCAGGCCAGCCCCGCCACCGCACAGCAGGCGCCCGCGACCAGCGGCGCCGCGAAGCCGATCCCGGCCGGGAGCCCCAGCGGATCCGGGCGGCCCAGGATGTGCAGCGCCGGCAGCCAGTTGACGAAGGCCAGCGGGATGACGAAGGTGACGCCGCGCAGCAGTTCCTTGCCGAAGACCGTCGGCGGGTACTCCAGCAGCGTGGTCCCGCCGAAGGTGAAGGCGTTCTGCACCTCGGAGGCGTCCTTGGCCCAGAACTGGAAGGCGCCGCCGAGCACGAACAGCGCCCCGAAGATGGCGCCCCCGCTCAGCAGCATCACCGGCATCAGCAGCGCCCGGTCCACCGTCCAGTCGATGTCCAGCCGGGCCAGCGACCAGCCGAGCAGCACCGCCCCCTGGGTGATCCGGCCCAGCCGCCGCAGCGCGAAGCGGTCGGCCGCCACCTGGGCGAGTATCGGCGCGGGCCGCACCAGCAGGGTGTCCATCGTGCCGTCGCGCACCCGCTGGCCCAGCCGGCCCATGGTGCCCAGCACGAGATCGGCGAGGCCGAAGGCGACGCTGGTGGTGCCGTAGAGGAAGGCGACCTCGTCGAGGGTGAAGCCGCCCAGCGTCCCGATGTGGGTGAACATCAGCGCGATCGCGACGAAGTCAAGACCGGTCGCGATGAGGTTCCCCAGCGTCATGATCAGGAACGAGGTGCGGTACGCCATCGTGGAGCGCACCCACATCCCGACGATCAGGCCGTAGGCCCGCAGCCCGTTGGACACGGCGGACTCAGCCACCCTGGACCACCACCTTCCGGGTCGCCGCCGATTGAAGCGCCCGCCCGGCCGCCAGCAGCGCCACCGCCCACCC
>NZ_JAEEAP010000806.1 GCF_016103465.1 Streptomyces sabulosicollis
AGGCTGCCGTGCGGGGCCTGGGGCTGCGGCTGCTGGTGCGGCTGGGGGGCCTGCTGCTGCGGCTGCTGATGGGGCGCCTGCTGCTGCGGGATGAACGGCTGCTGCTGCTGCGGGGCCTGGGGCTGCTGCCAGCCTTGGGGCTGCGCCTGGGGCTGCTGCCCGCCCTGCTGCGGCCAGCCGCCGGGGCCGGGCTGCTGCGGCGGCTGCTGGACGGGGGGCTGCTGGGCCTGGTGGGGCTGCTGCGCCGGGTGGGCCTGCTGGGGCATGCCCATCGCCGCCTGCTGACCGTACGCGCCCGCGGCCCCCATCGAGGGGGCACCACCGCCGGAGACACTGAGCCGGGGGCCATCGGTGGCATTGCCGAGATGGACGGCCGAACCAGGGCCGATTTCCACCTGTTGGATTCTCTGGCCCTGCACATAGGTGCCGTTGGTGGAACCCTGATCCTCAATGATCCAACTGCGCCCGCCCCAGCGCACCGTGGCATGTCGCCAGGAGACCCTGGCGTCGTCCAGCACCATGTCGCCCTGCGGGTCACGCCCCAGGCTGTACGACCTGGACGGATCAAGTGTCCAGGTCTGTCCGTTCAATTCCAGTACGAGTTCCGGCACTCCATGCCCCACTAGTTGTCCCCCGAGCTACCCCCTGACACAGGGAGTCTAGGGATGGCGAACATCGTGAGGAACTATTTCAGGCTCAGTCCCTTCACCGGAAGTCGGGTTTTGACAAGACCGCATCTCGGGCGTCATTGACTCATCCGAAAGGCCCTCGGAAAGTGGTAAGCGCTGACGGATAGTGCGGATCATGGTTTATCCGGGCAACTCGCGACGATCGGGGGGTCGGCGGTATGAGCGCGAGCGGCGGCGTACGAATGCCCTGGGGGCCCGCGCTGCTCACCGCGATCGCCTCGGTGAGCTGGGCGTTCCTGGCCATGGTCGGGGTCGCCGCGCTCGGCCTGCACCTGATCGGCGCGGACGGGGCGGGCGCGCTCGGGCCGATGGCCGCCGCCGCGACGGTGCTCGCGGTCGGCGGTTCCGTCACCCCGTCCGGCGATGTGGGCGTCTTCGGGCTGGAAGGCGCTCAGGCCCGCGCCGCCATCGATATCGCGCCACTCGGGGTGAGCCTGGTCGGCGCGCTGCTGCTGGGGTGGCTGTTCGTACGGTCGCTGCGGGGTGCGGGGGCGGTGATCGGCCGGGCCGAACTCGCCGTGCGCGCGGGCCTGGTGGCCGTCCTCTTCCTGCTGCTGCTCGCCGGGCTGACGTGGGTGGGCAACGATACGGTCACGATCGACGGCGGCACGCTCGTCCGCCAGGGTCTCAGCACCCGGCAGACCGAGCACGACCTGCTGAACCGGCTGCCCGAGCAACTGGGCGATATCGCGGACATCGGCGGCGGGCTGCTGCCGGACCGGCTGTCCGACCTCGTCGATGCCAAGGCGTCCGTCGGCTTCACCGTGGCACCCGGCCGCTCACTGCTGGGCGGGGCGGTGTGGGTCGCCGCCGTCCTGGTGATCGCGCTGCTCGCCTCGCGCCGCACCCCGCTGCCGCCCGGCGGGCGGGCGCTGCACCGCACGGTCCGGCCGGCGGTGTCCGCGCTGTGCGCGGTGCTGGTGCTCTCGGTCGGCGCGGGCCTGGCGGCCGGGGTCTACGCGGCGATCGGGGACGACCATCCACGGCTGGTGCTCGGGTCGGCGCTGCTCGGCGCGGTCAACGGGGTGTGGATCGGCGTCCCGCTGGGGCTGTTCGTCCCCTGGTACGGCAGGGCGAGCGGCGCGCTGCGGCATGTGCTGCCCGACCCCGTGGACGATCTGCTCGCCGGACCGGGCGGGGAGCGGCTCACGGTGGGGCGGCTGGCCGAGCTCGACGGCCGGGTCTGGCTGCTGGTGGTCGCGAGCGTGCTGCTGATGCTCGCCGCCGGGGTGCTCACCGCGGCCCGTACGCCCGTGGGGAGCTCCCGGCCGCTCGCCTTCGCGGGGTGGTGTGCGCTGCGGCTGGGCGTGGTGACCGCGCTGGCGCTGCCGCTGCTGGTGGGGCTGACCCGGGTCTCGGCGGGGGCGAGCCTGTCGGTGCTCGGCTTCGATGCCTTCGGGGCGGGGATCGAGCTGTACGGGAACGCTCCGCTGGCGCTGGCGCTGGGTGCGGGGCTGTCTCTTAAACACATCT
>NZ_JAEEAP010000807.1 GCF_016103465.1 Streptomyces sabulosicollis
CCCGCCACCACCACCGCACGATCCGACAACCCCGCCCGACCACACCCCAACGCGAAGCCGAGTTCGCCCACGTCCAGCCGTGGCTCGTCCGCGACGAAGGACCGCAGGCGTCGCGCCTGGGCCCGCAAGGCCGCATCGCCGCGCCCCGACACCACCAACGGCACGGGGACGCCCTTCGGCCAGGGCACCACCGGATCGGTCGGCTCGGCAGCCACCGGGGCCGCCTCCTCCAGGATGACGTGGGCGTTGGTGCCGCTGACACCGAACGCGGACACCCCGGCCCGGCGCGGACGCCCCACCTCAGGCCACTCCCGCTGCTCGGTCAGCAGCTCCACCGCCCCCGCCGACCAATCCACCTGCCGCGAAGGCTCATCCACATGCAACGTCCGAGGCGCGATGCCATGTCGCAGTGCCAACACCATCTTGATCACACCGGCCACACCCGCAGCCGCCTGCGCATGACCGATGTTCGACTTCAACGACCCCATCAGCAACGGTCGATCACGGTCCTGCCCGTACGTGGCCAACACCGCCTGCGCCTCGATCGGATCACCCAGCGCCGTACCCGTGCCATGCGCCTCGACCACATCCACTTCGGCAGCCGACACACCTGCGCTGGCCAGCGCCTGGCGGATGACACGCTGCTGCGAGGGGCCGTTCGGCGCGGTCAGTCCGTTCGACGCACCGTCCTGGTTCACCGCACTGCCCCGCACCACCGCCAACACCCGATGTCCGTTCCGCTCCGCGTCCGACAGCCGTTCCAGCGCCAGCACGCCCACACCCTCGGCCCACCCCGTACCGTCAGCCGAAGCGGCGAAGGACTTGCACCGGCCGTCGGCCGACATGCCGCGCTGCCGCGAGAAGGCGATGAAGATACCGGGCGTGGGCATCACCGTGACACCACCGGCCAGTGCCATCGAGCACTCGCCGGCTCGCAACGCCTGGGCCGCCAGGTGCAACGCCACCAGGGACGAGGAGCATGCGGTGTCCACCGCGACCGACGGGCCCTCGAAGCCCAGCGCATAGGACACGCGCCCCGACAGCACACTGGCCGAGGCGCCGAGGCCCAGCATGCCTTCGAGTTCGGCGGGCACCGGCGCCACGCCCGAGCCGTAGTTGTGGTATGTCACGCCGGAGAAGACGCCCACGTCCTTGCCCCGCAGGGTCGTCGGGTCAATCCCGGCCCGTTCCAGCGCTTCCCACGAGGTCTCCAGCATCAGACGCTGTTGCGGGTCCACGGCCAGTGCCTCACGTGGCGAGATTCCGAAGAAGCCCGCGTCGAACTCCCCGGCATCGTGCAGAAACCCGCCTTGGTGCGCATAGCTGGTGCCGGGGTGATCCGGGTCCGGGTGGAACAGATTCTCCAGATCCCAGCCACGGTTGACGGGGAAGTCGCTGATCCCGTCCCGGCCCTGAAGCACCAGCTCCCATAGCTCGTCCGGTGTGGAGACTCCGCCTGGCAACCGACACGCCATGCCGACGATCGCCACCGGATCGGTCGCCACCGCTCCGGGCGCTGATATCGGCCCCGCTACCTCCTCCGGGATCGGGGCCGCCGTGTCCCCGATGAGCTCCTCACGCAGAAAGTCGGCGAGAATCAGGGGCGTGGGGTAGTCGAAGAGCAAGGTGGTCGGCAGTGTCCGGTCGGTGAGCGCGTTCAGGCGGTTGCGCAGCTGTACGGCGGTGGCCGAGTCGAACCCGATCTGGTTGAACACCATGTCTGGTTCTATGGCATCCAGCGAGGCGTGACCCAAGACGTTTGCGGTCTCCTGGCGCACGGTCTCCAGCAGGACGCGTTCTTGTTCCTGGGCGGGCTCTCCAAGAAGGCGAGCGGTCAACGTGCCGGGCTCGGCAGGCGGTTCCGCCAGGCCCGGAAGCTGGTCATCCATGGATGCCGCATCAGCAGGGGCGGCGTTCTTGAGCCAGTAGTGCTGGTGTTGGAAGGCGTAGGTGGGCAGATCCAGCGCGGCGTGGGTGGGGACGTCGCCGATCAGGGCACTCCAGTTCACGGGCACACCGCGTACGTACGCCTCGGCCAGGGAGGTGAGCACCCGGCGCATACCGCCCTCGTCCCGGCGGAGTGTCCCCGTCACCATTACCGGTCCGGCGTCCGCTCGCTCGGCCGCCGCCTCGATACTCATCGTCAGCACCGGATGGGCACTCACCTCAACGAACGCCCGGAAGTCCTCCTCCAGCAGACGCTCGATGGACGGGGCGAAGCGGA
>NZ_JAEEAP010000808.1 GCF_016103465.1 Streptomyces sabulosicollis
GCCCACGCCGCCGCCCCCACCGACCAGGCCGCGACCCGCCACGTGGTCCGGCCCGGCCAGTCGATCCAGGCCGCCGTGGACGCCGCGGAGCCCGGCGACACCATCGAGGTCCGGCCCGGCACCTACCGGGAGAACATCCAGATCACCACCGACCGGCTGACCCTGATCGGCGCGGGCGAGTCCACCGTGCTCTCCCCGGCCGCGAAGCCGTCGGCCAACGCCTGTGGCGAGGCCGGTCACGGCATCTGCGTCACCGGGACGGCCGAAGACCCCGTCTCGGATGTCCGGATCGGCTCGCTGAAGGTCACCGGCTTCCCCAAGAACGGCATCTGGGGCTCCGGCACCGACCGGATGACCGTACGGAACACCACCACCGAGGACAACGGCCAGCAGGGCATGGGCCAGGAGATGTCCACCCGCGGCACCTTCGTCGACAACGTCTCCCGCGACAACAAGCAGTCCGGCGTCTTCCTGGCCAACACCATCGACGCCGAGGGCGGCGCCACCGACGCCCTGGGCACCCTGGTGGCCGGGAACCAGCTCAGCGGCAACCGCACCGGTGTCGTGGTCCGCCGGCTGCGCGACCTCTCGGTCGAGGGGAACACCATCACCGCCAACTGCGCCGGAGTGTTCATCGTCGGGGACGAGTCGACCCCGCGCGCCGGGGACCTGAACGTCCGCCACAACTCCGTCTACGAGAACAACGCCTACTGCGCGGCCACCGACCGGCTCCCCTTCATCCAGGGCGCCGGCATCGTGCTCACCGGCACCGAGGGCACCCGGGTGACGGGCAACCAGGTGAACGACAACGTGGGCACCTCGCCCATGTCCGGCGGGATCGTGCTGTACACCAGCGTCGTCGGCGCCCCCAACGCCAAGAACGCCATCAGCCGGAACGTGATGAGCGGCAACAAGCCCGCCGACCTGGCCGACCGGGACAAGGGCCCCGACAACACCTTCACCGACAACGTCTGTGAGCTGTCCGCGCCCACGGGCCGGTGCTGAGAGGCGGCGTCATGACCACCATGGACACCACCCCCGCGGCCGCGGCACAGCCCCCACCGGGCGCGCTCCCGCCGCCCATGCGGCTGCGCGAGATCGTCTTCGGCGCCGCGCGGGCGGCCTCGGTGCGCGCCGCGGTCCGGCTGCGGATCGCCGACGCGCTGGGCGACCGGCCCGCCTCCATCGGCGAGCTGGCCTCCGCCGTGGACGTCGAGCCCGACCCGCTGCGCCGGCTGCTGCGCTCCCTGGCCTGCTGCCAGATCTTCGCCGAGACCGAGGACGGCCGCTTCCGGCACACCGAGATGTCCCGGCTGCTGCGCGAGGACACCCCGGGCAGCCTGCGGAACATCGCCCTGTGGTGCACCGAGCCGTGGACCTGGGAGGCGTGGCCGCTGCTGGACCGGGCGGTGCGCACCGGCGGCTGTGTCGTCAACGAGATCTACGGCAAGGACTTCTTCGCCTATCTCCATGAGGACGCCCCCGAGTCGGCCCGGGTGTTCGACGCCGCGATGACCACCTCCAGCCGGCAGTCCGCCGCCGATGTCGCCGCCTTCCTCGACCTCGACGGGGTCAAGGAGGTGGTGGACATCGGCGGCGGCCAGGGGCATGTGCTGGCCAGCCTGCTGGAGAAGCACCCGGCGCTGCACGGCGCGCTGCTGGACCTGCCGCAGGTGGTGGCGCACGCCGATCCGCGGCTGCGGGACGGCGGGGCGCTGGCCTCGCGGGCGACGCTGGTGCCCGGCGACTGCCGCCAGGAGGTCCCCGTCGAGGCCGACCTCTACATCATCAAGAACATCCTGGAATGGAACGACGAGAGCACCCGCCGGACGCTCGCCAACGTGGTCGCCGCGGCGCGGCCGGGCGCCAGGGTGGTCGTCATCGAGAACCTCGTCGACAACAGCCTGTCCTCCTTCACCACGGCGATGGACCTGTTCCTGCTGCTCAATGTGGGCGGCCGGAAGCACACCGAGGAGAGCATGCGCACCCGGATGACCGAGGCCGGCCTGAACGTCACCGACATCCGGCCCGTCAACGGCGCCCTGCACGCCTTCGACTCCACGGTGCCCGCCACGGCCCGCCGCTAGCACCGATATGCGGCTCCGCCGCGTGGCAGGGGCTCCGCCCCTGGACCTGTCTCTTATACCCATCTCCGAGCCCACGCGACACTCG
>NZ_JAEEAP010000809.1 GCF_016103465.1 Streptomyces sabulosicollis
CCCCCCGAAGCCCCCTCCGCCTCCGCGCTCACCTGCGGATACCGGAAGGCCAGCGCGATCTCGCAGTCGCCCGAGCGCAGCATCTCCACCGAGCCCGGCGGCTCGGCCTCCACGAGCGACACCCGCGTCCCGGGGTGCGCCGCGCGCATCTCGGCGAGCGCCATGGGCACCAGGGTCGAGCTGCCGCTGGGGAAGGACACCAGCCGCACCCGGCCCGAGCGCAGCCCGGCGATCGCCGCGACCTCCTCCTCGGCGGCGGTCAGCCCGGCCAGGATCCCGGTGGCGTGCCGCACCAGGGCCCGGCCCGCCTCGGTCAGCCGCGTCTCCCGGCCGGTGCGGATCAGCAGCGGGGTCCCCGCGGCGCCCTCCAGGGCCTTCATCTGCTGGCTCACGGCGGGCTGGGTGCAGCCGAGCTCACGGGCGGCGGCGGAGAAGGAGCCGGTGGCGGCCACCGCGCGCAGCACCCTGAGGTGGCGGGCCTCGATCATGTCTTGAGCATAAGGGACCCTTGGGTGCGGGCCGGGATATTGCGTCGACGCTTTGACCGCACTGCCCTACGGTGCCGTTCATGCTGCATACTCCACGCCCCCCAGGTCCCCCGGCCGTTCTCACCGTGAATGTGGGCCGCGCGATGCCGAGCACCCACACCGACTGGTCCGGTGGCACCGGTATCGACAAGCGGCCCGTCGACCGCCCCGTGCGGGTCGCGGCCCCGGGGCCGAAGGGCCGGGGCGGAAGCGGTCTGGCCGGTGACACCGTCTGCGACACCCGCCACCACGGCGGCGACGACCAGGCCGTCTACGCCTACGCCCGGGAGGACCTCGACGTCTGGGAGCGGGAGCTGGGCCGCGAGCTGGCCAACGGCGTTTTCGGCGAGAACCTCACCACCAGCGGTCTCGACGTCAGCGGCGCCCTCATCGGCGAGCGCTGGCGGGTGGGGAGCGCGCTGCTGCTGGAAGTGACCTCACCGCGGATCCCGTGCCGTACGTTCGCCGGGTGGCTGGGCGAGCGGGGGTGGGTCAAGCGGTTCACCCAGGCCGCCGTCCCCGGGGCGTATCTGCGGGTGCTCGAACCCGGTGAGATCCGCTCGGGCGACCCCGTCGAGATCGTGCACCGGCCCGACCACGAGGTGACGGTCGCCTTCCTCTTCCGCGCCGAGACCACGGAGCGGGAGCTGCTGCCGAGGGTGCTGGCGGCCGGTGAGGCGCTCCATCCGGAGGCTCGGGAGACCGCCCTGAAGTACCGCGCCACGGTGGCGGACTGACGGAAGCGGGCGTCGGACGGACGGAAGCGCACTGACGGAAGCGCTCATTCCGGCGCAGATCGCTCACGGTCCCGCTCGGCGGTCCACCGGGGCCCGCCGTGGCCGATAACGTGCGCGTATGACGACTGCATTGATTACCGGAACCACGGCGGGCATCGGCGCCGCCTTCGCGGGCCGGCTCGCCGCGGACGGGCACAATCTGGTGCTCGTCGCACGCGATGAGAAGCGGCTGCGGGAGCAGGCCGCGGATCTGCACGACCGGCACGGCGTGGAGGCGGACGTGCTGGTGGCGGACCTCTCCGAGGATGACGGGATCGCTGCGGTCGAGGCCCGGCTGAAGGACCGCACCCACCCGGTCGACCTGCTCGTCAACAACGCCGGTTTCGGCAACCGCGACCGCTATCTGGAGGTGCCGGTCGCCGATGAGCTGCGGATGCTGAAGCTGCACTGCGAGGCGGTGCTGCGGCTGACCAGCGCGGGCGCCGGGACGATGCGCGACCGGGGGCGCGGCGGCGTGATCAACGTGGCGTCGGTCGCGGCCTTCTTCCCGCGCGGGACGTACGGGGCGAGCAAGGCGTGGGTCGTGCAGTTCACGCAGGGGGCGGCGAAGGACCTGGCCAGCTCGGGCGTGCGGCTGATGGCGCTGTGCCCGGGGTTCGTCCGTACGGAGTTCCACGCGCGGGCGGGGATCAAGCACGACAGCGTGCCGAGCTGGATGTGGCTGGACGCGGACCGGCTGGTCACGGCGGCGCTGAAGGATTTCGCCCGGGGCAAGTCGCTGTCCATCCCGGACCCGCGCTACAAGGCGGTGTCGAGCCTGGCCAAGCTGGCCCCGCGCTCGGCCCTCTCCTCCTTCTCCTCCAAGGCTGACTCTTATACACATCT
>NZ_JAEEAP010000080.1 GCF_016103465.1 Streptomyces sabulosicollis
GCCCCCACCGGGGCTCCCGCTCCCGTCATCCCTGTTCCGGTGGCGCCGGAGGCCGAGGACGAGCACTCCACCGCCTCGGCGTCGGTCGCCTTCTCCGCCCGGGACGGTGCCGGGCATCCGGCGCGGCACGCCGGGCGGGTGGTCCACGGCGCCTCGTCCGGCGCCCATCGGTCCCTCTCGACGTCCCTCGGCCCCCTCGTGCTCGTCGCGGTCCGCGGTCGCCCCGGCGAACCCGCGGCGGGCGTCGGCGCGTTCGGCGCCGGGGACGGCGTCCCGGCCGGTCGGCTCTCCTCGCGGTCCGTCGTTCTGCGCTGCTGAGCGGGTCCGGGCCGTCCGCCATCCCGTTTCCGCGTCCGCCGCGGATCCCGGATGCGGTCTGCCCCGCCCGCCCAGCCGTAGGACGTCCGAGACCGCAGGAGTATCCGCATGCCCATCGATGTCTATGCCGCCATGCGCGCGATGCTGCGCGCCGAAGCCACCCGGCGCCCCGTCACCCCGCGGGCCGACACCGCCGATCCCTCGCCGCCCGCGGTGGATCCGGCCGCTCCCGCTCCGGCGGAGGCCACCGTCCGGGACGCGTCCGCCGCCGACGAGGCCGTACGGGCCCCCCTTGACGCACCGGACCCGTCGGCCGTACCGGCCCCATCCACCGCACGGCGCCCCAACCGCCGGGCCCGCCCGTCCCGCTGCCTCTCGCGCTGCCGTGCCGTGCTGCGTGCCGTACGCCGCGCCGTGTCGTCCTGCTTTGCCGGACGCGCGTCACGACAGGGCCGTTGACGCACAAGACGGTGCCGCACAAGGCCGGTGGGCCGGTGCCGCACATAACCGGTGCCGCACAAGGCCGGTGCCGCAAAGGCCGGTGAGGCGGAGAGCCGTTGCCGCACGGCCGGTGGCACGAGGCCGGTGACCGGCCGCCGGGGGAGAGGAGCCGGGAGCACGGGTGCCGGGAGGTCACACCGGTCCGTCGTTCCGTCCGCCCTCCGGTGAATCCCCGCTCGAGAGCAACCGCTCGCGCTGCGCCACGGCCCAGGCGTAGCCGGGGTTCAGCTCCACCGCACGCTCCAGATCGGCCAGCGCCTCCGCGCGTCTGCCCAGCCCCTCGTTGGCCATCGCGCGGCTCCCCAGCGCCCAGGCGTAGCCGGGGTCGAGGGCCAGCGCCCGGTCGTACTCCGCGATGGCCTCCTCGTAGTGGCCCGCGAAGCGGTGGACATCGCCCCGTTCCCCCAGCGTTCCCGGGATGCCCGGCTCCAGCGCCTCCGCCCGGTCCAGGTCCTCCAGCGCGCCCGCCGCGTCCCCCAGGGTGCTGCGGACCCGGGCCCGCCGGATCAGCGCCCAGGTGTAGTCGCCGTGTCGCTCGATGGCCCGGTCCAGGTCCGCCAGGGCCTCCTGGATCCGGCCGAGCGCCATCTTGGTCTGGCCACGGCTGGCCAGCGCCACATGGTCCGCCGGGTCGGCCTCGATCACCGGGTCGAGCCGGGCCAGCGCCTCCTCGTACCGGCCCGCCCGGCGGCAGGTCTCCCCGCGCTCCCGCTGGACCCAGGTCGAGCCCGGCTCGAGCGCGTCCACGCGGTCCAGCGCGTCCATCGCCGCGGTGAATTCCCCGGTCGCCCGGTGGACCACGGCACGACCGAAGTGCGCGCGCACGTTTCCGGGATCCAGCTCGATCGCCCGGTGGAAGTCCCCCAGCGCCCCGTCGTACTCCTCGACCGACCTGCGGTGCCAGCCCCGTACGACGAGGGCCGCGACCCGGGCGGTGGCGTCCAGCCCGGCCCGCGCCAGCAGCAGCCCCATCGCCTCGATACCGCGCCGCCGTTCGTCCGCCAGCGCCTCCACCAGGCGCCGCCCCCAGGCGCGCACCGCGTCCGAGTCGGCGTCCTCGCCCGCCTCGACCAGGGTGGTCGCCCAGCGCCGGGCCACCGCGGGGCCCGCGTCGCAGGCACCGATGCCGTCCCGCAGCGCTCCGGGCAGCGCCGCCGACGGCCGTGCGCACAGCAGGTGGTACCACTCCTCGAGGCGCGGTCCGCTCCAGGCGTCCAGCCGCCATCCGTCGTGCGGGTCGAGCCCTCCGGCGGCCGCCTCCCGCCATCCGGCGAAGGTCTCCGCCAGCCGGGTGTGCGTCGCGCTCCACCGCTGCGGGGAGGTGGTCCGCTGAAGCCGCAGCATCGGGGCGCGCACCACATCGTGGTAGCGGGCCGCGCCGTCGCGGCCGCCGATGAACGGCAGCGACCGCAGCCAGCCGAACAGCCCGGCCCCGTCGTCGTCCACCGCCGCCCTGAAGACGTCCTCGTTCAGCCGCCGGGGCAGCGCGCCCGCCAGGGCGGCGGAGCGGCGCACCGGATCGCGCTCCCACTTCAGGAACCGGTCGACGGCGGTGGCGCTGGGGTCGTCCAGGTCGGCGCCGGTGCCGGGGTTCTCGGCGAGGGTCGACACCAGGACCGGCAGCCGGCCGGAGAGCCGCAGCACCTCCCGCACCACCGGCTCGTCGGTGATCCCCCTGGCGGTCAGCAGCTGCCGGGCCTCGGCGTCGGTGAACGGCTCAAGAGGCAGCTCCGCGACCACATCGGCCAGGTCGCCCCAGCAGCCGGGGTCCAGCCGGGTCTGACCGGCCAGTACCAGCACGGTGTTGGCGGGCAGGGTGCCGAGCCGTTCGCTGGTCAGCAGGGCGCGCAGCCAGGGGTCGAGCAGCGGGCCGAGGCGCTCGTAGGTGTCGAAGAGCAGCACCAGCCACGGCACCGCCGCGGCCGCCTCCGACAACTCCCTGACCAGCAGCGGGGACAGCGTCTCCACCGGGTCCAGCACCAGCTGGACGTCCTTGTGGTCGCGGAACCGCGAGCTGAGCGCGGCCCGCAGCCGGTCGGTGCCCTCGGCGAGCGGCACCGGGTCGACGGCGCCCGCCAGCGCCCCGACACCCGGCACCAGGCCGAACCCCGCCAGACCCGCCCGCGCGGCGGCCATGCTGCCGGTGCTGGGCCCCTGCCGCTCGCCCTCCGCGGGTACCGACTCCGCCTCGTGACGGCGCTGCCGATAGGTGGCGAGCCGGCGGTCGAAGGCCGTCAACTCCCGCCCCTGGCGGGCGAATTGCTCGCTGATGGCGGCCATCGCCTCGGGGACGGAGCTCGCCGTCTCGTCGATACGGGCGGTGAGCGCGCCGTACTCCTGGCGGGCGGTCTGTTCCAGCCGGCGCACCAGCCAGGACTTGCCCACGCCCGCGTGGCCGTGCACATGGAAGACGAAACGATGCCGCCCGTCCTCCGGCGACAGCCCGAAATTGTCCCGGAACGCGTCCAGTTCCCGGCGCCGGCCCACGAACCCGGCGTTCCTGCGCCGCTGGATCAGCTCCTGCATCGACGGCCGTGCCCGCCCCATCGGCCCCTCCCCTCGGGGTCCAGTCTGCCAGTGCGATCGGCGTACGGGCTTATTGCGTACGATGCGCAGGTGCCCCGCTACCGCATCAGGACCGCGACCCCCGACGACCTCGACGCCGCCCGTGGCGTGATGCTCGACACCGTCTACCGCGACTTCGGCACCGGCTATGTGCCGCGCTGGCACGCCGACATCATCGATCCCGCCGCCGCGTATCTGGACGGCGCGCGCCACACCCTGCTGGTCGCGGTGGACGACGCCGACGGGGCGGTCGTGGCGACCGCCGCGCTCGACTCCCGGGGGCCGGCCCATCCGCCCAACCCCCCGTGGCTGGCCGCGCGTTACCCGTCGGGGGAGACCGCCCAGCTGCGCCGGGTCTATGTGCGCCCCGAACACCGGCGCCACGGGCTGGCCCGGCGGCTGGTGCGGGCGCTGCTGGACTTCGCCGCGGCGGACGGCGGCTACCGCGCGGTCTATCTGCACACCGATCCGGGGGTGCCGGGCGCCGAGCCGTTCTGGCGGTCCCTGGCGAAGGTCGTCTGCGATGAGCGGGAGGCGCCCGGGGGCGGTCAGGGCATCGTCCACTTCGAGGTCCCCATGACCCCCGGAGCACCCCGAGCGTCATGGAAATGATTATCATCCAGCGTTCGCGTCCGGCCGTCCCCGCGCTGCCCCTGGAGAACCACGCCCATGCACTCTGTCCGCCGCCGGTGTGCCGCCGCGCTGCTGCTCCTCCCGCTGCTCGCCGGGTGTTTCGCGGCCCGCGACGGTTCCCCGTACGACGCCGGGGCCGAGGCGGGCGGCGGGCGCCTCCGGGTGGCGATGGCCTTCCCGCCCGCCGAGCGCTTCTCTCCGTACGGTGCCGACGCCACCCTGCTCAGCAGGCTCGGCGTCACCGAGGGCCTCACCCGGCTGGACGGCAACGGCGGCGCGGTGCCCGCCCTCGCCGAGTCCTGGACCCGGGAGAGCGGCCGCGGCTGGCTGTTCACCCTGCGCGAGGCGCGGTTCCAGGACGGCACCGAGGTCACCCCGGCGGCGGTGGCGGGCGCCCTCGCCCATGCCACCCGCGCCGATCCGCCGCCCGCCGCGCTCGCCGGGGTCACGCTCACCGCCGAGCCGGTGGGGGAGCGGCGGGTCCGGGTCACCACGGCGACCGCGGACTCCGCCCTGCCGCTGCGGCTGTCCAGCCCGGGCCTGGCCATCCTCGCGCCCAAGGCGTACCGGACGAGGGCCGGTAGCACGCGGGGGGAGACGGCGGACGGGAAGGCGGCGGTCGATCCGGCCGGCACCGCCACCGGCCCCTTCACCCTGGCCAGGACGACCGGCACCACCCGCGCCACCCTCCACCGCTTCGACGACTACTGGGGCGGCCTGGCCCACGCCTCCGGCCTCGACGTCCGCTTCATCGCCGACGGCACGGCCCGCACCAACGCGCTGCGCGGCGGCGAGGTGGACATCGCCGAGGCGGTCCCGGTCTCCCAGGCGGCCACCCTCGACAGGGCCACCCTCCGCGAGGTGCCCACCGCCCGCACCACCGCCCTCTTCCTCAACACCCGCTCCGGACCCTTCGCCGACCCGGCCGTACGGGCCGCGGCCCGCGAGGCCGTCGACGCCTCCGCCCTCGCCGAGGACGTGTACGAGGGGCATGCCGACACCGGCCGCGGTCTGTTCGGCCCGGCCCTCACCTGGGCCGCGGGCGAGCGTCCCCGGCCGTCCGGCCGCCCCGCCGCCACGCCCGCCCGGAACACCGCGGTCACCCTCGCCACCTACGACAACCGGCCCGAGCTGCCCGAGGTCGCGCAGGTGCTGCAACAGCAGCTGCGCAAGGCCGGGTTCAGCGTGAAGCTGCAGGTGCGGGAGTACTCCCGGCTCGAAGGCGACGCCCTGGCGGGGATGTTCGACGCCGTGGTGGCCGCCCGCAACACCATGCTGGACACCGGCGACCCGGTGTCCTATCTCGCCGACGACTTCACCTGCGACGGCGGCTACAACCTGGCGCGGGTGTGCGACAAGGCCGTGGACCGCGCGGTCGCGGAGGCGGGCTCCCGCGCCGACGACGCGGCGCGCCACCGCGCCGCCCTGGCCGCGCAGACGGCCGTCCTGCGCACGGACGGGGTCGTCCCACTGGTCCACCAGCGGATCCTCCACGGTGTCGGCGCCTCGGTGCGCGGTGTGATCCTCGACCCGTACGAGCGCACGCTCGTCGGCACCGGTACGCGACGTTGAGCGGCGCACGGACGCGGCCCACCGGGCGGAACGCGGTACCGCCGGGCGCGGGGCGGTCCGCCGAACCGGGCGCGGGGCGGCCCACCGGGACCGGCGCGGGACGGGCCGCCCGGCCGGGCGCGGGCCGGTCAACGGGACGGAGCACCGCACGGACCACCGGGCTGGAGGCGCTGTGGCGCGTCGCGCTCGCGGGGGCGTTGCTGTGCGGCATCGGTCTGCTGCCCTGGCTGTCCCGTACCGACCCCGCCCGCACCGTCCTCAAGGCGCGCGCGGCGGACCGCGACCCCAGCCCCGAGCTCCTGGAGTCCCTGCGCTCCCAACTCGGGCTGGACGCCGGGCCGTTGCGGCTGCTGGGCCGGTGGCTCGCCGGGCTGCCGCACGGCGACGCGGGCACGTCCTGGATCTCGGGGACGGCCGTGGCCCCCTCGGTCGCCGAGGCGCTCGGCGTCTCGCTGCTGCTCATGGGCGGGGCGCTGGTGGTCGCGACGGCCACCGCGGGCGCGGTGTGCGGGCGCACGCTGTGGCTCGGGCCGCGGCGGCGGGCCGCCCGCCGCGGGGCCGGTACGGGGAGCGGTGGCGCGCTGCTCGCCGCGCTGCCGGAGTTCCTGCTGGCGTCCGTGCTGGCCGCCGTGGTCGGGGTGCGGCTCGGCTGGCTGCCCGCGGTCGGCTGGTACGGGCCGCGGTGGATGGTGCTGCCCTCGCTCGCCCTCGGCCTGCCCGCGGGCGCCCTGCTGGGCCGGATCCTGGACGACGCCCTGCCCGGCGCGTTCGCCGAACCCTGGGCGCGGGCCGCCGCCGCGCGGGGGCTGCCCGCCCGGCGGATCGCCCGCCAGGCGCTGCGGCGTGCCGTGCCCGGAGTGCTGCCGAACACCGGGCTGTTCGTGGTCGGGCTCACCGGAGGCGCGGTCGCCGTCGAGCAGGTCTTCGACATCCCCGGGCTCGGCCGGCTCTCCCTCCAGGCGGCCATCGCCCAGGACCTGCCGATGCTCCAGGCGTGCGCCCTCGTGCTGATCGCGCTCGCGGCCGCCGCCGGAGTCCTCGCCCGGCTCGCGGCCCGGCCGCTGCTCGGGCCCGCGCTGCGCGACGGGGCGCTGCCCTCGCTCGACCGGCCCGCCGCGCCGTCCGCCCGCTCGATTCCGCTGCTCCACGGCGCGCTCCTGCTCGCCGTCGTGGTCTCCGGCGCTCTCCGGGACCCGCTGACCGTGGACACCGCCGCCCGGCTCACCGCCCCGTCCTGGGCGCATCCGTTCGGCACCGACGCCCTGGGCCGCGATGTGCTGGCCCGGGTGGGACACGGCGCGCTGTCCACGCTCGCGCTCGCGGTGGCGGTGAGCGCCGCCGCGCTGGTCGCGGGGGTGCTGCTCGGGCTGGTGCCCCGGCTGTCCGGCGGCCTCGCCGAGACGGCGAACGCGGTGCCGCCCGTGCTCGCCGGGCTGCTGGTCGCCGGGGCCGCGGGCCGCGGTCCGTACACCCCCGCGCTCGCCGTGGCCGCCGTCGCCTGGGCCCCGCTGGCCACACACACCTCCGCCCTGCTGCGGCAGCAGCGCGCCGCCGCGCATCTCGCCGCCACCCGCGCGCTGGGCGCCTCCCGCCGCCATCTGCTGCGCCGCCACATCCTGCCCGCGGTCCTGCCCCCGGTCGTCCGCCACGCCCTGCTGCGCCTGCCGTCCGTGGCGCTCGCCCTGGCCGCGCTGGGCTTCCTCGGCCTGGGCGCCCAGCCGCCGTCGCCGGAGTGGGGCCGGCTGCTGGCCGAGAACCACCCCTACGCCGAGCGCGCCCCGTGGGCGGTCCTCGCCCCCGCCGCCGCGCTGGCCCTCCTGGGGCTCCTGGCGGTGACGGCCTCCGGCGGGGTGCGGTGGCCCCGGCGGCGCCTCCGCATTGACGACCGCACGGGGCGCGTCGGAGACTGACGGTCCGCCCGCAGTGAACCGAAGTTCATTCCGCGAACACGCCCTTGGGGCGAGGGACCGCAAAGGACATCCGATATGACCCTCCACCGCGATCTGTTGATCGATGGCAAGGACTCCCCGTCCGTCTCGGGCCGCACCGCAGAGGACCTCAACCCCTACACCGGGGAGGTGTTCGCCACGGTGGCGGCCGCGGGGGCCCAGGACGTGGCGCGCGCGGTGGCCGCCGCCGACGCCGCCTTCCCGGCCTGGGCGGAGCTGGCCCCGTTCGAGCGCCGTACGATCTTCCTGGCCGCGGCGGACCTGCTGGAGTCGCGCACCGCCCGGGCCGCGGAGATCATGGCCCAGGAGACCGGCGGCACCGCGCCCTGGGCGCACTTCAACGTGGGCCTGGCCGCGAACATCCTCCGCGAGGCCGCCGCCGCGATCACTGCCCCGCGCGGTGAGGTGCTCAGCGCCCAGGAGGCGGGCGCGCTCGGTCTCGCGGTCCGCGAACCGGCCGGTGTCGTCGCGGCCTTCGCCCCCTGGAACGCGCCGGTCATCCTCGGTGTCCGCGCCGTCGCGGCGCCCCTCGCGGCGGGCAATACGGTGGTGCTGAAGCCCAGCGAGGACGCCCCGCTCGCCTGCGGCCTCCTCATCGCCGACGTGCTGAGCGACGCCGGGCTGCCCGACGGGGTGCTCAATGTGGTCACCAACGCCCGTGAGGACGCCGCCGAGGTGGCCGAGGCGCTCATCGCCGATCCCCGCGTGCGGATCGTCAACTTCACCGGCTCCACCGGCGTCGGCAGGACCATCGGCACACTCGCCGCGCGGCACCTCAAGCCGGCCGTGCTGGAACTGGGTGGCAAGAACGCCATCATCGTCCTGGACGACGCCGATGTGGACCACGCGGTGCACGCCGCCACCTTCGGCGTGTTCATGAATTCGGGTCAGATCTGCATGTCGGGCGACCGGATCCTCGTCCATGAAAGCCTGGCCGAGGAGTTCACCGCGAAGTTCACCGCCAAGGTGGCCGCCCTGCCGTATGGCGACCCCGCCCGGCCGACCACCGTGATCGGCCCGCTGATCGCAGCCGACTCGGCGCGCCGGGTGGCGGCCCTGGTGAGGGACGCGGTGGACAAGGGCGCCACGGTGCTGACGGGCGGTGGCGAGCCGGACGGCGCGGTGCACCCGGCGACGGTGCTGGGCGGTGTCACCCCGGACATGGACATCCACGACGCCGAGGTGTTCGGGCCGGTATGCGTGGTGGACACCTTCGCCGACGACGATCGGGCCGTGGCCCTGGCCAACGCCACCGACCACGGCCTGACCTGCGGCATCATCACCGAGAACGGGACCCATGGGCTCAAGGTCGCCCGGCGGATCCGGACCGGCATCGTGCACATCAACGACCAGTCGGTGGCGGACGAGCCACAGGCCCCGTTCGGTGGCGTCAAGCACTCGGGGTACGGGCGGTTCGGCGGCCGCTGGGGCATCGAGGCGTTCAGCGACACCCGGTGGATCACCTTCGCCACCCAGCACGCCCACTACCCGTTCTAGCGGCCGTGTGCCCCCCTGCCCCACGGGGACCGTCGGCCGTCCCGAAGCGCCTCAGCCGGTCCCGGGAGACGCCTCAGCCGATCCCGGGAATGAGGGGCACGGCCCCCGGGCGGCGCGCCGCCAGCCGCAGCGCCCTGATCGTGGAGCGCACGACCTGCTCCTTGGTGCGTGCGGCCGTGCCACCGCGCAGCACCGTCCCGCGCGGGGAGTCGTCCGCCCGCACCAGCTGGACGAGCCCGTCCCGGCGGCCCAGGCTCACGCACTGCGCCATGAAGCGGAACCGCAGGGGCTTCGGCTCCCGCCCCCGCGTCTCGGCGATGATCGAGGAGGCGGCGTGCGATCCGGACGGGAGCGCGGTGGCGCAGGCCATGCGCAGGGCACCGGCGGCCGGGGTGGCCATGGCCGCCGCGTCGCCCACCGCGTAGATCTCCGGATGGGACACCGAGCGCAGGGTGCCGTCCACGCGGACGCGGCCGCCCGGGTCGAGGGCGATTCCGGCGGCCTCGGCCAAGGCCGTGTTCGCGGTCATCGCGGTGGCCCAGACCACCGCGTCGGCGTCGATGTCCTCCGGGCGCGCCACCCGGCGGCCCTCCTCGATCCGGACACCGAGCCCGGTGAGCGTCGTACGGACGTGGGCGCGGCCCTTCACCGACAGCCCCGCGCCGACCTCCTCGCCCGTGACCAGCCGGACCTTCCAGGCGTCGTGGGACTCGGCGATCTCGGCCGCGAGCTCGATGCCGGTGAGTCCCCCGCCGACCACCGTCAGCTGACCCGGGCCGTCCAGCAGCCGCTTGTGCAGTTCGGCGGCCGTCTCCGGAGTGTAGGCGCGCTCTCCGGGGTCGGCGGTGCGGCTGCCGAGCGCGTACACCAGCCGGTCGTACGGGAACTGGCGGCCGTCGTCGGTGGTGATCCGCCGGGCGGCCGGATCGATCCCGGTGGCGCGGGCGGCCACGTGGGCGATCCCGGCCCGCCGGGTCAGCGCGTCGAGCGGATGCGTGATGTCGGGCCGTCCCGCGGCCCGCTCGTGCAGCCGGACCCGCTCGGTGAAGGCGGGGCTCGGATCGACCAGGGTGACGCGGGTGTGCGGGGCCAGCCGCAGGGCGGCCATCAGCCCCGCATAGCCCGCGCCGAGTACCAGGACCTGCTGCTTCTCCATGTGGGCGGCCTCCTCGCCGGTCGGTGTTCACGAGGAGGACGACACAGGGGCCCGAGATGTGACGGTGATGCCGGTCACAGGTTCGGCGGGTCGAGGTGGCGGAGCTTGTCGGGGTTGACGACCGCGTCGATCTCGGTGATCCGCCCCTGGTGCACCGAGAACGCGAAGACCACGACCTGCCCGCCCACGCTGTCGACCAGGACCAGGCCCGGGGCGCCGTTGACGTCGCGGTGGTGCACCAGCATGGTGGCCGGGTCGAAGCCCCGGGCCAGACGCCGGGCGAAGCGCGCCACCTTCTCCTGGCCCAGCACCGGGACCCGGGCCGCCGCCACCTTGCCGCCGCCGTCCGAACGCCAGACGACCTCCGGATCCAGGATCTCCAGCAGCCCGTCCATGTCGCCGCCCATGACCGCCTGAAGGAACGCGTCCACGGCCCGCCGGTGCTCCTCGCGGTCCACCGAGCGCCGCGGCGCCTCCGCCCGGACCCGCTTGCGCGCGCGGGAGGCCAGCTGCCGCACGGACTCCGGGCTCCGCCCCACCACCTCGGCGATCTCGGAAAACGGCACCGAGAAGACATCGTGCAGGATGAAGGCGGTCCGCTCGGCCGGAGTCAGCCGCTCCAGCACGGTGAGCAGCGCCAGACCCACCGACTCGTCCAGCGTCACCCGGTCCTCCGGACCGCCGTCCGCCACCACCGGCTCGGGCAGCCAGGGGCCGACGTAGCGCTCGCGCCGCACCCGCGCCGACCCCAGCAGGTCGTAGCAGATGCGGCTGATGACGGTGGTCAGATACGCGCGGGGGTCGGCGACCTCGTCCGCGGGCAGCGCCTGCCAGCGCAGCCAGGTCTCCTGCACCGCGTCATCGGCGTCGGCGACCGAGCCGGTGATGCGATACGCGACGGCCCACAGCCGGTCGCGCTGCTGTTCGAAGGCGGTCAGCTCTGCCATGTCCTGATCCTCTCCTCGGCCTGAGAGGGAGGACGAGACAGCGGCCGCAAGTGTGACAGCCGCCTCCCGGGGACGCGGTGGCGCCCCGGGCCGGCGGGTTGGCGCGGGGGCCACGGCAGGCGTAAGCAGTAGATGTGCACACGCGGCAAGGTTCCTCGGATCCGCGCCGGCCAAGGTGGCGAACCCGCTTCTTGGTCGTGATCCCCCTCCTGGTCATCGGGCTGATCACGCTCGGCGATGTGCTGGCCCCGGCAAGTGTCCGGCTCAGCCCGCTGCTGATCGCGGCCCCCGCCATGACCGCCTCGTTCGCCGGTCCCGTGCTCACCGCGTGCGTCGGGCTCCTGGCCGTCGGCGCGCAGATCGCGGCGAACGCCTCGGAGGGGTTCCTCGGCCTTCCCGGCCGTCTGACCGAGGTGATCACCCTGGCCCTGGTCTCGGCGATGATCGTGCTGTTCCGCGCGGTCCTCGACCGCCACATGCGCGAGCTGAACCGGGTGCGCGCGGTGGCCGACGTGGCCCAGCGGGTCCTGCTGCGCCCGCTCCCCGTCAGGGTCGGCCCGCTGCTGATCGCCTCGGTCTACCTCGCGGCCGAGCCGGGGGCGGAGATCGGCGGCGATCTGTACGCGGCGGCGCGCACCTCGAACGCCACCCGCCTGATCATCGGCGATGTCCGGGGCAGCGGGCTGACCGCCGTCGCGGACGCCTCACTGGTGCTCGGCGCCTTCCGCGCGATCGCCCACTGGTCCGTACCGCTGACCGAGCTGGCGGCCCACCTGGACACCGCGCTGTCCGCGGAGCGGACCGAACCGCGCGACAAGGCGCCCGGGGCGGGGGAGTCGTTCGTCACCGCCGCCGTGCTGGAGATCCCCGACGACCGGCCGGTGGTCCAGCTCGTCAACTGCGGCCACCCGCCGCCGCTCCTGCTCTGCGACTCCGGTGTCAAGGCGCTGGAGGGCCAGGAGCCCGCACTGCCGCTGGGCCTCGGCCACCTGGCGGCCGGCCGCTACCACACCGAGGACTTCCCGTTCGACGAGGGCGATCAGCTGCTGCTCTACACCGACGGGGTGGTCGAGGCGCGGAACAGCGAGGGCGCCTTCTTCCCGCTCGCCGAGCACCTCCCCGGGGCGGACGGCGGCGGCCCCCAGTACCTCGTCGACCGTCTGCACCACGATCTGCTCAGCCACACGGGCGGCCACCAGGGCGATGACGCCGCCCTGGTCGTCCTGGAACGCCACGGGGCGGAGCGCTGACGCGTCCGGGCGGAGCGCCGATCCGCCCGGTGGCGCGATTCGCCCCCCGGCGCCGGGCCGGTGCCCGCTCGCGGAACCGCCCAGGAGCGGACATCGGTGCCCATCGCTCGTAAACTGGTCATATGGGCAGCGGGAATGAGGGCCCGAATCAGGGCCCCGAGGACTTCGGGCCGGATCCACTCGGCGACTTCCTCGCACGCTTCCTCGGGACCGGGCCGGCCGGGCAGCGGCCCGATTCACGCCATGTCGACTTCGGTCGGCTGATGAGTGAGAACGCACGCCATCTGGTCTCGGCGGCCGCCTCCTACGCCGCCGAACACGGCAGCACCGACCTCGACACCGAACATCTGCTGCGGGCGGCGCTCTCCTCCGAGCCCACCCGCACCATGGTCTCGCGCGCGGGGGCCGACCCCGACCGGATCGCCGCGGACATCGACCGGGAGGCGGGGAACGGGCCGCCGCGCAACTCCGTCGCCGTCACCCCGGCCGTCAAACGGGCGTTGCTCGACGCCCATGAGATAGCCCGCTCGCGCGGCTCCTCGTACATCGGCCCCGAACACGTGCTGATCGCGCTCGCCGCCAACCGCGAGTCCACCGCCGGGCAGATCCTGGGCGCCGCCCGCTTCGAGCCCCGGGCCCCCGGCCCGCCGACCGGCGGCCTCACCCCGAGCGCCCCCACGGCCGACCAGCGGCCCGTCGTGGACCAGCGGAAGACCCCGAACCTCGACCGGTTCGGCCGCGATCTGACCGAGCTGGCCCGCGAGGGGCGGATCGACCCGGTGATCGGCCGCGATGAGGAGATCGAGCAGAGCATCGAGGTGCTCGCCCGGCGCGGCAAGAACAACCCCGTCCTCATCGGCGAGGCCGGAGTCGGCAAGACGGCCGTCATCGAAGGGCTCGCCCAGCGGATCACCGACGCCGATGTGCCGGACATCCTGCTCGGCCGCCGGGTCGTCCAGCTCGACATCGCGAGCGTCGTGGCCGGCACCCGCTTCCGCGGCGACTTCGAGCAGCGGGTCACCAGCATCGTCGACGAGATCCGCACCAACTCCGATGAATTGATCATCTTCATCGACGAACTGCACACGGTGGTCGGCGCCGGCGGCGGTGGCTCCGAGGGCGGCCAGATGGACGCCAGCAACCTCCTCAAGCCCGCGCTCGCCCGCGGCGAACTGCATGTGATGGGCGCGACCACGCTCCGGGAGTACCGCCAGTACATCGAGAAGGACGCCGCGCTCGCCCGCCGCTTCCAGCCCATCATGGTCCCCGAGCCCACCTCCGCGGACGCCGTCGCCATCCTGCACGGCCTCCGGGACCGCTACGAGGCCCACCACCAGGTCCGCTACACCGACGAGGCGCTGCTCGCCGCCGTCGAGCTCTCCGACCGCTATCTGACCGACCGCTTCCTGCCCGACAAGGCCATCGACCTCATGGACCAGGCGGGGGCCCGGGTACGGCTGCGCTCCAGCGCCCGCGGCACCGATCTGCGCGCCCTGGAGCGGGAGGTCGAGCAGCTCACCCGGGACAAGGACCAGGCCGTCGCGTCCGAGAGCTATGAGCGCGCCACCTCCCTGCGGGACCGGATCGCCGAGCTGAACAACCGGATCGCGCAGGCGTCCGGCACGCAGTACCACGGCGGGCGCGTCGCCGAGGTCACCGTCGAGGACATCGCCGAGATCGTCTCCCGGCAGACCGGGATCCCCGTCTCCAGCCTCACCCAGGAGGAGCGCGACCGCCTGCTCGGTCTGGAAGAACACCTCCACCGGCGGGTCGTCGGGCAGGAGGAGGCCGTGTCCGCCGTGGCCGACGCGGTCCTGCGCGCCCGCGCCGGACTCGCCGACCCCAACCGCCCCAGCGGCAGCTTCCTCTTCCTCGGCCCCACCGGCGTCGGCAAGACCGAACTCGCCCGCGCACTGGCCGAGGCGCTCTTCGGCAGCGGGGACCGCATGGTCCGCCTCGACATGAGCGAGTACCAGGAGAAGCACACCGTCAGCCGGCTGGTCGGCGCCCCACCCGGATACGTCGGGCACGAGGAGGCCGGGCAGCTCACCGAGGCGGTGCGCCGCCAGCCCTACTCGCTGATGCTCATGGACGAGGTGGAGAAGGCCCACCCCGATGTCTTCAACATCCTGCTCCAGGTGCTCGAGGACGGCAGGCTGACCGACGCCCAGGGCCGCACCATCGACTTCAAGAACACCGTCATCGTGATGACCAGCAACCTCGGCTCGGAGGCCATCACCGGGCGCGGCGGCCCCCTGGGCTTCGGCGGCGGTGACGAGGAGACCGACGACGCGGCGCGCCGGGAACGGGTGCTGCGCCCGCTGCGGGAGCACTTCCGGCCGGAGTTCCTCAACCGCATCGACGAGATCATCATCTTCCGCCGGCTCGCCGACGACCAGCTGCGGCAGATCGCCGATGTGCTCCTGGAGGAGACCCGGCGCCGGCTGCACGCCCAGGACGTGGGTGTGGAGTTCACCCCGGCCGCCGTCGACTGGCTGGCCACCCATGGCCACCAGCCGGAGTACGGCGCCCGGCCGCTGCGCCGCACCATCCAGCGCGAGGTCGACAATCCGCTCTCCCGGATGCTGCTCGGCGGCACGTTGCTCGCGCACAGCCACGTCCGGGTCGATGTGGAGAACGACCAGCTGGCCTTCCACATCCGGGACGGCGCCGAGCGGACCGGGCAGCCCGGCCCGCCGGGCCCCTCGGAACAGCCGGGCGAGCCGGAGGAGCGGCCGGGGCAGCCGGAGCGGTAGCGCCACCGGGAGCGAGCCCGGTCAATGGCCCATGGACAGCCCGTCCTTCTTGGCGCCCCGGCTGAGCACCGCCTCCTGGATGGTGCTCAGGGCGCTGGTGTAAGCCGGGTTGCCGGGGTTCCTCTCCAGGGCCCGCGGAAGGTTCACCAGGGTGATCGGGTCGTTGTCCACGGCGTGCGGAATGTACTCCGCCTTCTTCACCCGCCACGCCCTGCCCGGGGCGGAGGGCGGGGTGAAGGTGAAGCGCGCCGCCGAGCCCAGCTGGCCGCGCTTGTCGGGCATGACACCCGCGATCTGGTCGCCCATGCCGTAGACCACCCACGTGCCGTTGACCTTCTCGTACGCCTGGGGGATATGGGCGTGGGTGCCGAGGATCAGGTCGATGTCGCGGCGGCCGCCGTCCTTGGCGGCGGTGAGCTTCTTGGCGAGCGAGAGCTGGAGCTTGTCCGGCGCCTGCTGCCACTCGGTGCCCCAGTGCACGCTGACCACGACCACATCGGCCCCGGCGCGCCGCGCGGCCCGCGCGTCCTTGATGATCCGTGCCGGATCGATGAGGTTGACCAGCCACGGCTTGCCCTTGGGGACCGGGATGCCGTTGGTGCCGTAGGCGTAGGCCAGATGGGCGACCTTGGCGCCGCCGGCCTCCATGATCGTGGGGCGGGTGCTCTCCGCGGCGGAACGGGCCGATCCGGCGTGCTTGAGCCCGGCCTTGTCCATGGCGTCGAGGGTGCGGACCACTCCCTCAGGACCGGCGTCGAGGGTGTGGTTGGAGGCGGTGGAGCAGGAGTCGTAGCCGATGCTCTTCACGGCCGAGGCGAGCTGCGGAGGCGTCTTGAAGGTCGGATAGCCGGTGAACGGCCCCTGGGCGGCCCCGTAGACGGTCTCCATATGGCAGATGGCCAGGTCGGCCTGGGCGACGACGGGCGCGGCCGCCCGGATCATGCGCCGGAAGTCATAGCCCTCACCGCCGGAGTCCGCCTTCGCCTGCCGGATGACCGAGGCGTGCACCAGCAGATCGCCGGTGGCCACGAGGGTGAAGTCCTTCATGGACCCGCTCCTGGCCACCGCCGAGGTCTTCGAGGGCTTCTCCTCGGCCTTGGGGGTGGCCGGTGTCCCGCTGCCACACGCGGTGGCGGCGCCGAGCAGGGCGACGGCGAGAAGCGCCGTCCGATGGCGTGGGTGATGGGACACGGTGCACTCCGCACTGGTCCGGAGCTTACCGGACCCTTTTGTTCTGATTGTCGGATTGTCATATTTATATGCACAACCTCAGGAGGGTTTGCGGAGTGGTGGGGAGCTTCACCGGATCGGCCGACCGGTTGCACCCGACGGGCCCGGTCGGCCCCCGGCCGGCATCCATCGATGGGACAATGCGCGCCCGCTGAGGCGGTGCCGCGACCGAGGTGCCCCGGACGGCCGCTCATCGCGTAACTCGTATGTGAACAAGGGCCGTTAGCGGTGCGCGCGGGATGCTGAGCTGACACCATGGGGGTGTCGCCCGCGGTATACGCGGTGGGACCTCGGGGGAGGACGCTCCATGCAGATCGGCCGGCCCAGCATCACCGCCCGTGGCGCGGCCGCGTTCCGCGCCGCCCACCAGGAGCTGGAGGGCGGCCGGGTGTTCCGCGATCCACTGGCGCTCCGCATCCTCGCCGCCGACGCGGACGACCCCGTCCTCGAGGCGGCCTTCCACCCCGAGCGCGAGGATGTGCGGCTGTCCGTGGCCGCCCGCGCGCGGTTCGCCGAGGACGCCGTCGCGGCCGCCGTGGCACGCGGGGTGCGGCAGGCGGTGGCACTCGGGGCGGGGCTGGACACCTTCGGCTGCCGCAATCCGTACGCGGCGGAGGGCCTCAGGGTGTTCGAGGTGGACCATCCCGCGACCCAGGAGTGGAAGCGCGACCGGCTGGCCGCCGCGGTGATCCCCGTTCCGCCGTCACTGACCTTCGCGCCGGTCGACTTCGAGCGGCAGAGCCTGGCCGACGGGCTGACGGCGGCGGGCTTCGACCCGGCCCGCCCGGCGTTCTTCATCTGGCTGGGCGTGGTGCCGTATCTGACGCACACCGCCGTGCTGGACACGCTCGGCTTCATCGCGGCCCTGCCGGACGGCTCAGGGGTGGTCTTCGACTACGGCGAGCCGCCGAGCGCGCTGCCACCGGAGCAACGGGCCGTGCACGAGGCGCGCGCGGCGTGGGCCGCCGAGGCCGGTGAGCCCTTCCTCAGCTTCTTCACCCCGGAGGAGCTCGCCGACGAACTGCGCCGGCTGGGCTTCTCCGGGAGGGAGGACATCCGCTACCGGGACCTCACGGCCCGGTACGAGAGCGGCCACCGTAGCCCCGGCGGGTCCGTGGACCTCGGCGCGCATGTGATCCACGCCTGGGCGCGGGGGTGAGCGCGTGCAGGCGGGATTGAGCGCCCGGCGGCACGGCCGGGCCCGGACCGCCGGTGGCAGCGGCCCGGGCCTCCTCAACCCGGCTATCGCCGCACGGAGTCGGTGAACTCATCGGCCGCGGTCACCGGTACGGTGACCCGGCTGCCACCCAGATCCACCGCCACCTTCGCCCCGGTGGCGTCCTCGAAGTAGAGGAAGTCGGCGTCGGTGCCGCCGAGGACCAGACCCAGCCGATGGCCCGGCTTGATCTGGTAGTCGCCCGGCAGGGTCTTCCAGGTGATCCGGTAGGACCGGCCGGGGGTGAGCGGCTCGGGGGTGGTGAGCGAGTGGCGGTTCTGGGCGTCCATCCAGCCCCGGGCGATCACCTCGGAGGACCTGCGCGCCGTCACCTTGGCGGTCCGCTGGTAGCAGGCGTCGTCCTGGGCGGTGCTCTCCCCGTGGCAGGACTCCTCGTCCAGCCCCCGCAGACCGTCGTGGATCCGGTTCTGGGGTTCGTTGCGGTTCCAGTCGATCCGTTCGTCCTCACCGTAGTCCACGAGCAGGGCGGTGAGGTTCGACGTCGGTTTGTCGAGCGTGACCCGCAGATCGGCGGTGGGCGTGCCGGAGAGCCGTACCCCGGTGCGCAGCGGCGGGGTGAGGAAGGCCAGTCGGCCGGGGTGGTTCGCCGACGGGTCGGCGGTGAGATCCGCCTCGCTCAGCTTGGTGTCGGTGAAGGTCCCGGTGCCGCTCGCGGGGCTCAGCGCCAAGGAGCCGTCGGGCCCGGGGTGCAGGGGGACCGAGGAGGTGCCCGCGGGCCAGTCGGCCTGGGTCGTCCAGGTGTCCGGGCCGGTCTGCAGATCGACGCGGGGTTCGTCCATGATTCCGTTCCGGATGCCGTACAGCCAGTGGTCGAACCACCGGTGCACGGTGTCGACCCACAGCGCGCGCCGACCGGGCCAGTCGAACGGATCGGTGTGGCCGTAGCGGCCCAGCCACAGCTTGCGTGGCACCCCGCGCTCGGCCAGCGCATCCCACCAGTTCGCGAGCTGGTTGATCCGGATGTTGTAGTCGTTGATGTCGTGCGCGGCGAGGACGCTCGCGCGCACCTTGTCGACCTCGGGCGCGGGCCGCTCGAGGTAATTGCGCTCATGCCAGTGCGCGGTGTAGTTGCCGGTGGCGTCGTCCTCACCGGCCTGCAGCCGCTCGCGCACCGCCTGGCACTTCTGGGGCGGGTCGGTGTCCAGCGCGGTCGTCAGGTACGAGGCGAAGCCGTTCCAGTGCTTGGCGCCGTTGGTGCGGGCGAACTCGTACCACGAGCTGACTCCGGAGATCGGGACGATGGTCTCCAGCCCCTCCACCCCGGTGCCCGCCACCGCGTTGGCCAGCATGCCCTCGTAGGAGTGGCCGATCATGCCCACCTTGCCGGTGGACCAGGAGGCTTTCACCTCGCTGCCGTCGGCCGCGTACGCCGTGGCGCGGCCGCCCAGCCAGTCGATCGTCGCCTTGGCGGCCGCCACATCGGCGGCGCCGCCGACCGTCAGACAGCCATCGGATCTGCCGGTGCCGGTCACATCGACATCGACCACCGCGTAGCCGCGCGGTACGAAGTAATTGTCGTAGAAGAGGGGGAACTTGGCCGGGGCGCCCTGGGCGTCGTAGACCTTGCGCTCCGACTCGAATCCACGGCCCACGGTGTCGTTGTAGGGGCTGGAGGACATGATGACCGGCACCTTGAGACCGTGCTGGGTCTCCTTGGGCCGGATGACGTCCACCGCGACCCGGTCCCCGTGGCCATCGCCGTCGCTGTCGACGGGCGTTTGGACCATGAGGTGCTCACGCACGGCGTCCGCGTAGGAGAACACCGGCTGGGTACGGCCGTCCACCACCTTGGTGGCGGGCTCGGCGGGTGTCCGGGCCGACGCGGGCCCGGCGGGCAGTGCGGCGAGGGCTGTCGACATCGTGAGCGCGGCGATCACGACCCCGCGCCATCGTGCGGTGCGCATACGGACCTCCTGGCCACGGCCCCCGCCCCGGGACCGCCGGCCGGCGGTGGCCGGTCGGCGGTCCCGGGGTTCCGGAGCCATGGAGGCTACTCGGCGATTTTCGTACGCATGGTCCAGCGAAAGATCGCTGTGCTGATGTCAGCGGAATCGTTGACGAGTTCGAAGTGCTCGTATCCATTGCGGTGCTGGATTTTGAGCTTCTTGCTGATGAGGGTCGACCGGCCGGTCCGGAATGCCCGGGGCAGATCGTCCGGTCCGCCTTCGAGGACGACCTCGATCGGACTGCCGTCGGACAGATAACTGACGTGTTCGCTCAATATCTCCACCTCCTTACACGGTCCTCCTCAAGCGGGAACATGCAGTTCCAGTCGGTCGTCCGAGGTGAGGATGGCCCGCTGCATGTCCTGCAGGGCCCGGCACGGCTCGAGCCCGAGTTCTTCATTGAGCGTCTTGCGCGCCGCTTGATACACATGCAAGGCGTCCGCCCGGCGGCCACAGCGGTAGAGCGCCAACATCAACTGGCGGTGCAGTGCCTCCCGCAAGGGGTGCTCGGTGGTCAGCTGATACAGATCACTCACCAGCTCGCGATGGCGGCCGAGCATGAGCCGGGAATCCGTCAGCATCTCGATGCATTCCAGGCGGGCTTCCTTCAGCCAGGTCTGAAAGCCTTCGAGGATCGGGCCGTGGCATACGTCGTCCAGCAATGGATCGCGCCAGAGGTCGAGTGCGCTTTCGAATGTCGCCGTGGCCTGCTGGTAACGCCGCTCCCGCAGATGGTCCCGACCCTCGCACACCAGCCGTTCGAAGCAGTGGAAGTCGAGGCGGTCGTGGCCCAGCCGCAGGACATATCCCGGGGGGCGGGTGATAACGGGGCTTTCGTTCTGGCCGGGTCGGCGCAGGAACTTACGGATCTGGGAGACATACACATGGAGTCCGGCGATCGCCCGGCGCGGCGGATCCTCCCCCCAGATCTCCGTGATGAGCTGGTCGATCGGGACGACTTGATCGGAGCGGACGAGGAGGACGGTCAACAGGACCTCGATCTTCCGCGCCCTGATAGTTAATTTCCTCTCCCCCTCCACTACGCGGAGAGGACCCATGATCTCATATCGCACGATGTGCCCCATCCGAGTCGCCGACGAGTGCGGTCATGGGACAGTCGGCTTTTTTGCCGGAATTGCCCGCGGGGTTGTCTGGGTGTTCTCTCGGTTTCGAGGGGGATGTCCGTCTGCTTCCGGAGGCGAACGCGTGTGCGGTTCGGGTCCTGGGGATCCCCGTGGATCGTCGGCCCTGGTGGTCCGGGTGGCGCGCGGTAATGGTCACGTCCCCGGAGTCCGGCGACCCCGAAGGCGATGGGAAGTGGGCGCTTGCCGAGCCGCTTGCGTGTGGAAAGTGGTCCGGCCGCGCCTCCCTGGACGGGGACGGGTGGTGTCGCCGGATCCACTGACGCACGCCGTTCGCGACTGCCATTACTCACCCCTCTTTTATCGCGGGCCTGCCGAGGAATCAGAGAGCGGACGGGATCGACGCCTTCGGCAGGTGCCCCACATCGTAAGCGAGTCCTATGACTACCCACCTCACCTAGAATCCGGATATACGCGCCCTCGAGGCGGCGTCCTCACGGGCGGAGCGGGTATTCGCAATACGGTCCGGAAGATCGGAGTCCGGATATCCCGCACTTGAGGTGTTGCAGTCCGCGAAAGAGAATACGCGGATGGCGTCGGCCGGGACAAGCACGTCTTGCGAGATCATGGGCCCTTGGCGCCGCTTTGATGAGGAGCGGAGAATTCCGTCTGCGCGGGACCCATGAAGCATCTCGAATAACCGTCAGGTTTTCGCCGCGTCAGGGCTTGTGGGCCACCACGATGGCGCAGCCGGCGCTGGGCACGGTGGGCAGCGCCGACTTGGCGGCGTCCAGCACCTCCTGCACGCTGACCCCGTGGCGCGCCTCGAACTCCCGGCGACAGCGCAGGATGCCGTCGATCATGCGGTTGGCGGTGTCCTTGGTGTTCTCGGTGACATCGGTCAGCTCATCGAGCACCAGCCCGGCGTCACCGACCAGCCCGGGCCAGTCCTCCAGCCGGGTCAGCGAGGTGACCACGGCGGGATCGTCGTCCGGCTGATAGCTGCCGTCGCCCGGCGGGGTCACGTCCGTGAGCACCACCCGGCCTCCCGGCCGCAGCACTCGGGCCATCTCCCGCAGCGCCGTCGGACGGTCCATGTGATTGATCGATTCGAATGCGAGTACGGCGTCGAAAGACCCGTCGCCGAAAGGCATGGCCATGGCGTCGGCGTATTGGAACGCCACCCGGTCGGACAGCTCGGCCAGCCGGGCGGATTCGGTCGCCTGTTTGACCTGGAGCTCGCTGATCGTGATGCCCAGGACACCGGCGCCGGTGGCGGACGCCAGCCGCATCGCCGGTTTCCCGATGCCACAGCCGACATCCAGCACCCGGTCTCCCGGCCCCACCCGCAGCCGTTCGATCAGCAGATCGGTGAAGCGGTCGGTGGCCTCCTGGACCGAACGGGTATCGGACGGGCCGTCCCAGTAGCCGAAGTGGAAGTTGTCGTCCCACGCCATCTGCAGAAGCGGCCCGAGCGAGCTGTAGTAGTCCGACACCGTGCCGCCCGGCGGCACGGCCGAGGGAGAGGTCATGGCACTCCTCCTGTGTGCTCGAAAGATCGGGTCGGCCCAGGACACATAACGGCTCACCCGCTCAAGCGATGGTCCGGGGTTCCGGTAACGCGTCTCTAAAGTCACCGGCCGTGGCCTATTTGGTCTTGCTTTAGAACCGCGCCCCACGATGGGCCACGTGCTCGCACCGATCATCAATCCGGAGCGGGAGTGCCGCCCATGACCACGAACACGCAGCCGTTCTCCGAGCGCCATATGGGGTGCGATGGATAGCGCCGCGCCCACCCGCACACCTCAGCACACGGAGCCCATCGCCGTGGTGGGAATGGCCTGCCGCCTGCCGCAGGCACCCAGCCCGTGGGCCTTCTGGCGGCTGCTGCGGGAAGGCGGGGACGCCGTCACCGCCATGCCGGACGACCGCCGCCGGACCGGCCCCGCCGCCACCCAGGGCAGCGCCGTCTCCGAGGACACCGCCGCCACCAAGGGCCCGGACCGGTCGGCCCCGACCTGGTACGGCGGCTTCCTGGACCGCGTCGACACCTTCGACGCCTCCTTCTTCGGCATCTCGCCCCGCGAGGCCACGGCCATGGACCCCCAGCAGCGGTTGATGCTCGAACTCGCCTGGGAGGCGTTCGAGGACGCGGGAATCCGCCCCGGAACGCTGAAGGAGAGCCCGACCGGTGTGTTCGTCGGCGCCATCTGGGACGAGTACGCCGCCCTCCTGCGCCGGGACACCACCACGGCCACCCGGCACGCCATGACCGGTGTCCACCGCAGCATCATCGCCAACCGGGTCTCCTACGGCTACGGTCTGCGCGGCCCCAGCCTCACCGTCGACACCGCACAGTCCTCCTCGCTGGTGGCCGTGCACACCGCCTGCGAGAGCCTGCGCCGCCAGGAGTGCACCCTGGCCCTGGCCGGAGGCGTCAACCTCATCCTCACCGAGGACAGCATGGCGGCCGCCGCCGCCCAGTTCGGCGGGCTCTCCCCGGACGGGCGCTGCCACACCTTCGACGCCCGCGCCAACGGCTTCGTCCGTGGCGAGGGCGGCGCGGCCGTCCTCCTCAAACCCCTCGCCGCGGCCGTGCGCGACGGCGACCCGGTGTACTGCGTCATCCGCGCGAGCGCCGTCAACAACGACGGCGCCACCGACGGGCTGACGGCCCCCAGCCCGGCGGCGCAGGAGGACGTGGTGCGCACCGCCCACCGGCGGGCCGGGGTCTCACCCGACGAGGTCCAGTACGTCGAGCTGCACGGCACCGGAACCCCCGTCGGCGACCCCGTCGAAGCGGCGGCCCTCGGCGCCGCGCTCGGCACCGTACGGACCGACGGCACACCGCTGCCCGTCGGCTCCGCCAAGACCAACGTGGGCCACCTGGAGGGCGCCGCCGGCATCGTCGGACTGCTCAAGACCGCCCTCGGCATCACCCACCGCCTGCTCCCGGCCAGCCTCCACTTCACCGCCCCGAACCCGCGGATCCCGCTCGCCGAGCTCGGACTACGGGTCCAGGACCGGCTCAGCGAGTGGCCCCGCCCGGACCGGCCGCTGCTCGCCGGGGTCAGCTCCTTCGGCATGGGCGGCACCAACTGCCACCTCGTCCTCGGCGAGGCGCCCGCGGCCGCATCCACGTCCGCACCGGCCGACGCCCCCACGCCCCCCGTGGTGGCCTGGCCGGTCTCCGCGAAGACCCCCGCCGCGCTGCGCGCCCAGGCCGGGCGGCTGCGGGACCATCTGGCGGACCACGACGGCCTCTGCCCGGCCGACATCGGACACTCCCTGGCCACCACCCGGACCGCCTTCGGACACCGCGCCGTGCTCCTCGGCGAGGACCCCGACGAACTGCTGAGCGGGCTGGACGCGCTGGCCGACGGCACGGAGACCGCCGCGGTGGTCGCGGGCAGGACCGTGGACGGCGGCCTCGCCGTCCTCTTCAGCGGCCAGGGCAGCCAGCGGGAGGCCATGGGCCGTGAGCTGTACGCCGCCTATCCGGTCTTCGCCGCGGCGCTGGACGAGGTGTGCGACTGTCTGGACGGGCGGTTGGCGGAGCCGCTGCGCGACGTGATGTTCGCCCAGCCCCCCTCGCCGCGAGCGGCGTTGCTCGACCGCACCTCCTACACCCAGCCCGCGCTGTTCGCCATCGAGGTGGCCCTGTACCGGCTGGCCGAATCCTGGGGACTCACCCCCGGCCGGCTGATGGGCCACTCGGTCGGCGAGATCACCGCGGCCCATGTGGCCGGTGTGCTCACCCTCCCCGACGCCTGCGCCCTGGTGGCCGCCCGCGGCCGGCTGATGCAGGCGGTCACGGCGAAGGGCGCCATGGCCGCGGTACAGGCCGACGCGGACGAGGCCGCCGAACTGCTCGCCGGATACGAGGGCCGGCTGGACCTGGCCGCCGTCAACGGCCCCTCGTCGGTGGTGATTTCGGGCGACCACGACGCCGTCCACACGACCGCCGCCGCCTGGCGCGAGCGCGGCCGCAAGGCCCGGCTGCTGAAGGTCAGCCATGCCTTCCACTCGCCGCACATGGACAGCGTGCTCGACGAACTGCGTGCCGTGGCCTCCGGACTGACCTTCTCCGCAACGGCCATCCCCCTCGTCTCCAATGTGACCGGACGGCTCGCCACCGCCTCGGAACTCGCCGCACCCGATTACTGGGCCCGGCACGCCCGCCACGCGGTGCGCTTCATGGAGGGCGTGCACACCCTCCTGGACGCCGGTGTCACCACCTTCCTCGAACTCGGACCGGACGCCCCGCTCACCGCCATGACCCGCGAATGCCTCACCGCACGGCCCGGACCGGCCCCCGGACGGCCACGCCCGGCCGCCGTGGCGGCGCTGCGCCGGGACCGTCCTGAGGCACGCACCTTCGCCGCCGCCCTGGCCCAGGCGTACGTCCGCGGCGCCGAAGTGGCCTGGGACCGGGCCTGCGCCGGGCACCCCCGGCAGCGGGTCCCCCTGCCGACGTACGCCTTCCAGCGGGACCGCTACTGGCCCGGCACCCCACCCGAATCCACCGCGCCGGCCGCTCACTCCACCGTGACGGACGGCGACCCGGACCCGGCACCGCCCGCGGGCGAGACGGCCGAGCCCGTCGGCGCGGGACCGGGCCAGGACCCGCTGGAGGTCGTACGGACCCACGTGGCCCTCGTCCTCGGACACTCCGAGCCGCACGCCATCGACCCCGGCCTCACCTTCAAGGAGCTGGGCTTCGACTCGCTCGCGGCAACCGAACTCGGCGAGCGGCTCGCGGCCGCCACCGGGCTGCCCCTGACCGCCACGCTCACCTTCGACCACCCCACGCCCCTGGCCGTCGCCGACCATCTGCGGGCCCACACCAGCCCCGCCGCCAC
>NZ_JAEEAP010000810.1 GCF_016103465.1 Streptomyces sabulosicollis
CGCCTGCCCCTACCCCAACCCCGGGCGCTACGAGCCGGGCGGGCAGCTGGTCCAGGGCATGCGGGTGGCGTTCTCCGGAGACACCTCCGTGGACCGCGAGCTGCTGGAGGACCGGGCCGTCGAGGCCGGGCTGCACGTGGCCACCAGCGTCTCCCGGCTCACCAGCGTGCTGGTCACCAACGACCCCGAGTCGCCCACGTCCAAGACCACCAAGGCCCGCTCCTTCGGTACGCCCATCATCGACGAGGCGGCCTTCATGCAGCTCCTGCAGGACGTCACCCCCGCGCCGCCGACAAACAGGTGAAGTCGGCGCGACGCGCCCGCACGCCGCTCGCCCGCCACCGCGCGGGCCCGCACGCTGAGGCGCATGGCACGTTGTGAGGTCTGCGGAAACGACTACCGGATGACATTCGAAGTGCACGCGCAAGGCAATGTGCACGTCTTCGACTGCTTCCAGTGCGCCATCCACCGCATGGCGCCCGTCTGCGAGCACTGCCGCGCCCAGATCATCGGGCAGGGCGTGGAGGCCGACGGTCAGTTCTACTGCTGTGCGCACTGCGCGCGGGCGGAAGGGAAGGTGGGCATCGTCGACCATGTGTGAACCCGGCCACCTGCGTGGATTGTCCTGGAGCGCCCCCAGCGGCCGAGGGACAATCCACGCCGAGTAGGGTCAAGGATGTGTACCGCTTCCTGTTGACCCGGCAGTGGGTGATCCTCACACTCGTGGCCCTGGCCCTGATCCCGACGATGATCAGGCTGGGTTTCTGGCAGCTGCACCGCCATGAGCACCGGGTCGCGCAGAACCAGCTGATCGGTGACAACCTCGACGCCCCGGCCGTGGCCGTCGAGAAGCTCACCGCCCCCGGCCGTACGGTCCCCCGCGACGACACCTGGCGCACGGTGACCGCCACCGGCGCCTACGACACCGCCCATGAGGTCGTCGTCCGCCAGCGCACCGGCTCCGACGAGCAGTCCATCGGCTACTTCGTCCTCACCCCGCTGCTGCTCCCGGACGACCGCGCGGTCCTGGTCAACCGGGGCTGGATCCCGGCGGGCACGGACCTCACCAAGTTCCCCAAGGTTCCCGCCGCCCCCTCCGGCAAGGTCACCGTCACCGGTCGGCTGAAGGCCGACGAGACCACCGGCAACAGCGGCATCAAGGACAAGCAGGGGCTGCCGCCCCGCCAGGTCTCGCTGATCAACAGCGAGCAGCAGGCCAAGGCGCTGTCCCGGCCCGTCCTCGGCGGCTACATCGAGCTCACCTCGTCCTCCCCCAAGGGCGGCAAGCGGCCCCAGCCGGTCGCCGCGCCCAACCACAGCGACATCGGCCCGCACATGGCGTACGCCGTGCAGTGGTGGCTGTTCTCCGCGGGTGTGCCCATCGGCTGGTTCGTACTGGCCCGCCGCGAGCGCCGGGACCGCGCCGCAGAGGCCGCGAAGGCGGCGGCCACGCCGGAGAAGGTCCCGGCCGCGGCCGGGGCGGACTAGTCCGCCACGGACCTAGAGGGCGTCCGGCGGGCCTCCCCCTTACGGCTCCACCACGTAACAGGGCTGTGCCCCTGCCCCCCGGTCTCTGGGGCAGAGCTCCCGTCCCAGGGGGTCTGGGGCACAGCCCCGGGCCTTCGGGTCCGGGGCACAGCCACAGGCTCCCCCGGGGTCTGGGGCGCAGCCCCCGCTCCCCCGGAGCCCAGGGCGCAGCCCCCGCTCCCCCGGAGCCTGGGGCGGAACCCCGGGCCTCCGGGGCCTGGGGCACAGCCACAGGCTCCCCCGGAGCTGAGGCAGAGCCCCGGCCTCCCGAGTCTGGGGCACAGCCCCCCGGCTCCCCCGGGATCCGGGGCACAGCCCCCCGGCTCCCGCGAGGTCTGGGACACACCCTCCCCTGGAGCCTGAGGCACAGCCCCAGTTCCTCCGGGGCCCGGGACGCAGCCAGCGCTCCCCCAAAGCCCGGGACACAGCCTCCGGTTCCTCCGGGGCCCGGGGCACAGCCCCCGCTCCCCCGGAGCCCGGGACACAGCCCCAGGCCTGTCTCCTATACACATCTAAAAAAGAAAGAAACGAATCTTTAAGTACATTCTTTCGGTCCTCCCGCTGTTATTGACTGTGGCAGCATAAAAACTACTCTCCATAATTCTTAAACATTTCGACGATAAAA
>NZ_JAEEAP010000811.1 GCF_016103465.1 Streptomyces sabulosicollis
CCCTCCGCCTGCGCCCGCTCCACCGCCGCGATCAGCCTCCGGCAGCGGGCCAGCTCCTCCGCGTCCGGCGAGAACACCTCGTTGACCACCGGCACATGCGACGGGTGGATCACCGCCATCCCCTCGTACCCCAGCGCACGGTTCTGCTCAGCGAAACGGCGCAGCCCCGCGAGGTCCGCCACGTCCGCCCACAGCCCGGCCACCGGGTGGGGGCGGTCCGCGGCGCGGGCGTCGAGCAGCACCCGGGCCCGCAGTTCGCGGGTCTCCTCGCCCTCCGGGCTCCAGCGGTAGCCGACCGCCCGTTCCACATCCCCGCCCGGTGCGGTCACCGCGCCCAGGTGGGCGATCCGGGCGGCGGCCCGGCCGATGGCGTACGCCTCGCGCAGTCCGCGCGCCGTCTCCAGCAGCGGCAGCAGGGCGAAATGGCCCTCGGGCAGCCCGTGTTCGCGCTCGCACCAGGCCAGCAGCCGGTCGGCGGTGGTCACGTCCTCGGGGCCGCTCACCTTGGGCAGCACGATGCCGTAGAGGCCGGGGCGGGCCACCGCCCGCAGGTCGTCGGCGCCCTGCCAGCCCGCCGCGCGGTCCAGCGCGTTGACCCTTACGAGCAGCCGCATCGGACCGGGGGGCGTCCCGGCCGCCTGGTCGACGGCCGCGGCCACGGCCTCGCGCGCCGCCGCCTTGCCGTCCTCCGGGACGGCGTCCTCCAGGTCGAGGATGGCCGCGTCGGCGCCCGCCGCCTCCGCCTTGGGCAGCCAGCCGGTCCGGCTGCCGGGCACGAAGAGCAGGGAGCGCAGGGGGACGCGGTGTGCGGTCACGCCGACCGCGCCCGTCACGCCGTCAGATGACACCTTCGGCCTCCAGCTTCGCCAGCCGTCCGCCGTCGATGCCCAGCCACTCCCCGTAGACCAGCGCGTTGTCCGCGCCGAGCGCGGGGCCGGTCCGCCATACCGCGCCCGGGGAGCGGTGGAAGCGCGGGATCACCGCCTGCATCCGCACCGGCCCGAGGTCGGGGTCGTCCACCGTGATGATGTCCTCGCGTTCGGCGTAGACCGGATCGGCGACGATGTCGGCGGCGGTGAACACCCGCGAGGCCACCACCTCGGCCCGCTCGAACGCCGCCAGGCACTCGGCCGCCGGGCGCGCCGCCACCCACTCCCGCAGCGCCGCGTCGAGCCGCGCGCGCCCCGCGTGCTGCTGCTCCACGGTGGCGAACTCCTCGTCGGGCAGGCCCAGCAGCCGCACCACATGGCGCACCGAGCGGGTGGTGGCGGAGGTGACGGTGAGCCAGTCGCCGTCGGCGCTGCGGTAGGTGTTGATGACGGCGGCCGGGGCGACGGCCAGCTGGTTGCCCGCCCGCTCGGGGGCCGCGCCGAGCTGGTCGTACGCGATGATCTGCCACTCCACCAGGCGGTACAGCGGCTCGAACAGCGCCAGGTCGATCCACTCGCCGTCGAAGGAGTCCGGATCGGTGTCACGGCGGTGCAGGGCGGCCAGGACCGCGAACGCGCCCATCAGCCCGGTGACCGCGTCGCCGTGCGAGAAGCCGGTGTGCACGGGCGGGCCGTCGGGGAAGCCGGTCAGATGGACCACCCCGCTGCGGGCCTCGCCCATCTTCCCGAAACCGGGGGCGTCGGCCCGGGAGGAGGTGGCGCCGAAACCGGAGATTTGGAGCAGGATCGCGGTGGGGTTGAGCGCGTGGACGGCCTCCCAGTCCAGGCCCCAGGCGCGCAGCCGGCCCGCCCGGAGCGTCACGATCACCACATCGGCCCAGGCGATCAGCTCCCGGGCGACCTCCCGGCCCTCCTCGTGGTGCAGATCCAGGGTCACCGAGCGCTTGTTGCGGCCCGCCACCTTGAACCACAGCGGTACGCCGTCGCGCCGCGGGCCCATCGCCCGCGCGGCGTCACCGGAGCCCGGCGGCTCCACGTGGACGACGTCCGCCCCCTGGTCGGCGAGCATCCCCCCGGCGAGGGGGCCCGCCACCACATGGGCGAACTCCACCACCCTCAGCCCTGTCAGCTGTCCCTGCCCTGTACTGGTCTGGTCCTCCATGCGGCCAGGCTGCGGGGTGGGGCGTATGCGCGTCCAGCAAGGAAAGGGGATCAATTCATGCGGATCTCGCAAGGGTCGCTCAGGGGCCGCGGACGGCCGGACGGCGACCCCTGCCTCACCGGTCCCCGCCCGCCTCCTCCCACAC
>NZ_JAEEAP010000812.1 GCF_016103465.1 Streptomyces sabulosicollis
GTGGGGAGGACGCGGATGGTGTAGCCGAAGGGGCCGGTGCGGTTGAGGGCCAGGGGGGCTTCGTAGCGGCGGCTGCCCTCGAGGTCGGGGCCCGCGGTGGGTTTGAGGGGGACGTGGGTGGCGTCGGTGATGCGGTCGGTGTCGTCCACGCGGCCCGCCACGGCCTGGACCTCGACGTCCGCCGGGTCCAGGGTGCCGAGGCGCACCCGGACGCGGAGGGAGAGGGTCGAGCCGAGTTCGGCGGCGCCGCCCGGGGCGGGCGGGGTGAGGTGGGCCTCGACGTGGTCGACGGCGACGTCCGGCCAGGCGGCGCGGATTCGGGTCTTCCAGGCGGCCAGTTCGGCGGCCGCCTCGGGGTTCAGGGCGCGGTGGGAGCGGGCGGCGGGGGCGTAGAGGCGCTCGACGTATTCGCGGACCATGCGGCCCGCGAGCACCTTGGGGCCGAGGGTGGTGAGGGTCCGCCGGACCATGGCGATCCAGCGGCCGGGCAGGCCGTCCAGGCCGCGGTCGTAGAAGCGCGGGGCGACCCGCTGTTCCAGCAGGTCGTAGAGGGCGGCGGCCTCCAGGTCGTCGCGGCGGGTCTCGTCGATGGCGTCGCCGTCGGCGGTGGGGATGGCCCAGCCGAAGTCCGGCTCGTACCACTCGTCCCACCAGCCGTCGAGGACGGAGAGGTTGAGGCCGCCGTTCAGGGCCGCCTTCATCCCGCTGGTGCCGCATGCCTCCAGCGGGCGGAGCGGGTTGTTGAGCCAGACGTCGCAGCCGGGGTAGAGCTTCTGGGCCATGCCCATGCCGTAGTCGGGCAGGAAGACCAGGCGGTGGCGCACCCGGGGGTCGTCGGCGAAGCGGACGAGTTCCTGGACGAGGCGCTTGCCGCCGTCGTCGGCCGGGTGGGCCTTGCCCGCGACGACGATCTGGATCGGCCGCTCGGGGTGGAGCAGCAGTTCCATCAGCCGGTCCTGGTCGCGCAGCATCAGGGTGAGCCGCTTGTAGGAGGGGACGCGGCGGGCGAAGCCGACGGTGAGGACGTCGGGGTCGAGCACCCCGTCGATCCAGCCGAGCTCGGCGGTGCCCGCGCCGCGCTGCCGCCAGGAGGCGTACAGCCGCTGCCGGACCTCGGCGACCAGCCGCTTGCGCAGGGTGCGGCGCAGCTCCCACAGCTCGGAGTCGGCGAGGTGGCCGAACTGGCGGGCGCCGAGCCGGGTGACCTCGGGGGCGGTCCAGGTGGGTGCGTGCACCCCGTTGGTGACGGAGGTGATGGGCACCTCCTCGGGGTCGAAACCGGGCCAGAGCCCGGCGAACATCGCCCGGCTGACGCGGCCGTGCAGGGTGGACACCCCGTTGGCGCGCTGGGCCAGCCGCAGGCCCATCACGGCCATGTTGAAGAGGTTGGGCTCGCCGCCGGGGTAGGTCTCCATGCCGAGCGCGAGGATCCGCTCGACCTCGATGCCGGGCAGCTCGGCGTCGTCGCCGAAGTGGCGGGCCACCAGCTCGCGGTCGAAGCGGTCGATCCCGGCGGGCACGGGGGTGTGGGTGGTGAAGACGGTCCCGGCCCGCACCGCCTCGTGGGCGGCGTCGAAGCCGGCGCCGTCGGCGATCAGCTCGCGGATGCGCTCCAGGCCCTGGAATCCGGCGTGGCCCTCGTTGGTGTGGAACACCTCGGGCTCCGGGTGGCCGGTCAGCCGGCAGTACGCGCGCAGGGCGCGCACGCCGCCGATGCCCAGCAGCATCTCCTGGAGCAGCCGGTGCTCGCTGCCGCCGCCGTAGAGGCGGTCGGTGACCTCGCGCTCGCCGTGGCCGTTCTCCTCCACGTCGGAGTCGAGCAGCAGCAGCGGCACCCTGCCCACCTGGGCCTGCCAGACGCGGGCGTGGAGCGGGCGGCCGCCGGGCAGGGTGAGCGGGATCCGGACGGGCCGGCCGTCCGCCTCGCACAGCTGGGTGAGCGGCAGTTCGTCGGGGTCCAGGACCGGATAGTGCTCCTGCTGCCAGCCGTCGCGGGAGAGCGACTGCCGGAAGTAGCCGTGGCGGTAGAGCAGTCCGACGCCCATCAGGGGCACGCCGAGGTCGCTGGCGGCCTTGAGGTGGTCACCGGCGAGGATGCCAAGGCCGCCGGAGTACTGGGGCAGGGCGGCGGTGATCCCGAACTCCGGCGAGAAATAGGCGATGGCGGCGGGGAGTCCGGAGGGGGCGGGTG
>NZ_JAEEAP010000813.1 GCF_016103465.1 Streptomyces sabulosicollis
GCCTCCGCCCCCACGACCTCCGGCCCCACGCCGTTCGACTCCACGCCGTTCGACCCCACGGCACTCGATTCCACCGCGCGCCCCCGCCCCCTCCTCCGCGCCGCCGGGCTGGCCGCTGTGACCGTCCTCGGCGCCTGGGTCGGGCTGCTGGTGGTCGGGAGCGTCCACATCTCCGTGGGCCCGATGGACACCCGGATGGCACTGCGGCCGTCCCTCACCGGCGGCACCAAGATCAACGTGGCCCCGCTGGGCGCGCTCGAGCTGGACAGCCACCACGCGCCGCTCCGCCTGGACGTGGACGTGGACCGGCTCGACCCCATACGGTCCCAGGCCCTCGTCGACCACCCCGAGCGGCTCTCCGGGCTGCAGGACGAGGTCGCGAGCGATGTCACCCGCGGCACCCTCGGCCTCGCGCTCCGCTCCTGCGTCGCCGTGGTCTTCGGCGCCACCGCGCTGGGCCTGGCGGTCTACCGCCGCCCGCGCCGGGCGCTGGCCGCCGGAGGGCTCGCGCTCACGCTGCTGACCGCCTCCGGGGGTGCCGTCTACGCCACGTGGAACCCGAATTCCGTCCTGGAGCCGCGCTACTCCGGGCTGCTCTCCAGCGCCCCCTCGGTGGTGGGCAACGCGCGCAGCATCGTGGCCGACTTCGACGTCTACCAGCGGGAGTTGGCCCGGCTGGTGACCAATGTCACCCAGCTCTACGAGGCGACCTCGACGCTCCCCGCGTACCAGCCCGATCCGACCACCATGCGGGTGCTGCACATCTCGGACGTCCACCTCAATCCGGCCGCGTGGCACATCGTGCAGTCGCTGGTGCGGCAGTACAAGGTCAGCGTGATCATCGACACGGGCGACACGATGGACCACGGCACCTCCGCCGAGAACGGCTTCCTCGACCCCGTCTCCGACCTCGGCGCCCCCTATGTCTGGGTGCGCGGCAACCACGACTCGGCGTCGACCCAGCGCTACCTGGCCAAGCGCAAGGGGGCGCACGTGGTGGACAACGGCGATGTGATCACCGTCGCCGGGCTGCGGATCGCGGGCATCGGCGATCCGCAGTTCACCCCCGACCGGTCCGCGGCAGCCGCCGGTGACGCCGCCGAGCACAGCGCCGGACGGCGGCTGGCCGAGGCGGTCCGGGACCGCAAGGCCGCCGGTGCCCCGGTCGACATCGCCCTCGCCCACAACCCGATCGCGGCCCGGGAGACCGACGGCACCGTGCCGCTCGCCCTCGCCGGTCATGTCCATCACCGCCGTACGGAGGTGCTCCCCGGCGGCACCCGGCTGATGACGGAGGGGTCGACGGGCGGCAGCGGGCTGCGCGCGGTGGACGACGGCACACCGGACACGGTCCAGGCGTCGGTCCTCTATCTGGACCGGGACACGCGACGGCTCCAGGCGTGGGACGAGATCGATCTGGGCGGTCTGGGCCTGGCGAAGGCCGAGGTCAGCCGTCATCTCCCGGCCGAGAACCGCCCGGGGGCGACACCGACGCCCACCACTCCGTAAACCGTTTTGGCGAACCTCACCGGCATCCCATATGCTTCTCGCGTCCCCGAAAGCGCCGCGAGGCGCCCAGGTGGGCCATCGGCCCTCATCGTCTAGTGGCCCAGGACGCCGCCCTTTCAAGGCGGTAGCACGGGTTCGAATCCCGTTGGGGGCACCACCTTCTTTGAGTCACCGCAGGTCGGAACGTACCTGCTGGTGACTTTTTTCGTGCGGGCCGCATGATGGCCCGCGGCTCCCGGAATGCCTCCCTCCTTGACGCGGTTGTAGATCGGTACGTGGCAGACCCGCCGCAGTCCCCATCCGAGGGAGCGCAGATGACCGTCCAGGACGTCGACCGGGTGAGCTTCGCCGAGCAGTGGGAGCGGTGGCACCGCGCCCATGAGCAGGCACTCGCCGATCCGCACGGCTTTCTCGCGATCACCAGCCTGCGCTGGCTGGGCCCGGAGCCGACCCGCTTCGAGGACGCCCCCGGGGCCTGGTCCAGCGGGCCGGAGGGCGTGGTGGTCGAACTCGCCGACGGCGAGGAGCTGACGATCGACGGCACGGCGGTGCACGGTCGGTACGTCTTCGGGGCGATCGCCGAGCGGGCCAGTGTGTACGCGGGGTACGGCGACGCGGTGATCGAGATCGCCAAGCGCGGCGGCCACGACATCGTCCGCCCCCGCCACCCCGGCAACCC
>NZ_JAEEAP010000814.1 GCF_016103465.1 Streptomyces sabulosicollis
CACCCGAAGCGCCCGCACCCGTGGCCCCCGCACCGGTGGCGCCCGCCCCGGAGGGGGAGCGGGTTCCGCTGCGAGGGGTGCGGGGCGCCGTGGCCGACAAGCTCGCGCGCAGCCGACGCGAGATCCCCGACGCGACCTGCTGGGTGGACGCCGACGCGACCGAACTGCTCGCGGCCCGTGCGGCGATGAACGCCGCGGGCGGGCCCAAGGTCTCCGTGCTCGCCCTCCTGGCCCGTATCTGCACGGCGGCCCTCGCGCGCTTCCCCGAGCTCAACGCCACGGTGGACATGGACGGCCGGGAGATCGTCCGGCTCCCCGATGTCCACCTCGGCTTCGCGGCGCAGACGGACCGGGGCCTGGTGGTCCCGGTGGTGCGCGACGCCCACACACGGACCGTGGAGGGGCTCTCCGAGGAGATCGCCCGGCTGACCGAGGCCGCGCGGACCGGGACCCTCGCCCCCGCGCAGCTCACCGGTGGCACCTTCACCCTGAACAACTACGGGGTGTTCGGGGTCGACGGCTCGACGCCGATCATCAACCACCCCGAGGCCGCGATGCTCGGGGTCGGGCGGATCGCCCCGAAGCCCTGGGTGCACCAGGGTGAGCTGGCGGTGCGCCAGGTGGCGCAGCTGTCGTTCACCTTCGACCACCGGGTGTGCGACGGGGGCACCGCCGGTGGATTCCTGCGGTTCGTGGCCGACTGCGTGGAGCAGCCCATGGTGTTGCTGCGACGGCTCTAGCGGAGGCCCGGCGGCGCCATACTCATGGGGTGACTCCAGGTGCGTATGACGCAGTGATCCTGGCCGGGGGCGCCGCTCGGCGGCTCGGTGGGGTGGACAAGCCCGCGCTGCGGGTGGGCGGTCGAGCCCTGCTCGACCGGGTGCTGGACGCGTGCCGCGGCGCGGGGCGGACCGTCGTGGTCGGCCCGCGCAGGCCCACGGCGCGGCCCGTGTGGTGGGCCCGGGAGGAGCCCCCCGGCGGCGGCCCGGTCGCGGCCGTGGACGCGGGCATCCGGCAGACCGCGGCCCCCGTCGTCCTCGTCCTCTCCGCCGACCTGCCGTTCCTCACCCACGAGACCGTCGAGACCCTCCTCGCCGGTCTCCAGGGCGCCGAAGGGGCCGTGCTCATCGACCCCGACGGCCGTGAGCAGCCCCTCGTCGCCGCCTACCGCGCAGAGCCGCTGCGCCGCGAGATCGCCCTCCTCGCCACCGAACACGGCGGCCTCGGCGGGCTGCCCCTCCGCCTCCTCGTCTCCGAGCTGGCCTTGACCCGCCTCCGGCACCCCACAGCGTCGTTCGACTGCGACACCTGGGAAGACATCACCACGGCTCGAGCGCGCATCAGGGAGCATGGACACGTGTTGGACGAATGGATTGCCGCAGTCAAGGCCGAGCTCGGGATCGACCTGGATGTCGACACCGCGGCCCTACTCGATCTGGCCCGTGACGCCGCACATGGCGTCGCCCGGCCCGCCGCCCCCCTGACCACCTTTCTCGTCGGCTACGCCGCGGCCCAGAAGGGCGGCGGCCCCGAGGCGCTGGCCGCCGCCACGGAGAAGGCCGCGGCGCTGGCGGCGCGTTGGGCCGAGGAGCAGTGACACCTCGCCACCCCCGGGACGGGGACCCGCTCGACCGCGAGGTCGACGAGGCGCTGGCGCTGGCCAATGAATCCCCGCCGCAGGGCCGCCCGGCGCCACCCGAAACGGAAGAGGACTGGGCCGACGCCGCCCTCAGCCTGGCCAATGGCCGCCCGGTCCGATCCACCGGGGAGCGAAGCCCCGGCCCCGCCGACGGCGCCGAAGGCCCCGGCCGCGCCGACGGTCTCGGCCGCGCCAACGGCCCCGGCGGCGCCAACGACCCCGGTGGCCCCGGCGGCGCCAACGACCCCGGCGGCGCCAACGGCGCCAACGGCGCGAAAGGCCCCGGCGGCGCGGGTGACACCGACGATCCCGTCGACGCGGCCCGGACGGACTGGGTCGAGACCGCACTCGACCTGGCACGGGAATCAGCGGGAGAGCGTGCGGGGGTGCTGGATGCCCAAGGTCACGTACGCCGAAGGCCGGAGATGTGTTCGAGGAGCCGATCTCCGGGTAGCCCGACGTCGGAGGGCCCCGCCAAGAACCCGCGGTCCAGGGCCTCCGGCCCGCAGACCCCGGCCCCGCATCCGAAACGCACCCCCGGCG
>NZ_JAEEAP010000815.1 GCF_016103465.1 Streptomyces sabulosicollis
AGCGGGAGGTGGGCGGGGTCGGGTTCGCGGGCTTGCCGGAGAACCGCAGCACCCTGCGGCCCGCGATCTCCTGCACGCTGGTGTGCATCCCCTTGCGCCACGTCTCGTCCGCGAGCAGCTCGTCCTGGATCGGCTCCGGGTCGCCCCACGTGCCGTAGAGCTTCTGCGTGGACAGACAGATGGGCCGCAGGCCGCGGGTGAACACCGCCTCCCAGGTCGCGGCGGCCACACCCGGGGTGTGCTCGGAGCGGAAGTCGTCGAGGACGACGACACCGTCGGGCACCAGCGTGCTGTGCGCGGTGTCGATGTCGCCCGCCACGTGCTCGTACAGGTGCGAGGCGTCCACGTGGATGAAGCGGCAGGTGTTCGCGCCCACGTGGTCGGGCACCCACGAGGTCGGGCCCTGGATGACGTACGGCAGCTCGTCCCAGAAGGCCAGGTAGTTCTGCTCGAAGGCGGTGCGGGTCAGGGTGGAGTACGACTTGCGTGCCTCCGCCGCGTTCTTCTCGTCCGGTGCCTCGGCGTCGAAGAGGTCACAGATCGTGAACCGCTCGTTCGCCCGCAGATAGGCGGCGGTGAAGATGGCGCTCTTGCCCATGTAGGCACCCATCTCCATCAGGTCCCCGCGCTGTCCGAGGCGCTCCTGGCGGGTCAGAAAGCGGTCGAACAGCACTTGGTCAAGGCTGGGGAACCATCCCTTGACGTCATTGAGGCAGCGGGGACGCTGGGCCGCGGGGGCGGTGGTGACCGTCATGTGGCTCTCTGTTCGTCGATGGCGGCGGTCTTGAGAGACGTGTCCGGTTGAACGGGTCCGGGAGCCCCAGGAGGACGGGCCTCGGGGACGGGGTCCCAGGGGACGCGAGTGGCCGCCACGGTCGCAGTGAAAGGCAACGCCGGACCGTCCCCCTTGTGACCATTCTGTGACCACGCCTCCTCCGGAAGGTCTTACGGAGCGGTGACGGAACGGCGCGGACACGGGCCCACGCGCCCGCTCGGGCCTAGCGTCGCCCTCATGCGCGTACTGGTCACCGGAGGTGCGGGCTTCATCGGCTCGCACATCGTCACCGCCCTCGTCGAGCACGGCCATGAGCCGGTCGTCCTCGACGCCCTGCTCCCCGCGGCTCATCCGACGGCCGCCCATCCGGATCCGCCATCCGCGGGCGGGGAGTGGATCCACGCCGATGTGCGGGACCGGGGGGCGGTGGTCGCGGCGCTGCGCGGAGTGGACGCCGTATGTCATCAGGCGGCGATGGTCGGCCTCGGCAAGGACTTCGCGGACGCCCCGGCCTACGTGGGCTGCAATGATCTGGGCACGGCGGTGCTGCTGGCGGCGATGGCCGAGTGCGGGGTGCGCGAACTGGTGCTGGCCGGTTCGATGGTCGTCTACGGCGAGGGGCGCTACGACTGCCCCCGCCACGGCCGGGTCCGTCCCGGCCCGCGCGCCGAGGCGGATCTCGCGGCGGGCCGCTTCGACCCCCGCTGCCCCGAGTGCGGCACCCCGCTGCGGCCCGGCCTGGTGGGGGAGGACGCACCGGCCGATCCCCGCAATGTGTACGCGACGACGAAGCTGGCCCAGGAGCACCTGGCGGCGGCCTGGGCCCGGGCGGTGGGCGGCCGCGCGGTGTCGCTGCGCTACCACAACGTGTACGGGCCGGGGATGCCGCGCGACACCCCCTACGCGGGCGTCGCCTCCTTCTTCCGCTCGGCCCTGGCGCGCGGCGAGGCACCCACGGTCTTCGAGGACGGGGGCCAGCGCCGGGACTTCATCCATGTCCGTGACGTGGCCGCGGCCAATGTCGCCGCCCTGGAGGCGGCGCCGGAGGTGGTGGCCCCGTCCGCGCTGACCGCGTACAACACCGGCAGCGACGACCCCCACACGGTGGGCGAGATGGCCATGGCCCTGGCCACCGCGTTCGGCGGCCCGGCGCCCGTGGTGACGGGCGGCTACCGGCTGGGCGACGTACGGCACATCACCGCGTCATCGCGCCGGATCCGCGAGCGGCTGGGCTGGCGCCCGGCGGTGTCGTTCCACGAGGGCATGACCGAGTTCGCCCATGCCCCGCAACGAGCGGGGGTATGAGGGGCGGGGGCCTACGGGGTGTCCAGCGCGCCGGCGCACCACAGGGCGAAGCCCGGAGCCGCATAGCGATGGTTCTTTCCCCTCCCCGCCCCTTCCCG
>NZ_JAEEAP010000816.1 GCF_016103465.1 Streptomyces sabulosicollis
CTCGTCACCCCCGTCGTCGCCGTGCGTGACGTTCAGCCCGTAGATCTTCACCTGGCCGTAGTTGTCGTCGCTGCACGGCTCCGAGTTGCCGCAGTTGGCCTGCGTATACGCGCCCGCCTTGAAGTAGGCACCGGAGAATTCCTTCGACAGCGTGGTCTGCAACTCGCCGTTGTAGTAAGCCTTGATCTTGCCGTCGCTGACCACGAACTTCGCCTGGAACCTCGTGCCCAGCACGTAGTCGTCCGTCACCAGCTTGTGCTTCTCGTCGCCGTCGGTGATGTAGAGCTTGCTGCCTTCCAGGCGGAAGACGCTGACGTCGTCGGAGGCGTCGTGGATCTGCCCGGCGACGACGTTCGGGGTCTCCTCGGGGAGGTCCGTGATGGCCTGGTCGATCACCATCGTGTGGGTGCCGGACGTGGACGACCAACTCGCCTTGGTCTCCCCCGAGTCCGTCATCTCCCGCAGCTCCGAGCGGGGATACTTGGAGCCGCTGGTGGTGACCCCGTTGACCGGGGCCCGGAACCGGACGGCCGCGCAGTCGTCGGCCGTGGTGAACCACGGGTCGTTCGCGTACGTGGCGAGCTCTGGCTGATAGACGTTGGTGGGGGACTCCTCCTCGCCCACCGGCAGCCCCACGTACCAGTCCGTCAGGTCCAGCACATCGGCCGGGTACGCGCAGGAACCGCCACCGCCGTCGTCTCCGCCGCCGTCGGCCCCGTTGATGTCGGTCTCGGTGATGCTGGTCCAGTCGTTGGACGTGTTGCCATGGCCGACGATCCGCACGTAGCGGGCCGAGGCGTCGGCGAAGTCGTACTTCTGCTGCTCACGTGTGGTACCGCTGCTGGCTTTCCGCTTCAGGACCGTGGTCCACGACGATCCGTCGGCGGACAGCTGGACGTCGAAGGTGCTCTTCCTGCTGTCCCCCTGGTGCCAGGCGACCGACACCGACCCGACGGTCTGCGCCGAGCCCAGGTCGTAGCGGATCCACGCCCCGTCGCCCTCGGCCGACCAGCGGGTGCTCAGGTTGTTGTCCAGGGTGTTGGCGGGAACGTTGCCGTCATCGGCACTCGCCGTGACGCTCTTGACCTCCAGTGGAGGGGTGTCGGTGGCCGACGCGACCGGATGGAACACACCCGAGACTCCGACGGCGACCGCACCCACTAACAGCGCATGAAACATGCGTCTCATAGGGCCTCGCTTCGCTTGGCGGCCCCGGGCCACCGAGACGGCGTGGTCGGGGCCGGACGGTTGTGGTCAAAAACCGGAGGTACCGTGCCAGCCCTGTGACGGGACGGGTCCCGCACACCTCCTCGTCCATACCGCCTGGCCCACTTCCGACGACGCGCTGACTCGGAGGACGGGACGGGTCCCCTTCCGCCGGTGTCGAATCCGCTGGCATCAGGAGTGCGGGCTCACGGAACGCGGAGAGTGGGATGAGAAGTCCGGTACGTGAAGGTCTCGTCGCTCTGGCTGCTGCGACTCCTGTGGCAATCGGCACCTCAGCCCCGGCAGAGGGCAGTGACAATCCGGCGGCCACCGGCTCGCCCACCCGGGAGGCCCTCGACCTCCGTGACGATGTACAACCTGGCCACGGGCAAGGCCGTCACCACCATGACGACCCAGCACACGCCTACGTACGGCCTGCCGGAACCACGCGATCTGAGCAAGAACCAGGCCGAGATGACAGGAGAGCGCGTGTAGCACCCTGCGCCGGTGCAGATCGGCGGTGCACCGGCCATGCTCACCGTCGTGCCGGGTCAACTCGCCAAGAAAGGCAGCGCTTCGGCCCAGGCCGAGTTCGAGGTGATCGCCGCCCGGGCGGACAACGGCATGCTGATCGGGCGGCTTCCCGTGCACATCCATGGCGACCCGGACGGCAGTCTCGACGCGCTCCAGGTGGCGACCGGCCCCGGCGTGGCGGCCGTCACCTGGACGGAGGACGACTATGCGCGAGCCACCTTCCGAGTTGCGTCCCGGGGAGCGGCCGGTGGAGCCCCAGACCGGGCGCTCCCGTCCGGTCCGGGACGGCAGGAGCGGGGGGGGTGCCTCTATGTCTTTCATCAAGCGAGGCGTGGGGTTCTGGGTTCGTAGAAGGTGCCGTCGCGGAGCATGGCGAACAGCACGCTGATGCGGTGGCGGGCCAGGCGGAGGAGGGCCTGTGTG
>NZ_JAEEAP010000817.1 GCF_016103465.1 Streptomyces sabulosicollis
AGATGTTTATAAGAGACAGCGGCGGCTCCGATCCCACCGGCCCCACAGCCGCCCGTGCACCATCCACATCACGCACAACAGCAGCCGCCACACCCCGTACAGCCGGTGCACCACGCGCACCCGCATACGCCCACCCCCGCTCCCGCTCCGGCCGCGGCTCCCACGCCGACACCGACGCCAACGCCGACACCCACGTCGACTCCGGCCCCGACCCCGACGCCGCCCCCGCGTGACTTTCCTTCTACTCGTCCATACACCGCGGAGCGGCCGCGGGTTCCCACCGCGACACGGCGGCGCCCCGGACCGTCCCGGAAGGCGACGCTCTCGATCCTGATCGTGGCCGCGCTGTGCTTCGCCATCGGCGCATGGGCCCTGGTAGCGGCGGGCTGACGCCGCGCCGGGCCGCACCTACGAAGCGGTCCCGGACCCCAAACCCCCAACAGGCGGCAGACCCCACCTACCAGCAGACAGCAGACAGCAGACAGCAGACAGCAGACCCAACTACCAAGCGGACGGCGCCCCGTACCACCAGCGGCCCCGTACTACCAACCAGGCAGCGCCCCGTACTACCAGGCAGACGGCGGCCCGTACCGCTGCCGGCCCGAGGCCCGGCGCCGGGCGGTGAGCGTCCACGCCCCGAGCCCGAGGACCAGCGCCGTCCCGGTGCCGATCCCCGCGTACCCCACCACCCGCAGCGCGTCCTTCTGCGAGTCGGCGGCGCTGGAGGCGGAGACCCCCATGGGGTCGCCGCCCGCCGCGCCCGGATGGCGCTTGGCCGCCCGCCGGTCGGCCGCCGTGAGGCCGAACCCCGCCTTGACCGGGTCCTTGTCGTAGGTGGGCCCGCCGTGCGCGGCGCCCGTGACCCGTACCCGCAGCACGACCGGCACCGAGCTGTTCAGATGCGGTGCCACCTGAGGCGGGTTGAGGGTGACCGCCAGGAAGTACCCACCGCTGAAGCTCATCGCGCGGACCGTGGAGCCGGTGTTCGCATACCGGTTCCCGTAGGCCACCGGCGCGGTGGCCACCTGGGTTCGGGGCGCTTCGCCGTCCTGCGCGGCGGGGGTGCCGCGCTTCGCGAGCCCGCGCGCCGGGTTGTAGGCGTGCAGCGCCAGTGCACGGTCGAGCAGACGGGTGCTCCGGTCCTTGCCGTCCGCGGACAGTTCGGCGACGGCGGAGAGGCGCTGCCCCCAGTCCACGGGCACCCGGTAGAAGTGCGTCTCCCCCGGCGTGATCTCGTCCTTCCACACCCCGGTCCCCAGGGTCGGCGCGTCGGTGAAGCCGCGCCCGCCGCGCCCCGGCAGGGGAGTGCCCTCCACCGGTTCGGGCGACGGCGAGCCCGAACTCCCCTCGGGGGCCGCCCCGGTGGCCCCGCCCTTCACCGGTGGCTCCACCATCAGCCGGAGCTCCACGGGCCAGCGCTCCGGGTCCGGTGACCCGGACTGGCGCTCCACCGTCACCACATAGCGCCCCGCCTGGTGGCAGGAGGCCGGGCCGGAGTCGATCTGCCGGGAGGCGTAGTCGGCCAGGGGGTAGGCCACACCACTCGTTTCGATCTTCGGTGAGGCGGTGCCGCAGATGCCGCCGTCGGGGCTCTCCAGGGTCACCTTCACGCCATCGCGGTACGAGGTCACCTCCGCGCCCGGCCGGGGTGCCGCGACCGCCGAGACATAGGCGGCTGACTTCGTGTCGAGCGTCACGCCGTAGTACCGCTTCTCACCCGGCCCGACGCTGTCGACGTAGGTGCGGCCGGCCGCCAGGGAAGGGGCGCCCGCGTCACCGTCGGAGCCGGATATCCGGGTGCCGCGGGTCTCGTACGCCCGGGCCCCGGCGGCGCCGTCGGCGAGGGACGCCCCCGGTGCCGCGGCCACCGCGCACAGCGCTGCCGCCACGGCGAGACCGGCCCTGACCTTGCGGCGGTCCTTCATCGCGCGTCACTCCTCGTCGTACCGGACGGTCGGCCCGCTCGACCCTGGCCTGGTCAGCTCTTCAACCCGGCCCGGCCGGCCCGCTCAACTTTGCCTGTGCAAGCTATTCGTTTGCGGGAGCGAAACACGAGGACCCCCGTCACCCCATCC
>NZ_JAEEAP010000818.1 GCF_016103465.1 Streptomyces sabulosicollis
GGGGCAACCCATGACGGCGATGAGGATCAACCGGGACGGCGGTCGGCCGACCTTCACCCGCGCAGGTCCACCAGCACCGGCGGCCCGCCCTTCGTCGCCTGGCTGCGTGCCTCACGGTCCGAGGCGGCGCCGGGAGTGTGGACGTACGAGCACAAGCCGAAGGCGCCCGAGGAGCCGGATCGCATTCCAGGCCGACGGCTGCTCAGCGGGGCCCTGATCGCTCTGCTCTGTGGCTGGCTGGTCTGGTCGCTGCTCTGGAACGGGTACCTGGGCGGCTACTGGCTGTGGCCCATGTATCTGCTGACCCCGGACTCGTGGTACGAGCGCGGAGGCAACACGCAGGCGGGCTGGTGGTCCCAGCGCATCTACATCGGCATCGTTCTCGCCATCCTCGCCGTGGTCTTCGGCCGCGTCGGCCACTGGCCCGAAGTCTGGCGCCGTTACATCGCGCCCCTCTTCCGGCGGGCCTGGGATGAGCCCGCTCCCGAGGCGGTCGCCGTGGGGCGGCCGGAGGGGGACCCGGTGGAGTGGCCGCATTTGCGGGCCGCGGGGGCGCACAGTGCGGCTGATCGGTTGGCGGCGGACGCGCGGGCGGGGGCGATGAACGACGTCGACCACGCCCGGATCGAGCGCGCCTGGCAGTCCGTGCGGGCGGGCAGGAACTCCCTCGCCTCGTTCACCGACACCGTGCTGCGCCACGGCGCCGCCTCGTACGGCCACCCGTCCGGGGCGCGGGATCTGCCCGTGCGGACGGCGCGGCATGACCTTCTCGCCCATCAGGTCCGCCTCGGCACCGCTGCCGAGGACCCCCGCAACCCTTACCAGCACCGCGGCGTCGGGCTCGCCCTCGATCCCGAGGTGCTGGGCACCTCGTTGCTGGCCGTCGGGCCGCCCGGTTCGGGGAAGACGGGGCGGTTGGTGCGGCCCGTCGTGGAGTCGCTGTGTCTGCAGGCGCTGGCCGGGCAGGTCGCCGTCGTGGCGGTCGGGGCGGCGGGGGCCGGGCTCGGGGCGGATGAGGCGTTCGACGTCGTCGTCAAGATCGGCCGTCCCGACTCCGGCTACGACCTCGACCTCTACGGCGGCACGACCGACCCCGACGAGGCCGCGGGCATCCTCGCCGAGGCACTGATCGGCGACATGGCCGCCTCGCTGCCCGGCGGGGACAGCCGGCGCGCGGCCACCGCGCTGGCCCAGCTGCTCGGCCCCTACCGCGCCGCCCACGGCCGTTTCCCGTCCGTCCCGGATCTGCGGGAGCTGCTGGACGGCTCCAAGACGGCCGTCAACGCGCTGCGCGAGGCGCTGGACGAGGCCGGGGAGCGGGCGCAGGCCCGTGAGCTGGAGGCGCGCGTGCGGCAGTCGGGCGCGCCCGGGGACGTGGGCGCGCTGCTCGCGGACCGGATCGCGTTGCTGGACCGGCCCGCGTTCGCCGATTTCTTCGACACCACAGGCGACCGGCGTCCGTTCTCCCTCCGCGCCCTCGAACACCCCCTCCGGGTCCGTATCGATCTGCCCGAGCGCGGTCACGCGGAGGCGTCGCGGATGCTCGCGCGGCTGGTCCTGGCGCAGTTCACCGAGTGCGCCGTGGGTCGCGCCGACCGTTCGCTGTTCGCCTGCCTGGTCCTCGACGACGCCTCGCACACCATCACCCCCGAGGCCCTGCGCGGCATCCAGCGGCTCCGCTCCGCCCACGCGGGCGCCGTGCTGACCCTCCGCACCCTGGACGACGTCCCCGAGTCGCTGCGCAGCGCGCTGCTCGGCGCGGTCGGCTGCCGGATGGCCTGTGCCGGGGTGACGACCTGGGACGGGGCGCGGTTCGCCGAGGTGTGGGGAACGGAGTGGGTCGAGACCCGCGACGTCACCGACCGGCAGATCATCGCCGATGAACCGCTCACCAAGGTGCTGCACTTCATCCGTAAGGTCGCCACCGGCAAGGCGGTGACCACGCAGTCGGTGACCGTACGGACGGTGGAGCGCGAACGCTGGTCCGCCTCCGAGCTGGCCCACGCGGTTCCCCCCGGGCATGCCGTGCTGTCGGTGACCTCCGTAAGGGGCGAGGGCGGGCCGCCGGTGCTGGTGGACCTGCGCGGGTGAAGGTCGGCCGACCGCCGTCCCGGTTGATCCTCATCGCCGTCATGGGTTGCCC
>NZ_JAEEAP010000819.1 GCF_016103465.1 Streptomyces sabulosicollis
CCACGCCCGCCCCGCCGACCGTCCGATCCCGCCGACCGTACGATCCCGTCGCCCGCCCCAGCCGATCGTCCGCCCCGCCTACCGCCCGAACACCGCCCACCGTCCGCTCGGTCCGGCGAACCGCACGGTCCGGCGAACCGCTCCGCTCGGTCCCCGGCCGCCCGGCCCGTCCGGAGCCGGTCGCCCGTCCCCAACCAGTGGATCAGCGGCCAGTCGATCAGCGGCCAATGGCTCAGCGGCCAGCGGATCAACAGCCAGTGGATCAGCTCCGCAGCGGATTCGCACACCCATCGCGCGAACTGCTCGCAACTCCCCGAAGGATGCTTCTTTCTGTCCGATTGAGCGTCAATTATGAGGTAATGGGCGATCACCCTTTCGTGTGCTTTTCACCAAAGACCTCAAGGGCTTCCGAAGCGTCGCCGACAAAGGATGCGTGAGTACCCTTGCGCACACCACGATGACCGCGGCTCGCCCCGCCGACTCCGGCCTGGCCGGTTCGGGCGAGCTTGACCGCTACTCCTACGCCGACGCCCCCGGCGCCGACCGCGGCAGCGCCCCCTCCTGGGACGGTGCCGAGGCGGAGATCGGCCGGGTGGGCCGACGCGCGGCCGGCAACCGGGGCCGCGGGCTGCACGGCCAACTCGTTCAGCAGCTGGGCCAGATGATCGTCTCCGGTGACCTGGGCGCGGACCGTCCGCTCGTCCCCGAGGAGATCGGTCAGCGCTTCGAGGTCTCCCGCACCGTCGTACGCGAATCGCTGCGCGTCCTCGAGGCCAAGGGCCTGGTCAGCGCCCGCCCCAATGTGGGCACCCGGGTCCGCCCGGTCAGCGACTGGAACCTGCTGGATCCGGACATCATCGAGTGGCGCGCCTTCGGTCCACAGCGCGACGACCAGCGCCGTGAGCTGTGCGAGCTGCGCTGGACCATCGAGCCGCTGGCCGCCCGTCTCGCCGCCGGGCACGGCCGCGAGGAGGTGCAGCAGCGGCTCGGCGACATGGTCGAGATCATGGGCCACGCGCTCGCGCAAGGTGACAGCCTCACCTTCTCCCGCGCCGACGCCGAGTTCCACGCCCTGCTGCTGCAGGTCGGGGGCAATCGGATGCTCGAGCACCTGGCGGGCATCGTCGCCGCCGCGCTCCATGTCTCCGGGGCCCCGGTCTCCGGCTGCGACCGCCTCACCGAGGCGGGGGTCGCCCACCACCGCCGGATCGTCGAGGCGATCGGCGAGGGCGACGCCGCGGCGGCCGAGGCGGCGATGCGCCAGCTGCTGACCGTCCACCCGGATCTCGACCATGCCGAGGTCGGGGTTCCCGCGCCGCGCGAGCACTGATCCGCGGCGCGTCGGGTGCCCGGATCGCCGGGCGTCCGGGCGTGCGGCGTGCGACGTACGGCAAGGCGGTGTCAGTAGGCGGCGAGTTCCGGCCCGATGGATGTCGTACGACGTACGAGAGGGCGCCGCCGGATCCCGCGCCGCGGGTTCGGCGGCGCGGCGCGATCGATCGATCGGCGCCGTGTGACTCCCATCGGGGCGCGACTGGGAGTTTTCTGTCCCGTTGGATGGGCATTAAGACCGTTATGGGGTGTGACTCGGGCCACGAGTATTGGGCGTAACGCTCTTTGGGGCAGCGCGATGATTAAAGAGGTGGCAGCCGCGGAGGGAATACGGATGTCGCTCGTAACGCTGTACTCCTCCGCACTCCGCCCGCGCCGTCGGTTCATCCCTGCCGGCGGTCGTCGGCTCCGGTCCCCAGCGGACTGAGCCGGAAGCCGTTTCCAACGTTCCGAGAGGTTGTTCGTGTCGGCCAGCACATCCCGTACGCTCCCGCCGGAGATCGCCGAGTCGGAGTCTGTCATGGCGCTCATCGAACGGGGAAAGGCTGAGGGGCAGATCGCCGGCGACGATGTGCGCCGGGCCTTCGAGGCTGACCAGATTCCGCCAACCCAGTGGAAGAACGTACTGCGCAGCCTCAACCAGATCCTCGACGAGGAGGGTGTGACGCTGATGGTCAGTGCCGCAGAGGCGCCCAAGCGCACCCGCAAGAGCGTCGCAGCGAAGAGCCCGGCAAAGCGCACCGCCACCAAGACTGTCGCGGCCAAGACGGTCACCGCCAAGAAGGCCCCCGCCGCCCCGGCC
>NZ_JAEEAP010000081.1 GCF_016103465.1 Streptomyces sabulosicollis
CGTACCGCCCCCGCGGAACGACTGCCCCCACCCGTTTCCTTCCACGAGATGTGGGCGGACCTGAAGCCGGTCGGCCGCGACAGAACAACAAACGGCTACCGCCGCTACGCCTGGACGGACGCGGACGCCGACTGCCGGACGTGGTTCGAGGAGCAAGCCCGGAACCGAGGTCTCACCTACGAAGTGGACCGCAACGGCAACCAATGGGCCTGGCTGGGTGACCCCACCGCCGGAGACGCCGTCGTCACCGGCTCCCACCTCGACTCCGTCCCCGACGGCGGCGCCTTCGACGGCCCGCTGGGCGTCGTCTCCTCCTTCGCCGCCCTCGACGAGCTGCGCGCACGGGGCTCCCACCCCGCCAAACCGCTCGCCATCGTCAACTTCGGCGACGAGGAGGGCGCCCGCTTCGGCCTGGCCTGCGTCGGCTCCCGGCTGACGAGCGGGCAGCTCGGCGTCGCCCAGGCGCACGAGCTGCGCGACGCGGACGGGGTGAGCCTCCCCCAGGCGATGGAGCGCGCCGGATACGACCCGGACGCCATCGGCCCCGACCCGGAGCGGCTGGCCCGCATCGGCGCGTTCGTCGAGCTCCACATCGAGCAGGGGCGCGCCCTGGCGGACACCGCCGACCCCGTGGGCGTCGCCTCCGCGATCTGGCCGCACGGCCGCTGGCGGTTCGACTTCCACGGCGAGGCCAACCACGCCGGGACGACCCGGCTCGAGGACCGCCGCGATCCGATGCTGACCTACGCCAACACCGTCCTCGCCGCCCGCAAGAAGGCGAAGCTCGCCGGGGCGCTGGCGACCTTCGGCAAGGTCAGCGTCGAGCCCAACGGGGTCAACGCGATCGCGAGCCTGGTCCGCGGCTGGCTGGACTCGCGCGCGGCCGACGAGGAGACCCTGGCCGCCGTGGTCGGCGAGATCGAGCGGGCCGCGGTCGAGCGCGGACAGCGCGACGGGGTGGGCGTCCGCGTCACCCGGGAGTCCTTCACCCCGGTCGTCGAATTCGCCCACGACCTCCGGGACCGGCTGTCCGGGCTGCTGGGCGGCGTTCCGGTGCTGCCCACCGGGGCCGGGCACGACGCCGGCATTTTGTCCGCGTCCGTTCCGACGGCCATGCTGTTCGTAAGGAATCCCACCGGCGTCTCGCATTCACCCGCGGAGACGGCGGGCGAGGACGATTGCCTCGCCGGTGTGGCCGCACTCGCGGAGGTACTGGAGGGCCTGGCGTGTCACTGACGGCGCAGACGTACTGGGCGGAGCACGCCTGGGTGGACGGAAGCGTACGGTCGGACGTGGTGATCGTGGCCGCGGCCAATGGGCGGATCACGGCGGTGGTGCCGGGGAGCCCACGCCCGCCCGCCGGGTCCGTCACCCTCCGTGGTCTGACCATTCCCGGGCTGGCCAACGCCCACAGCCACGCCTTCCACCGGGCCCTGCGCGGTGTCGTCCAGGCGGACGGCGAGGCGAACGGCAGGGTGGACGGCGAGGCGAACGGCGGGACGGGCGGCGCGCCGGGCGGCGACGCGGACCGGGCGGGCAGGGGCGGCGCGCCGGACTCCTTCTGGACCTGGCGCGAGGTGATGTACGGGGTCGCCGACCGGCTGACCCCGGACAGCTACTTCGAGCTGGCCCGAGCCGTCTACGCCGAGATGGCCATGGCCGGGATCACCTGCGTCGGGGAGTTCCACTACCTCCACCACGCGCCCGGCGGCGACCGCTACGGCAACCCCAACGCGATGGGGGAGGCCCTGATCGCGGCCGCGGCCGAGGCCGGTATCCGGATCACCCTGCTCGACACCTGCTATCTCTCCTCCGGTTTCGGGGCCGAGCCCAACGAGCACCAGCTGCGCTTCTCCGACGGCACGGCCGAAGCCTGGGCCGAGCGGGTCTCCGGGCTGAAGGGCGACGGCAACACCCGCATCGGCGCGGCGATCCACTCGGTGCGGGCCGTTCCCGTCGATCAGCTGGCGACCGTGTCCGGCTGGGCGGAGGAGCGCACGGCACCCCTGCACGTCCATCTGTCCGAGCAGACGGCCGAGAACGACGCCTGTGTGGAAACACACGGCTTCACCCCGACCCGGCTGCTCGCCGACCACGGGGTGCTGGGCCCGCGGACGACCGCCGTGCACGCCACCCATCTCACCCCCGGCGACATCCGGCTGCTGGGCCACACCGCCACCGGTGTCTGTATGTGCCCGACCACCGAGCGTGACCTCGCCGACGGGATCGGCCCGGCCGCCGAGCTGCGGGGCGCGGGCTCACCGCTCTCGCTGGGCAGCGACAGCCATGCCGTGATCGACATCCTGGAGGAGGCCCGCGCCATGGAGCTCGACGAGCGGCTGCGCACCCGCGCCCGGGGCCACTGGACCGCGGCCCAGCTGCTGCGGGCCGCCACCGCGGAGGGTCATGCGGCGCTCGGCTGGGGCGCGGAGGCGGGCCGGATCGAGGTGGGCGCGCTCGCCGACCTCACCACGATCGCGCTGGACTCGGTGCGCACGGCGGGGCCGCCGCCCCGGCTGGGCGCGGAGACCGCCGTATTCGCGGCGACCAGCGCGGATGTCCGGCACACCGTGGTCGGCGGCCGCCATGTCGTACGGGACGGCGCCCATCAGCTCGTCCCGCGCGTGCCGCAAGCGCTGGCCGAGGCCATCCAAGCCCTGCACGGACCGTGATCGGACGACCACCGGCACGGCCGACGAAGGAGAGCACCCCCACGATGACGACCGCGACGCCCACGACCGCCATCACCGACATCGCCACCCTGGTCACCAACGATCCCTCCCTCGGTGAAGGCCCCCTCGGCCTGATCCGGGACGCGGCCGTCGTCATCGACGGCGACCACATCGCCTGGGTCGGTGAGTCCAGCAGAGCACCCGCCACCGACAACCGGGTCGACGCCGGTGGCCGGGCCGTCATTCCGGGCTTCGTGGACTCCCACTCCCATCTGGTGTTCGCGGGAGACCGGACCGAGGAGTTCAACGCCCGGATGTCCGGCCGCCCGTACAGCGCCGGCGGGATCCGCACCACCGTGGCCGCCACCCGCGCCGCCTCGAACAACGTGCTGCACGCCAACGTCGGCCGCTATGTGGCCGAGGCGCGCCGCCAGGGCACCACGACCGTCGAGATCAAGTCCGGCTACGGGCTGACCTCGCAGGACGAGGCCCGCGCCCTGACCATCGCCGGTGCCCACACCGACGAGGTGACCTTCCTCGGGGCGCATATCGTCGCCCCCGAGTTCGCCGACGACCCGGCCGGGTACGTGGAGCTGGTCACCGGTCCGATGCTGGACGCCTGCGCCCCGCACGCCCGCTGGATCGACGTCTTCTGCGAGCAGGGCGCCTTCGACGGCGACCAGGCCCGCACCATCCTGACCGCGGGCAAGGAACGCGGGCTGATCCCGCGGGTCCACGCCAACCAGCTCTCCTACGGCCCCGGGGTGCGACTGGCGGTGGAACTGGGCGCCGCCTCCGCCGACCACTGCACCCATCTGACCGAGGCGGACGTCGACGCGCTGGCCCAGGGGGAGACGGTGGCCACCCTGCTCCCGGGTGCGGAGTTCTCCACCCGCTCGACCTATCCGGACGCGCGCCGGCTGCTCGACGCGGGCGTCACGGTCGCGCTGTCCCCGGACTGCAACCCGGGTTCGTCCTTCACCAGCTCCATGCCGTTCTGCGTCGCCCTGGCCGTACGGGAGATGGGGATGACGCCGGACGAGGCGGTGTGGGCCGCCACGGCCGGTGGGGCGCGGGCCCTGCGCCGTACCGACGTGGGCCGGGTGAGCCCGGGCGCGCGCGCCGATCTGGCGCTGCTGGACGCCCCGTCCCATGTGCACCTCGCCTACCGCCCCGGCGTGCCCCTGGTCTCGGCGGTGTGGCACGGGGGCACCCTGATCTGACGGCGCGGCAGAGCGCCGTGCACGGATAGGCGCCCGGCAGCGACACGAACGGGCGCGGTGCACACGGATAAGGGCCCGTCCCGGTGATCCGGGGGCGGGCCCTTATCCGTCTGCGGAGGCGTCACTCCTCGATCATCAGACCCTTGCGGAGCCGACGGAGGGTGCGCGACAGCAGCCGCGAGACATGCATCTGGGAGATGCCCAGCTCCTCACCGATCTCCGACTGCGTCATATTGGCCACGAAGCGCAGGGAGAGGATCTTCCGGTCGCGGGCGGGCAGATCGGCGATCAGCGGCTTCAAGGACTCAACGTACTCGATGCCTTCGAGCCCGTGGTCCTCGTATCCGATCCGGTCCGCCAGCGCGCCCTCGGAGTCGTCCTCCTCCGGCTGGGCGTCCAGCGAGCTCGCGGTGTACGCGTTGCTCGCGGCCATGCCCTCGACGACCTCGGCCGGGGTGATGTCCAGCCGCTGGGCCAACTCGCTGACCGTGGGGGCGCGGTCGAGCCGCTGGGCCAGCTCGTCGCCGGCCTTGGCCAGGTCGAGACGGAGCTCCTGCAGCCGCCGCGGCACGCGCACCGACCAACTGGTGTCGCGGAAGAAGCGCTTGATCTCGCCGACGATCGTCGGCATCGCGAAGGTCGGGAACTCCACGCCCCGGCCGGCCTCGAAGCGGTCGATGGCCTTGATCAGGCCGATGGTGCCGACCTGGACGATGTCCTCCATCGGCTCGCTGCGGGAGCGGAACCGGGAGGCGGCGAACTTGACCAGCGCCAAGTTGAGCTCGACCAGGGTGTTACGCACATAGGCGTACTCGTGGGTGCCTTCCTCCAGCACCTCGAGGCGTTCGAAGAGGGTCTTCGACAGAGCCCTCGCGTCCACCGGCGCCACCGTGTCATACGGGGGAATTTCCGGCAGATCGGACAATTCCGGCAGTTCGTCGAAGAGGTGGCCAACGGTCGCCGGGGCGTCAACGTCGGGGGTGAACTGCTCGGGCAGGGGGGCCGACGAAACGGTGGTCCGAGTACTCCCCGAGGGTTCGGTACGCGTGTCGTCGAGGCGGGGTGACATAGTCTCCTCCATCGTTCTTCGGCATATGGCTGCCGGTGCCATAACGTGCTGCTCCGGTGAGCGGCGCCTCCAAAGCCGGGCCGTAAGCGGGTGTGACCCTCTACGCCTACCTGCATCGGCCACCAAGTGGCAAGTCCACGTTGTCCATATTTGCCGAACTATGCGAAATGTTCGGCTACCAGAGGAGCGGGTAGAAGGCGTAGGGTTCGATGCGCGCAATCGAAAGCAACGAGACGCCAGAAGAGGTGCGCAGATGGACCGCGGGATGGTCGGCAGCGCCAGCAAGGGCCGACTTCAGGTCGAGGTTCGGCACCACGGGGCGAGTGCGGTCGTCACGCCGGTGGGTGAGCTGGACCACCACACCGCCGAGGTGTTGCGTGAGCCGCTCGAGAAATGCGTGGAGGGGGGACGTGTCCGGCTGGTGGTGGACTGCTCGAAGCTGGAGTTCTGCGACTCCACCGGGCTCAACGTCCTCCTCGGCGCGCGGCTCAAGGCCGAGGCCGAAGGCGGCGGCGTCCACCTGGCCGGAATGCTGCCGATCGTTGCCCGGGTGTTCGAGATCACAGGCGCGGATGCCGTCTTTACGGTGCATGAGTCGCTTGATGCCGCCCTTGTCGAGTGACGTAGGTCACTCCTGTTTCCGGCGTGTCATCGATGGGTCATCGATGCGTTGCCCGCGTCACATCGGTGGGGCGGAAGTAGTGGGTGTTCTCACGCTATCGCCGGGCAGGAGACAGGCTGAAACTGTTGAAGAGATCAGGTATCCCTTGTCCCTGAATCGGTGAATCGGTGAGGTGAAGCGCTGATGAGCACCACCCGGCCGTACCCGCCGGGCGACCGCGGCCCGGACCCGGACGGCCCCGCCGCTTCGGCCTCCCCACCGGCACCCCCGACCGCCGGCCCCATCCGCCAGATCCGCAGGCTCCATCTGATCGGTGCCAGCGGTGCCGTGCCGCGCGCCCGCGACTTCACACGCCAGGCGCTGCGCGACTGGGGGTGGCTTCCGGCCGCGACCGCCGACCACCGGGCCGCCGCCGAGGACGTGCTGCTCGTCGTCTCCGAACTGGTCACCAACGCCTGCCTGCACGCCGACGGCCCCGAGGAGCTGCGCGTCAGCTGCAACGCCAAAGTGCTCCGCCTGGAGGTCGTGGACCTCGGCACCGGTACGCCCGCGCCGCGCACCCCGCACCGCGCCGGACGGCCCGGCGGCCACGGCATGTTCATCGTCCAGCGGCTGTGCCTGGACTGGGGGGTCGTGCGGAACGTGGAGGGAGCCGGCAAGACGGTCTGGGCCGAGCTCGCCGCGCCGGGCTGAAGAGCGCGGCTCCGGCCCCACGATCCCGTCCGCACCCGCCCTTCCCCCGTCTCACGCCGATCCGGCGTGCTCTTTGTCTTCCCTTGACAAGGTCCCCGGCGTACCGTCAGCGCCCAATCTGATGTGCCGTCAGTTACATTCGGCTGCGGCGCTTGACGAGAGGGGATCTCGTGGTGTCCCACAACCAACGCCGTCCGGCCGGCCGTGGCGGCGCCCTCACGCTCGCGGCGGCCCTGGCCGGCTCCGTGGTACTCCTCACCGCCCCGGCCGCGCACGCCGACACCGTGGACGTCGACTACCAGTGCAAGACGCCGATCGGTGACAAGAGCGCCGTATCGCCCATCGACATCAAGAGCGTCGCGAACGGCGGCTCCTACAAGCTCACGATGTCCTTCCAGAAGGGCGTCTCCTCCAGCCCCGTCGAGCTCGGCAAGGGCGCCATGCACCCCAGCGCGCTCATCAAACTGGGCGGGGCGGAGAGCGGCACGCTGTCGGTGTCGGGCCCGGCCAACGACAAGGCCATCCCCGCCAACACCCCGATCAAGATCAGTGACCTGTCGGGCACCTACACCCCGAAGAAGAGCGGGAAGGTCACCTTCACCGCTTCCACGCTCACCATCAAGGCGCTGGGCACGACCACGACCTGCACCCCCGGCAACAACCCCAAGCCCTCGTTGACGCTGGACGTCAAGGCCGCGGGCGGCGGCGGAGACTCCGGCTCCACCGGCGGTACGGGCAGCACGGGCGGCAGCGGCACGGGCGGATCGGACGGTTCCGGCGGTGCGCAGGACGGCTCCGGCAACGACCAGCTGCCGCAGACCGGACCGACGGACTCCGCCATCGCGCTCGGCACCCTCGGCGGCACGGTGCTGCTCGCCGGAGTGGCCGGGGCGCTCTGGCTGACCCGCCGTCAGCGTCCGACCTCCTGACCCTCGCGGCATCCCAGGAGCCGCTGATGCCGTCGCGTATCCGTGCCGCCGTCCATGCCGTCAAAGCTGTCCGTGCCGTCAAAGTCGTCAAAGTCGTCCGTGCCGTCCGTGCCGTCATCCGCCCGGCCGTACGCCCGGCCGTCCGCCCAGCCGTCCGCGTGGCCGTCCGCCGGGGAGTCCGCACCGGTGTGCCGGTCCTGCTGGCCGCCTCCCTGGCGATCCCCGTGTCGTGGACCTCCCCGGCGGCCGCCGCCGGGCCCGACTGGTCGGCGGCTCCCGCCACCGGGGGCGGCGCACCGGGCGCGGGTGACCGGCCGTACATCTACCTCGAGGGCGAGCCCGGCGCCGTCCTCGAGGACGAGATCTCGGTCACCAACCGGAGCGAGCGCCCCCGCACCGTCCGGCTGCGCGGCGCCGACGGCGCCCCGATCGCGCTCGCGGAACGACGGGTGACCGTTCCGCCCCGCACCCGCGCCGACATCCCCTTCACCGTCACCGTCCCCTCCGACGCGGTGCCGGGCGAGCACCCCGGCGCGGTCGTGGTCTCCTCCGGCGGCCGCGAGATCGCGGTGCGGCTGCGGCTGCGGATCAGCGGCGCGACGCTGTCCGCCCTCTCCGTCGAGGACGTGACGGTCCAGGACCGCGGCAGCGGGGCGGCCATCCGCTACGCCCTGGTCAACCGCGGCAACACCGTACTCACCCCCCGGCTGGCCGTACGCGCCGACGGGCTCTTCGGCCAGGTGCTGCGCCGCGGCCCCCGCACCCTGCCGGTCGAACTGCCGCCGGGCAAACGGGTCCGGCTCACCGAGAGCTGGCCGGACCCGCCCGCCGTCGACTCGGTGGACGTGCGGCTCACCGTCACCGCGGGCGGAGGCGCGCACGCCACGGCGACCGCCGGATACACGGCCGTCCCCTGGTGGCTGCTGGCGCCGGTGGCCGCCTTGGTGGGCGCGGGCGCCGGGGGAGGCGTCTGGCTGCTGCGCAGACGACGGGGCCCGCGCCGCACACCGCGATCGCAGCCGCAGCCGCAGCCGGAACCGCAGCCGCAGCCGGAACCGCAGCCGCAACCGCGGCGCACAGGGGCAGGAGCGACCACGTGAACGCATGCCGACACCCAGGCACCCCGGCCCGGACCTCCGCCGTGGTCACCGTGCTCACCCTGGTCCTCCTCACCCTCGGGGCGCCCCTTACGGGCGGCGCCGCGGCGGCCGAGGGCCCGGCCGCGAAGGTCTCCAAGGCCGAGGCGGGCACGGGCGGCACGGTCACCGTGACCGGCGCCCGCTGGCGGCCGCGTGCCCTGCTCACCCTGCTCATCTGCGGGCAGAACATGATCGGCGGCACCAACTCCTGCGCCAACGGCGACGGCAGGGCGGTCACCGTCGGCAAGGACGGCACCTTCACCAAGAAGCTGCCGGTGGCCGAGCCGCCCAAACCCTGCCCCTGTGTCATCCATATAGCGACTGTCACCGGTGAAGCCGCCGCCGCGGACGTGGCGTTCAAGGTCGCCGGGCATCCCGTCGCGCCGCTGCCGAAGGAGCGGACCGGGGGCGAGCGGCTGAGCGTGCTCTCGGCCCGGCTCGACGGCTCCAGCGGGCTGCTGACCTGGTTCGGCGCACCGCCGAGGCGACGGCTCGTGGTCACCGTCGGCAATCTCGGCTCGACCCCGGCCCGTGACCCGGTCTTCGAGGTGGGCACCTCGCACGGTGTCTTCGCCCCCTCCTGGGAGGAGCAGCGCTGGCGGGGGACCATCCAGCCGGGGAAGAAGGCGCAGGTCAAGCTGGACGTCGAACTGTCCGCCGGGGCCCATGGCGACTATCTGGTCTCGCTGCGCTACGGCCAGAAGCTGCTCGTCGAACAGCCGTGGACGGTGGGACGGCCCTGGGGCGTCACGCTCTTCTGGATCCTGCTGTGCGTGGTGGTCTCGGCGACGGTCTTCCGGATCGGCATGGCCGTCGTGGACAAGGTGCGGCCCCGTACGGCCCGGACCGCGCCACCACCGCCCCCACCCTCGTCGCCGCCGCCCGGACCGGTCGCGGCGGACGGGGCCCGGCCGGCGCTGCCCTGGTTCACGCCGGGCACCGCGCCGGAGGCACGGCCGCACCACGAGATTTCCGCACCGACCGAGGAGATCCGACCGACCCCGAAAGGAACCACGTGAGATGCGACCAAGAGTGAGTGCGGCCGCCGTCGCGCTGCTGCTCGGCGGTGCGGGCGTGCTGCTCGGCGCGGGCAGCGCGGAGGGCGCAGAGGTCTCGTACAAGACCGAGTGCCTCCCGCCCCCCATCTCCGGTCTGCCCCCGGTGGAGGGCACCACGACCGTGGCCGTGACGGCACCGGAGACGGCCAAGGTCGGGGACGAGGTCGAGGTGGTGTGGAAGACGGTGCAGGCCGCCTCCAAGAACCCGCCCATCCTCGACCTGGAGGCCGACACCGTGCTGCCGACCGGCACCGTCACGGTGGGCGGCGCCCAGACCGGCGAACTGGCCATGGAGGGGCCGCGGGAGAACCCGGCGATCCCCAAGGGCGGTGAGATGAAGCTCTCCGACATGAAGGGGAAGCTGAAGCTCACCAAGGCGGGAGAGGTGACGCTGACGCCCGGCGGCTACAACATCAACGTCAGCAAGCCGCTGTCCACGGACACCAAGTGCTCGGCCAAGGAGGCCGTCAAGGCCGCCGCGACCATCAAGGTGACGGACGGCGGCAGCGGTCCGGGCGGCACGACCAGTGGCACGACGAGCGGGACGACCAGTGGCACCACGAGCGGTACCACCAGTGGTACGACGGGCGGCACGACCAGTGGCACCACGAGCGGCACGACCAGTGGCACCACGAGCGGTACCACCAGCGGCACCACCGGTGGTGGGGACGGCGGAGGTGATGCGTACACCGGTAAGGAGGTTCAGGTCGCCTACGCCTGCAAGACCCCTATCGGCGACAAGAACGCGACCTCCCCGGTCCAGATCAACGCCACCAAGAGCGGCGGGAACTTCGAGCTGACCGTGAAGTTCGGCAAGTCCGTGATGGACAGCCCGGCCGACATCCCCGCCGATTCGGTCAAGCCGTCGATGGCCGTCAAGGTCGGCGGTGCGGACAAGGGCACCGTCGCCGTGGCGGGCCCGACCAACAAGGAGCCCATCAAGTCCGGTGATCCGATCGAGATCCCCGACCTCACCGGCACCTACAAGCCGGGTGCGAGCGGCAAGTCGACGCTCACCCCCGGGGTGCTGACGGTCAAGGCGCTCGGTACGACCACCACCTGCACCCCGTCCAAGGACCCCGGCGTCTCGCTGGAACTGGACACCACCGGCCAGCCCGGCGGCACCACCGGCGGTGACGCGACCGGCGGGGACAGCGGCTCCGGCGGCGGCACCTCCGGTGGCGGCGGCAGCTCGGGCGGCGGCGGTTCGGCCACCAGCGGCGGGCTCGCCGACACCGGTGCGAGCGACCACGGCGGGCTGAAGGCGCTCGCCCTGATCGCCGGTACCACCGTGCTGCTCGGCGGCGCCATCTTCACCCTCACCCCGTGGCGCAAGCTGCGCGGCACCACCCGCTGAACCGGCTCACGCACAGCACGAGGGGCCCGGCGCGGTTCTCCCCGCGCCGGGCCCCTCGTGAACTCCTTACGGACGTCAGTGGACGTCGGCCATCAACGCCACGACCTTCTTCCGGTACATGAAGACCGCGAAGCCCGCGAGCGCCGCCATCGTCGCCTCCAGCGCGATCACTCCGACCCCGCTCAGATCGACCCCGGCGATGGAGAGCAGCCCCGTGACGCAGTCGCCCGCGGTCACGGCCAGGAACCACACGCCCATCATCTGGCTGGCGTACTTCGCCGGCGCCATCTTGGTGGTGACCGACAGGCCGACCGGCGACAGGCACAGCTCACCCATCGTCTGGATCATGTAGATCGACACCAGCCACAGCGGGCTGACCTTGGTCCCGTCCCCGGCCATCCCCATCGGCACGACGAAGACGAAGAACGAGGCGCCGACCAGGACCAGGGCCATCGCGAACTTCAGCGTGGTGTTCGGCTCCCGGTCACGCCGCGCCAGCCACAGCCACAGCCAGGCGAAGACCGGGGCCAGCGCCATGATCATCAGCGGGTTGACGGACTGGAACCACGAGGACGGGAAGTGCAGCCCGAAGATCGTGTCCGCGGTCTTGGAGTCGGCGAACGCCGACATCGTCGAACCGCCCTGGTCGTAGATCATCCAGAACACGGCGGCGGCCACGAAGAACCAGATGTAGCCGCTCACCTTGGTCTGCTCGACCGCCGAGAGCTCCCGGTCGCGCTTGATCCGGATCAGTACCCCGGTCGGGATGATCAGGCCCAGGATGGTGATCGGGACCAGCACCCAGTTGAGGGTCCAGCTGCCGCTGAGCACCACGCCGGTGTAGAAGACCGCGGCCACGATCAGCCAGATCATCGCCTTGCGCAGCCAGGAGCGGCGCTCCTCGGCCGCCAGCGGCGTCGGGACGACGCTGCTCTCCGCGCTCAGGTGGCGGGTGCCGATCAGGAACTGGACCAGGCCCAGCGCCATGCCGAGCGCGGCGAGCGCGAAGCCCAGGTGCCAGTTGTACGACTGGCCGACGGTGCCGATCACCAGGGGGGCGGCGAAGGCACCGAGGTTGATGCCGATGTAGAAGATGGTGAAGCCGCCGTCCCGGCGCGGGTCCTGCGGACCGTCGTAGAGCTGGCCCACCATCGTCGAGATATTGGCCTTGATCAGGCCGGAACCGAGCGCCACCAGGCCGAGACCGGCGAAGAAGGTCGCCTGGCCGGGGACGGAGAGCGCCAGATGCCCGGCCATGACGACGCCGGACGCGATCACCACCGTCTTGCGCGGGCCCCAGACCCGGTCGCCGAACCAGCCGCCCGGCATGGCCAGCAGATAGACCATGGCCAGGTACACCGAGTAGATGGCCACCGCGTTGCCCTCGGTCAGCCCGAGGCCGCCGCCCTGCCCGCCGTCCTTGGCGTCGGGGCCACCGGAGATCAGATAGACCACAAGGAGGGCCCGCATGCCGTAGAAGCTGAACCGCTCCCACATCTCGATCATGAAGAGAGTGGCCAGGCCGCGGGGGTGGCCGAAGAAGGTTTTGCCGCCGGCAGGGGTCCCCTGCGCGGTGGCGCCCTTCGTCAGGCTGGACGCCATGGTCGTTTCCTTGCGTGCTCAGGGAGCGCTGCCGACGGGGCCAGCGCCCATGGGGGGATGGCTGAGCGACTGAGCGCCGGATGTGGGCCGGGTCGGTCGTGCCGACCCCTTCCGCTCCGGACATGACAGAGACCTTTGGGTGCGTCGTCGCCACCAAAGGCCCCGGAGGAGTGCTGCAGACGTTGTTTCACCATACGACACGTCCTTGACACTCTTGGAGACGGTGAGAGATAGCTCACGGGCGGGGTGTGCAACCCTTCGTGCTCCGTCCGTCGCGCCGTACGCGCCCCGTGCTCCGACCTCAGCGGACTACCATCACCCCCATGACCCGAGTACTGCTCGCCGAGGATGACGCATCCATCTCGGAGCCGCTCGCCCGCGCCCTGCGCCGCGAGGGGTACGAGGTCGAGGTGCGTGAGGACGGACCCACCGCGCTCGACGCCGGTCTGCAAGGGGGCGTCGATCTGATCGTCCTCGACCTCGGCCTGCCCGGGATGGACGGGCTCGAGGTCTGCCGCCGGCTCCGCACCGAGGGCCATGGCTTTCCGGTGCTGGTGCTGACGGCCCGCGCGGACGAGGTGGACACCGTGGTCGGCCTGGACGCCGGTGCCGATGACTACGTCACCAAGCCGTTCCGGCTCGCCGAGCTGCTCGCCCGGGTCCGGGCGCTGCTGCGGCGCGGTGCCGTCGAGACGCAGCAACAGCAGCCGGCCACCCACGGGGTGCGGATCGACGTCGAGTCGCACCGCGCCTGGATGGGCGACGAGGAGCTGCAGCTGACCGCCAAGGAATTCGACCTGCTGCGGGTCCTGGTGCGGGACGCCGGGCGGGTGGTCACCCGCGACCAGCTGATGCGCGAGGTGTGGGACACCACCTGGTGGTCCTCCACCAAGACCCTCGACATGCACATCTCCTGGCTGCGCAAGAAGCTCGGTGACGATGCGGCCAACCCCCGCTACATCGCCACCGTCCGTGGCGTCGGCTTCAGATTCGAGAAAAGCTGACCAGAGCTGACACGGTAGGGCAATGCGCCGTCGCTTGATCAACTCCACGCTGGCCGTGGTGCTCGTCGTCATCGCGGTCTTCGGCCTGTCGCTGGTCATCGTCGAGACGCGGACCATCGAGAACAGCGCCCAGGAGAGCGTGAGCTCCGACGCCGTGCGCCTGGTCAGCATCGTCGACAGCAGGCTGCTGGGCGGCGAGGGGGTCACCCCCCGGGTGCTGCGCGAGCAGATCGAGCCAGGTCGCTACGCCGTGATCAGGATGCCCGACCACCGCACCGTGGAGATCGGCAAGCGCCCCACGGGCAGTGTCATCTCCGCCGAGGAGCCGGGGGAGCAGGGCGAGGTCGTACGGGTCGAGGCGTCCCGCTCCACGGTGAGCCGCGAGATCGGCCGCACCATGCTGATCATCCTGGCGGTGGCGCTGCTCGCCGTGCTCGCCGCGGTGGCCCTCGCCGTACGCCAGGCGCACCGGCTCTCCGCCCCGCTCACCGACCTCGCGGAGACCGCCGAGCGGCTGGGCTCCGGGGACCCCCGGCCGCGCCACCGGCGCTACGGGGTGCCGGAGCTGGACCGGGTCGCCGATGTGCTGGACGCGAGCGCCGAGCGCATCGCCCGGATGCTCACCGCCGAGCGGCGGCTGGCCGCCGACGCCTCCCACCAGCTCCGCACGCCGCTGACCGCGCTGTCCATGCGGCTGGAGGAGATCACGCTCACCGACGACCCGGAGACGGTCAAGGAGGAGGCGACGATCGCGCTGGGCCAGGTGGAGCGGCTCACCGATGTCGTCCAGCGGCTGCTGACCAATTCGCGCGATCCGCGCAGCGGCTCCGCGGTCGCCTTCGACCTGGACGAGGTCGTCAAGCAGCAGATCGAGGAGTGGCGCCCGGCCTCGCGCAGCGAGGGCCGCGCCATCGTGCGCTCGGGCAAGAAGGGGCTGCGCGCGGTGGGCACCCCGGGCGCGGTCGCCCAGGTGCTGGCCACGCTGATCGAGAACTCGCTGATGCACGGTGACGGCACGGTCGCGCTGCGTACCCGGGTCACCGGCAACCAGGCCGTGGTGGAGGTCTCCGACGAGGGGCCGGGGGTGTCGCCGGACCTGGGGGCACGGGTCTTCGAGCGGACGGTGAGCGGACGCAACTCCACGGGTCTCGGGCTGGCCGTGGCGCGGGACCTGGCGGAGGCGGACGGCGGCCGGCTGGAGCTGCTCCAGCAGCATCCACCGGTGTTCGCGCTCTTCCTCAGCCGGGAGGCCGAGGATCCCACGCCCTCCTGAGCGGCTCGGCCGCGCCGCCGGGCTACTTGCGGACCGGCTGCTTCCGGGTGGCCTGGGCGGGCGGCGCCTCGGACAGGAAGGCTTCCGCGCGCTCGACGGCCTCCCGCGCGGGCAGTGTCCGGAACACCCAGGTCCGGTAGGACCAGAAGCGGAAGAGGGTGCCCAGGCCGATGCCGAGGAACTTGAACACATTGCTCTGGAGTGAGCTGTCCCACCCGAAGCCATAGGTGGCGGTGTAGAGCACACCGTTCTCGATGATCAGCCCGATGGCGCTGAACAGCAGAAAGAGGCTGAGTTCCTTGGTGCGGCCCTGCTTGTCGCGGTCCCGGTAGGTGAAGTACCGGTATCCCAGGTAGTTGAAGCCGGTGGCGACCACCGTGGCCACGATGCTGGCCCGCACCACGGGCAGTTCGGTGACCCCGCGCACCAGGTTGAACACCGCGAGATTGACGAAGACGCCGGCACCGCCGACCACCCCGAACTTCGCGATCTCGCGAGCCAGTTGCCCCATCTGGGCGCGCAGCCCGCCGAGTGTGCTCCGTTCACTCATGGTGATCGTTCAGCCCCGTCCCGTCGGCGTCGTCAATCCCCCCATGCTAACCAGCGGCCGTGCCCCGCGCCCTCCAGGCCGCGGTCTTGGGCCCGGCGGAATATCTGGAGGTTCCTCCAACGCAGGTCAGGGCCGGTCGGAGGGGGAAGTTACCCTGGGAGGGTGACATTCCCGGTAGTCGGCATGGTCGGAGGCGGCCAGCTCGCCCGTATGACCCATGAGGCGGGCATCCCCCTCGGCATCAGGTTCAAGCTGCTCAGTGACACCCCCCAGGACTCGGCGGCCCAGGTGGTCAGCGATGTCGTCATCGGCGACTACCGCGACCTGGACACCCTTCGTGCTTTCGCACAGGGCTGTGATGTGGTCACCTTCGACCACGAACATGTCCCGGCCGAGCATCTGCGCGCCCTGGAAGCGGAGGGCGTGGTCATCCGCCCCGGAGTCGAGGCGCTGCTGCACGCCCAGGACAAGGGGGTGATGCGCGAGCGGCTGCGGGAGGCCGGTGTGCCCTGCCCGCGCCACCGCATCGTCGCCGACCCCGAGGACGTCGCGCGGTTCGCGGAGGAGGAGGGCGACGGATACCCGGTCGTCCTCAAGACCGTGCGCGGCGGTTACGACGGCAAGGGCGTCTGGGTCGTGCGCGGCGTGGCGGAGGCGGCCGAGCCGTTCCGCGCGGGGGTGCCCGTGCTCGCCGAGGAGATGGTCGACTTCGCCCGCGAGCTCGCCGCCAATGTCGTGCGGTCCCCGCACGGCCAGGCCGTCGCCTACCCCGTCGTGGAGTCGATCCAGGTGAACGGGGTCTGTGACACCGTGATCGCCCCGGCCCCCGGCCTCTCCGAGGAGCTGTCAGGGCAGGCGCAGGAGATGGCGCTGAAGATCGCGGCGGAGCTCGGGGTGGTCGGCCATCTCGCGGTCGAGCTCTTCGAGACCCGCGACGGCCGGCTGCTGGTCAACGAGCTGGCGATGCGCCCCCACAACTCCGGTCACTGGACCCAGGACGGCGCCGTCACCTCCCAGTTCGCCAACCACGTACGGGCCGTGCTGGACCTGCCGCTCGGCGACCCCCGGCCGCGTGCCCCGTGGACCGTGATGACCAATGTGCTCGGCGGCGACTTCCCCGACATGTACGCGGCGTATCTGCACTGCATGGCGCGCGACCCGGCGCTCAAGATCCATATGTACGGCAAGGACGTGAAGCCCGGGCGCAAGGTCGGCCACGTCAACACCTATGGCGACGACCTGGCCGAGGCGCGCGAGCGCGGCCGCCACGCCGCCGACTACCTCCGAGGGACCATCACCGAATGAGCGCTCCTGTGATCGGCATCGTCATGGGCTCCGACTCCGACTGGCCCGTCATGGAAGAGGCGGCCAAGGCCCTCGACGAGTTCGAGGTCCCGTACGAGGTGGACGTCGTCTCGGCACACCGCATGCCGCGCGAGATGGTCGCCTACGGGGAGAACGCGGCGGACCGCGGCCTCAAGGCGATCATCGCGGGCGCGGGCGGCGCCGCCCACCTCCCGGGCATGCTCGCGTCCGTCACCCCGCTGCCGGTCATCGGGGTGCCCGTACCGCTGAAGTACCTCGACGGCATGGACTCCCTGCTGTCGATCGTCCAGATGCCCGCCGGAGTACCGGTGGCCACGGTCTCCGTGGGCGGCGCCCGCAACGCGGGCCTCCTCGCCGCCCGCATCCTGGCCGCGCATGACGCTGGACTCCGAACCCGGATGCGCGAGTTCCAGGACGAACTCAACGCCCAGGCCACGGAGAAGGGCAAGCGACTGCGCGCGAAGGTGGACGGGGCAGGCTCGTTCGGCTTCGGCCACTGAGCCGGACCCGGCCCCTCCGGCGCTCGCGGAGCCATTCCAGCCCCTCCGGCGTTTGAGGAGCGGGGCCCGGGGGCGGGAGCGACCGAAAACGGGGGTTGCCCCACCGCGCCCCCAACACGTGACTTCCACCGCGCCCCACGCGAAACTACGAGGATGACCGATCACCTCGCGCAAGCCCACGACCTGCTGGCCACCCACCCCATCGTGGACGGCCACAACGACTTCCCCTGGGCCCTGCGCGAGCAGGTCCGCTACGACCTCGACCAGCGCGACATGGCCGCCGACCTCACCGCGTACACCCACACCGACCTCCCCCGCCTCCGCGCGGGCGGCGTGGGCGCCCAGTTCTGGTCGGTGTTCGTCCGCTCCGACTTCCAGGGCGACACCGCGGTCAGCGCCACCCTGGAACAGATCGACGTCGTCCGCCGGTTCACCGACCGGTACGCGACCGATCTGCGCCCGGCCTTCACCGCCGACGACATGGAGGCGGCACGGGCCGAGGGCCGGATCGCCTCCCTCATGGGCGCGGAGGGCGGCCACAGCATCAACTGCTCCCTGGCCACCCTGCGCGTCCTGTACGACCTGGGCGTGCGCTACATGACGCTCACCCACAACGACAACGTCCCCTGGGCCGACTCGGCGACCGACGAGCCGAAGGCACACGGCCTCACCCGCTTCGGCGAGGAGGTGGTGCGCGAGATGAACCGCCTGGGCATGCTCGTCGACCTCTCCCACGTCTCCGCCGACACCATGCGGGACGCGCTCCGGGTGACCGAGGCGCCCGTGGTCTTCTCGCACTCCTCCGCACGCGCCGTCTGCGACCATCCGCGCAACATCCCGGACGACGTACTGGAGCTGCTGCCCGCCAACGGGGGCGTGGCGATGGCCACGTTCGTCCCCAAGTTCGTGCTGCCCGAGGCGGTCGCCTGGACCCGGGAGGCGGACGAGAACATGCGCGCCCACGGGCTGCATCCGCTGGAGATGACGCCCGCCGCGATGAAGGTGCAGCGCGCCTTCGAGGAGGCCAACCCGCGCCCCATGGCCACCGTGTCGACCGTCGCCGACCACCTCGACCACATGCGCGAGGTGGCGGGCGTCGACCACATCGGCATCGGCGGCGACTTCGACGGCACCGCCTTCACCCCCGAGGGCCTGGGCGATGTCGCGGGCTATCCGAACCTGGTGGCCGAGCTGCTCGACCGCCGCTGGTCACCGGCCGACCTGGCCAAGCTGACCTGGCAGAACGCGGTCCGTACGCTGCGCGGCGCCGAGGACGCGGCACGCGCGGCGCAGTCGACGCGCGGACCGTCCATCGCCACGATCGACCAACTGGACGCCGCCGCATGACCCCACGGCACACCGCCACCTGACGCGCCAACAGCCGCTTTAGGGGCTCTTGGTGCCTTTGCGATGCCGAGCGGCTGGAGCAGGCCAAGAAGGACGTGGCGAACCTCTCCAGGCCGACCCTCCCGGGCGCCGACCAGACCCCGCCGGAGCAGGAGAAGGGGCCGCCGCCCCCGCCGCTGAGCGCCCCACCGCCGTTGCACCCTCACCGTCCCCACCGGAGGCCCTCCGGTGGGGACGGGGCGGTTTCAGGGGTGGATCAGGCAGAAGGGGTGCCCCGCCGGGTCGGCGAAGACGCGGAAGTCCCGCTTCCCGCCGTCGTCGTCGAGGTCCAGCGCCCGGGCCCCCAGCGCCAGCACCCGCTCCTGCGCCGCCGCCATGTCGGTCACCCGCAGATCGAGGTGCAGCTGCTGCGACTCCTTCGCCGACGGCCAGCTCGGCGCGACGAAGCCGGGCGCTTCCTGGAAGGCCAGCCGCGCCCCGTCGGGCAGGTAGAGGTCGACCCAGGGCTTCTCCTCGTTCTTGATCTCACCGCCCAGCACCTGCTGGTAGAAGCGGGCGAGCGCGGTGGGGTCGGGGCAGTCGAACGCGGTGAGTTCCAGCTTGGCGATGGCCATGGCTCCTCCTCGGGTCCCGTCCCGGGTTGACCGAACGGGCCCCGTCAAACGGGGAGCGTCGGCCGGACCCGCCGACCGAGGCGCCTCACACCGGGCCCGCCGACCGAGGAGTCTCACGCCGCCCCCGCCGACCGAGGCGCCTCACGCCGCACCCCGCCGACCGAGGCGCCTCACGCCATCGGGCGCCCGAGCGCGCGGTAGGTCCACCCGGCGTCGCGCCAGACGTCGGGGTCCAGCGCGTTGCGCCCGTCGAGGATGCGGCGCTCGGCGACGACCTCGCCGAGGCTCGCCGGGTCCAGCTCCCGGAACTCGCGCCACTCGGTGAGGTGCAGCACCGCATGGGCGCCCTCCGCCGCCTCGGCCGCGGTCGCCGCGTAGGCGAGGGTCGGGAAGAGGGCCCGGGCGTTCTCCATGCCCTTGGGGTCGAAGACGGTCACCTGGGCGCCCTGAAGCTGTATCTGACCGGCCACGTTGAGTGCGGGGGAGTCGCGGACGTCGTCGGAGTCCGGCTTGAAGGTCGCGCCCAGCACCGCGACCCGCTTGCCCAGGAAGGCGCCGCCGACGGCCTCCCGGGCCAGCTCGACCATGTGGCCGCGGCGCCGCATGTTGATCGAGTCGACCTCGCGGAGGAAGGTCAGCGCCTGGTCGGCGCCGAGCTCACCGGCGCGCGCCATGAAGGCCCGGATGTCCTTGGGCAGACAGCCGCCGCCGAAGCCGATCCCGGCCCGGAGGAACTTCTTGCCGATGCGCTCGTCGTAGCCGATGGCCTCGGCCAGCTTGACCACGTCGCCGCCCGCCGCCTCGCAGACCTCGGCCATCGCGTTGATGAAGGAGATCTTCGTCGCCAGGAAGGAGTTGGCCGCGACCTTCACCAGCTCGGCGGTCGGGAAGTCGGTCACCACGAACGGCGAGCCCTCGGCGATGGGAGTCTGGTACACCTCGCGCAGCAGCTTCTCGGCCCGGTCGCCCGCGACGCCGACCACGATCCGGTCCGGGTGCAGGGTGTCCTGGACGGCGAACCCCTCGCGCAGGAATTCCGGGTTCCAGGCCAGTTCCGCGTCCGCCCCCACCGGGGCCAGCTCGGCCAGCCGGGCCGCGAGCAGGTCGGCGCTGCCGACCGGCACCGTGGACTTGCCCACGACCAGCGCGGGGCGGCGCAGATGCGGGGCGAGCGACTCCACCGCTGAGTTCACGTAGCTCATGTCACAGGCGTACTCGCCGTGCTTCTGCGGGGTGTTCACACAGATGAAGTGGATGTCGCCGAACTCCCCGGCCTCCTCGTAGGAGGTGGTGAAGCGCAGCCGCCCGGTGGCCCCTTCGATCCCCGCGGTGTGCCGCCGCAGCAGCTCCTCGAGCCCGGGCTCGTACATCGGCACCCGGCCCTCGGTGAGCATCGCGATCTTCTCGGGCACGACGTCGAGGCCCAGCACCTCGAAGCCCAGCTCCGCCATGGCCGCTGCGTGGGTGGCGCCGAGGTAGCCGGTGCCGATCACGGTGATCTTGAGGGCCATGCAGTGCTCCAGAACGGTCGATCGCAGATGCGGTGCCTGAGCATAGTCGGGACCGCGGTACGGGCTCAGCCGACTCTGTCAGGTACCTCACGTATACCTACCGAGCCGTCGCCCCTAGAATTCAGTTACTTAACGGTAGTTAGCGCTCTATGGGGAGTGAGAGGCTTGGCGTCCTCGGTAAACGACTTCGACCTGTACCGGCCGTCCGAGGAGCACGACATGCTCCGTGACGCCGTCCGCTCTCTCGCCGAGGCGAAGATAGCCCCCTATGCCGCCGAGGTCGACGAGGAGGCCCGCTTCCCCCAGGAGGCGCTGGACGCCCTGGTCGCCAACGATCTGCACGCCGTGCACGTCCCCGAGTCCTACGGCGGCTCGGGCGCGGACGCGCTGGCCACCGTGATCGTCATCGAGGAGGTCGCCCGGGTCTGCGCGTCCTCCTCCCTGATCCCCGCGGTCAACAAGCTGGGCTCGCTGCCGGTCATCCTCTCCGGCTCCGAGGAGCTGAAGAAGAGGTACCTGGCCCCGCTGGCCAAGGGCGACGCGATGTTCTCCTACTGCCTCTCAGAGCCGGACGCGGGCTCGGACGCGGCCGGGATGAAGACCAAGGCGGTCCGCGACGGCGACTCCTACGTGCTCAACGGCGTCAAGCGCTGGATCACCAACGCCGGGATCTCCGAGTACTACACGGTGATGGCCGTCACCGACCCCGAGAAGCGCTCCAAGGGCATCTCCGCCTTCGTCGTCGAGAAGTCCGACCCGGGCGTGTCCTTCGGCGCCCCGGAGAAGAAGCTCGGCATCAAGGGCTCCCCGACCCGTGAGGTCTACCTCGACAACGTCCGCATCCCCGCCGACCGGATGATCGGCGCCGAGGGCACCGGCTTCGCCACCGCCATGAAGACCCTCGACCACACCCGGATCACCATCGCCGCCCAGGCCCTCGGCATCGCCCAGGGCGCGCTCGACTACGCCAAGGGATACGTCCAGGAGCGCAAGCAGTTCGGCAAGCCGATCGGGGACTTCCAGGGCGTCCAGTTCATGCTCGCCGACATGGCGATGAAGCTCGAGGCCGCCCGGCAGCTCACCTACGCGGCGGCGGCCCGGTCCGAGCGCGTGGCCCTCGGGGGCGGCAAGGAGGACCTGACGTTCTTCGGCGCCGCCGCCAAGTGTTACGCCTCCGACGCCGCGATGGAAATCACCACCGACGCCGTCCAGCTGCTCGGCGGCTACGGCTACACCCGTGACTACCCGCTCGAGCGGATGATGCGGGACGCCAAGATCACGCAGATCTACGAGGGCACCAACCAGGTCCAGCGCATCGTCATGGCGCGCAACCTTCCGTAGTCCGCCAGAACCAACGAGCGGCGCCGGGCCCATCGGGCCCGGCGCCGTCGTCTGTCCCGATCCGGATCAGTTGCCGGAGACGGTGACCTTCTCGTCGTTCTTCAGCTCGCCCATCAGCTGCTTGACCTTGGTCATGTCCCACTGCACCGCGCTGCCCTTGGAGGTGGCCAGGCCGGGGTTGGAGATCGGCATGTTCATCTGCTTGCCGTCGCCGCCGGAGACGCTCTTCATCGCGAAGAACATGTCCTTCACGTCCCACAGGCTCATGTCCTTGTCGACGACCAGGTTGTCCAGCCCGGCGCCCATCGTCGGGTAGAGCTTGAACGGGTTCATGATCGTGCTCGGCGAGGCCGCCTTGTTGGCCAGCGCGGACAGGAACTTCTGCTGGTTCTTGGTGCGGTCCAGGTCGCCGCCCGCGAGGCCGTAGCGCTGCCGGACGAAGGCGAGCGCCTGCTGGCCGTTCAGCGTCTGCTTGCCCTTCTTCAGGTCATTGCCGGACTTCTTGTCCTTCATGTCCTGCGGGATGTCGATCTCGACACCGCCGACCCCGTCCACCAGGTTGGCGAAGCCGTCGAAGCCGATCTCCGCGTAGTGGTCGATCTTCAGACCGGTGTTGTACTCGATCGTGCGGACGAGCAGTCCGGGGCCCTCGGAGGAGTACGAGGCGTTCAGCTTGTTCTGGCTCTGCGGGATCCGCCGGCCGCTCTCCGAGCCGGTGAAGGCCGGGATGGTGACCCAGGAGTCACGCGGGAGGCTGACCATGGTGCTGCCGTTCTCACCGACATGGAGAAGGATCATGGAGTCGGTGCGCCGGCCGTCCGCCGACCCGGTGTGCAGCTTCTTCTTGTCCTCGTCGGACATGCCCTCGCGGCTGTCCGAACCCACGATCAGGTAGTTGGTGCCCTTACCGCCGCTCGGCCGGTCCTCGACCTTGCTCAGGTCCACCTCGTTGCGGAGCTTGGAGTCGGCCCAGACGTAGGTGCCGATGCCGACGGCGAGCAGCACGACGATCAGGGTGACCAGGCCGATGGTTATCCGGCGCTTCCAGTTCTTCGGCCTCACCGGACGCGGGCCGGGACCGCCGGGGCCACCGGGGCCGTGGCCCCCGCCGCCCGGTCCGCCGTTGCCGCGGCCGTAGACCTGACCGGTGTTGTAGCCGTCGTCGTAGTCGTCATAGCCCTGGGACGCCTGCTGCCGCGGAACGGTGCCGCGGGGCGAGAGGTCGGGCGGCAGCGGAGGCTCGTCGTAGGGCGGCGGACCGCCCGCGCCGGGCGCGGCGCGTCTCACCTGTGGCATGGCACGAGCCCCCTCCGGCTCGGCGCTGCCGCTACCACGTCCGTACCGGCCGCTGCCGTCGCCGGTCCATCCCTGGGGCCATTCGCTCATGCAAGGCAGTGTGCCTGGTCGGGTGGGTCGCCTTACAGGCCGGGGGCAGGATCGCGGCACGGCTGTTGCAGACCTGATAAGAATCTCGTCCGCATAAGGTGGACGACATGACCAAACAGGCCCAGGGTGCGGAACCGGAGCTTCCGGGAAAGCCCACCTCCGCCTCTCGTACCACACTGTCACACATCATGACCGGCAGTGACACCAATCTCCTCGGGACCGTCCACGGCGGCGTGATCATGAAGCTGGTGGACGACGCCGCCGGAGCGGTCGCCGGACGCCACTCCGAGGGGCCCGCGGTCACCGCGTCGATGGATGAGATGGCCTTCCTCGAACCGGTCAGAGTCGGCGACCTCGTCCACGGTTAGTCCCCTCAGACATAAACCCGCTGACCAGCGGGAACGCGGCGAGCAGCTACGGGCGGCCCCGACGCCGTCACAGCAAGGCGTCGGGGCCGTCCGCTTATGGTGGTGGCATGACTGATCAGGGCCCTACGTCGGCAGGGGACGACCTTCCCGGCAAGCCGACATCGGCGTCGCGTACGACGCTGTCCCACATCATGACGGCCGCCGACACCAACCTGCTCGGTACCGTCCATGGTGGCGTGATCATGAAGTTGGTGGACGATGCGGCCGGAGCAGTCGCGGGTCGGCACTCGGGCGGCCCCGCCGTAACGGCGTCCATGGATGAGATGGCGTTTCTCCTGCCCGTCCGTGTGGGCGATCTTGTGCATGTTCACGCACAGTGCAATTGGACTGGCCGTACGTCCATGGAGATCGGCGTACGAGTCGAGGCCGAGCGCTGGAACGAGTCAACGCCGGCGCAGCAGGTCGGATCGGCTTACCTGGTGTTCGCCGCGGTTGACGCCGACGGCAAGCCGCGCGCGGTCCCCCCTGTGCTTCCGGAGACGGAGCGCGACAAGCGGCGCTTTGAAGAGGCGCAGATCAGGCGTACGCACCGACTTGCCCGGCGCCGCGCCATTCGAGAGCTGCGCGAGCAGCGTCCGAGCGAATAAGACGCGGACACCCCCGCCGGGAGATCCCGACGGGGGCGTGTGGTGGCGCGCTCAGGTCAGCTCAGCTCGGCTTGCCACTTGCCGCGGCCGAGGAAGGTACGGCCGTCGGGCATGATGTCCACCCGGGCCCCTCGCACCGGTAGCTCGCCGTGACTCAGCCAGTAGTCGCGGACCTTGTCGAGGGCGTCCCACAGTCGGCGGGGGCCGCCCTGGTGCACGGTGGGCCGCTCGTCCCCGGTCGCCGTCGCACGGGCCCACGATCCGTCGGCATGTGCCATGAGCGCGACGCGCTGCTCGCCGTCCTCCCGGTACTCGTGCTCGATACCGGGCGCCTCGACGTCGAGCATGGATGCGAGGTCCCACGCGTTCGCCACGTCGACGACGGGATACGGACCGCGGGTCACTTCATCTCCGTCCAGCTCCGCGGCCTTGGCGAGGCGAACGGCCATACCGGGCGGGTAGTCGTCACCGTGGCGAGCGTGCATGAACCCTGCCCGGTCCCACTCGACACGCCCGGTCGCGCCCCCGTCCTCGTCTTTCTCAGCCGTGACGAGAAGGGAAGTACCGGCGATCGTGGTCACCAGCCGACCGCCGGGGCGGAGCACCCGGAGCCAGCCTGCGGGGATGGTGCGTACAGACACGGTGGCGACGATCCGATCGAAGCTCCCGGGGTCGTACGGCAGGTCCCCGGTCGCGTCGATCGTGTCGAGCGTGGGAGCGACCCCAGCCTCGCCCACCCGCTTGCGGGCGGCCTCGGTCAGGTAGAGGTCGACATCGACGCTCGTCACCTGCTCGTCGCTCAGCCGGCGGGCAGCGAGGGCGGCCCCGTACCCGCTTCCCGTGCCCACGTCGAGCAGCCGGTCGCTGTCATCGATGCGGGCGTGCTGGAACATGCCCACGACCAGGCTCGGCAGGGTGGCCGAGGACGTCGGCCGACCGTGCGGCCGGTCGGCCTCCGTGGCGTGGTCGGCGTGTAAGGGGCCTACACGGGTCACGAGCGAGGTGTCGCGGTACGCCGCGTCAAGCCAGCGATCCGGGTCTGAGGGGCCGTCGTGCAGCTCCCAGCCGTCCGAACCGCGCTCCCACCATCGGGGGACGAACAGGTGCCGTGGCGTGGCGGCGACGGCCGGCGCCCATCGGGAGTGCCGGTGTGTTGCGGCGCTGGCCAGAGCCTGTCTCTTATACACATCT
>NZ_JAEEAP010000820.1 GCF_016103465.1 Streptomyces sabulosicollis
ACGGGAAGCTGGACCGTAAGGCGTTGCCTGCCCCTGATTACACTCCGGCTTCTGGCCGTGCGGCGGCCACTCCGATGGAGGAGGCGGTGTGCGGGTTGTTCGCCCAGGTGCTGGGCCTGCCCGATGTCCCCGCCGACGCCGACTTCTTCGCGCTGGGTGGGGACAGCATCATGTCCATTCAGCTGGTGGGGCGGGCGCGTCGTGCGGGGCTGGTGTTCACCCCGCGTGAGGTGTTCCAGCACAAGACACCCGCCGCCCTCGCCGCCACCGCCCGGACCCCCGAGGCCCCGGCCGTGGAGGACAACGGCGTGGGCACACTGCCCATGACCCCGATCATGCACTGGCTGCGCGAGCGCGAGGGGACGACCGCGGGCTATCACCAGTCGGTGCTCCTGGAAGTGCCACCGACGCTGACACTCGAGCGGCTGATCCGCTCGGTACAGGCCGTGATCGACCACCACGACGCACTACGACTGCGGATCGCCGACGACGGCGGTCGCCCCGACGGCGATGGCGCCGACGACGGCGGTCGCCCCGACGGCGATGGCGCCGACGCCTGGCAGCTGGAGATCACATCGCCCGGCTCCGTCGCCGCAGCGGATCTGGTACGCCGGGCCGCGGTGATCGCAGGTGGCGACGAGGACCTGCAGGCGGCGGTGGCCGCCGAGAGCGCGGCGGGTCAGGCCCGACTGGACCCGCACTCCGGCACCGTGCTGCAGGTGGTCTGGCTGGACGCGGGGGCCCGACGCCCGGGCCGACTGCTCCTGCTGGCCCACCACCTGGTGATGGACGGAGTGTCCTGGCGGGTGCTGCTGCCCGACCTCATCGCCGCGTACGAGGCGATCGAGACAGCCCACCCCCTCGCGCTCCAGCCCGTCGGCACCTCCTTCCGCCGATGGGCGCGACTGCTCACCGACCAGGCCGTCGACCCCGCCCGGGAAGGCGAGCTGGACCTGTGGGCCCGCATGACCAGGGACCCCGGGCTCACCGTGGCCACCGACGCGCTCGACCCCGCCCGTGACGACGTGCGCAGCCTGCGTTCGCTCACCGTCGTCCTCGACCCCGCACGCACCGAGCCCCTCCTCACGACCGTACCCGCCGCCTACCACGCGGGGGTCGATGACGTCCTCCTCACGGCCCTGGTCCTGGCCGCGGCCCACTGCTACGGCACCGCCGAAGCCACCGCCCTGCTGGTCAACGTCGAGGGACACGGCCGGGAGGACATCGCCGAGGCCCTCGATCTGACCCGCACCATCGGCTGGTTCACCAGCATCTATCCGGTACGCCTCGACGCCGGTCCCGTCGACTGGACCGACGTGGCAACCGGCGCCCCCAGTCTGAGCGGTGCGCTCAAGCGCGTGAAGGAACAGCTCCGCGTCCCGGACCACGGCATCGGTTACGGTCTGCTGCGCTACCTCAATCCCCGCACCGGGCCCCAGCTCGCGGCGCTGAACACACCGCGCATCGGCTTCAACTACCTCGGCCGGTACACCGGCAGTGGGTCCGCCAGCTGGCCCTACGCCAAGGAGAGCACGGCCCTCGGCGGCGGATCCGACCCCGATCTGGCCCTCACCCACTGCCTCGAGATCAACGCGCTCACCGAGGACACCCCCGACGGCCCACGCCTGACGGCGACCTGGGCCTGGGCCGGCCACCTGATGACGGAAGCGGAAGTCAGCCGGTTCGCCGAGGCATGGCGCACCGCGGTGGACGGACTGATCGCCCATCTCGGGCACCCCACGTCCGGTGGCCGTACACCCTCCGACCTGCCGCTGGTCCCGCTCGATCAAACCGAGATCGAACACGTCGAGGCGCTGGTCCCGGCGGCCGACGACATCCTGCCGCTGACCCCGCTGCAGGAGGGGTTGCTGTTCCACGCGGTCTATGACGATGGTGCGCCGGATGTGTACATGGTGCAGTTGGTCTTCGACCTTGAGGGTTCGGTGGATGGGGTGCGGTTGCGGGGGGCCGCGGAGGGGTTGTTGCGGCGGTATCCGCAGCTGAGTGCGGGGTTTGTGCATGAGGGTGTGTCGGTGCCGGTTCAGGTGGTGCCTGGTGAGGTGCGGGTGCCGTGGCGGGAGGTGGATCTGCGGGGTCTGGGGGAGGCGGAGGCGCGGGGTGTC
>NZ_JAEEAP010000821.1 GCF_016103465.1 Streptomyces sabulosicollis
CCCCCGAACCGGCCACCGTCGTCACCGCCGTACCGCAGCAACTCCCCTCCGACGTCGCCCACTTCACCGGCCGGGAGCGCGAACTGGCCGGGCTGGACGCCCTGCTGCCCGCGGGTTCGGGCGAGGGCGGGGGACGGGCGCCCACGGCCGCGCGGATCACCGTGATCGCGGGCAGCGGCGGCCTCGGCAAGACGACCCTCGCGGTGCACTGGGCCCACCGCGTCCGCGACCGGTTCCCCGACGGCCAGCTCTATGTGAACCTGCGCGGCTTCGGTCCCACCGACTCGGCCATGACCGTCGCCGAGGCCGTACGGGGCTTCCTGGACGCCTTCCAGGTGCCCGCCCACCGGATCCCCGCGACCCTGGAGGCGCAGACCGCGCTGTACCGGAGCCTGGTGGCCGACCGCCGGATGCTGATCCTGCTCGACAACGCCCGGGACGCCGAGCAGGTGCGGCCCCTGCTGCCCGGTTCCCCCACTTGTCTGGTGGTGCTGACCAGCCGTAACGAACTCACCAGCCTGGTCGTCGCCGAGCAGGCCCAGCCGCTGCCGCTGGAGCTGCTCGACCGCGACGAGGCGCGCGAGCTGCTGATCAGCCGGGTGGGCGCCGAGCGGGTGGCCGCCGAACCCGAGGCCGTGGACGAGGTCATCACGGTGTGCGCCGGGCTGCCGCTCGCGCTCGCCATCGTGGCCGCCCGCGCCGCCACCCACCCCCGCTTCGGCCTGGAGGCGCTCGCCGGGGAGCTGCGCGACGCCCGGGGCAGCCTCGACGCGTTCGAGGGCGGGGACGCCACCACCGACGTCCGGGCCGTCTTCTCCTGGTCGTACCACACCCTGGGCACCGACGCGGCCCGGCTGTTCCGGCTGCTGGGCGTCCACCCGGGCCCCGATATCGCCGCCCCGGCGGCCGCCAGCCTGGTGGGCATCCCGGTGCCGCAGGCCCGCCGGCTGCTGATCCAGCTGACCCGGGCGCACCTGATCACCGAGCGCGCCCCCGGCCAGTACGGCTTCCACGATCTGCTGCGCGCCTACGCCATGGAGCTCACCCAGGCGTACGACGCGCGGGAGGAGCGCCGCACCGCGCTGCACCGGGTGCTCGACCACTATCTGCACACCGCCGTGGCCGCCGGGGCGGCCTTCACCCCGCACCGGGAGCCGATCACGGTCGAGCCGGTCCGGCCCGGTGTCAGCGTCGGCGAGTTCGCGGGGCACGGCCAGGCGCTGCTGTGGTTCATCGTCACCTATCCGGCGCTGATGGCGGCCCTCCAGCAGGCCGCGGAGGCCGGATTCGAGACCCACGCCTGGCAACTGGCCTGGTCGCTGACGGAGTTCCTGGACCAGCGCGGCCACTGGCACGACCAGCGCACCGTGCACCGGATCGCCCTGGGCTCGGCCCACCGCATCCGCGACCTCACCGGTCAGGCCCACTCCTGCTATGCCCTGGGCCTCGCCGATCTGCGGATGGGCCGCTACGACCGGGCCCGCGGCCATCTGGTGCGCGCCCTGAACCTGTACCGCGAGACCCGCGACGCCGTCGGCCAGGCCCTGGCCCATGGCGCGCTCAATCTCGCCAGCGAGCGGGAGGGCCACTATGACGAGGGGCTCCACCACGCGTTGCGCGCCCTGAAGCTGTACCGGGCGGCGGGCCACCGCAGCGGCGAGGCGTACGCCCTGAACAACGTCGGCTGGGCGTACGCCATGCTGGGCGACTTCCAGCAGACCCTCGTCCACTGCGAGAAGGCGCTGACCTTGCTGCGGGAGGCGGGGGACCGGCGCGGGGAGTCCGCGGCCTGGGACAGTCTGGGCTACGCCCATCAGCACATCGGCGACCACCAGCAGGCCATCAGCTGCTACCGGCACGCGGTGGAGCTGCGGCGCGGCCGGGGGGAGCGGGTCCGGGAGGCCGAGTCCCTGCACCGGCTCGGCAGCGCCCAGCTGGCCGCCGGGGACCGGGCCGGGGCCCGCCGCAGCTGGCAGCGGGCCCTGACCCGGTTCGACTCCCTCGGCCACCCCGACGCCCACCGGGTCCGGGACGGCCTCACCCGGCTGGGCGGCCCCGACGGCTGACGGGACGTACGGGCCGGGCGGGGCGTACGGGCCGGGCG
>NZ_JAEEAP010000822.1 GCF_016103465.1 Streptomyces sabulosicollis
ACCTCGAAGTGAGACGGGGTGAGCGCCCCGTCGGGCAGGGCCGCCAGACGGACCTCGCGGTGGGTGGCGGGGAGGGACACGAAGCTGCTCCTCGGCGGGGGGAAGCGGACACGATCCGGCGACGCTACCCCCGTGGCGCCGCGCCGTGGTGGCCGCGCTACCGCCATGGTGAGCCCGCGCCGCTGAACCACCTGGGCGTATGCACGGCCCCACGGTATTGACTAGTCATATTCATCAGCATCAAGATGTGAATAACTCGATCCATCCGATCCAGTCGAATGGCACAGGGAGGCTTGGCCCATGACAGGACCGCGACCCGTACGGGCGCCGCGTGGAGCAGAGCTCAGCGCCCGGGGGTGGCAGCAGGAAGCCGCCCTCCGGATGCTGCAGAACAACCTCGATCCGGAGGTCGCCGAGCACCCCGACAAGCTCGTCGTCTACGGCGGCACCGGTAAGGCGGCCCGCGACTGGCGCTCGTTCGACGCCATGGTCCGCACCCTGCGCACGCTGAAGCAGGACGAGACGATGCTGGTTCAGTCGGGCCGCCCCGTGGGCGTCATGCAGACCCACGAGTGGGCGCCGCGGGTGCTGATCGCCAACTCCAACCTGGTCGGCGACTGGGCCAACTGGGAGGAGTTCCGCCGCCTGGAGGCGCTGGGCCTGACCATGTACGGCCAGATGACCGCGGGCTCCTGGATCTACATCGGCACCCAGGGCATCCTCCAGGGCACCTACGAGACCTTCGCCGCGGTCGCCGCGAAGCTGCATGCAATGGGTAAAGGGGTCGACGGCACCCTGGCCGGGACGATCACCCTCACCGCCGGGCTCGGCGGCATGGGCGGCGCCCAGCCGCTGGCGGTCACCATGAACGACGGCGTGGCGATCTGCGTCGACTGCGATCCGCGCGCCATCGAGCGCCGCATCGACCACCGCTACCTGGACGTCCGCGCGGACAGCCTGGACCACGCGCTCCAGCTCGCGACCGAGGCCCGGGACGCCCGGCGCCCCCTGTCCATCGGCGTGCTGGGGAACGCGGCCGAGCTGGTCCCGCAGCTCCTCGCGATGAACGCCCCGATCGACATCGTCACCGACCAGACCAGCGCCCACGACCCGCTGTCCTACCTGCCGGTCGGCGTGGACTTCGACGAGATGGCCTCGTACGCCGCCGAGAAGCCCGCCGACTTCACCCAGCGCGCGCGGGAGTCCATGGCCCGGCACGTCGAGGCCATGGTCGGCTTCATGGACGCGGGCGCCGAGGTCTTCGACTACGGCAACTCCATCCGCGGCGAGGCCAAGCTGGCGGGCTTCGAGCGCGCCTTCGCCTTCCCCGGCTTCGTCCCCGCCTACATCCGGCCGCTGTTCTGCGAGGGCAAGGGCCCCTTCCGCTGGGCGGCGCTGTCCGGCGACCCGAAGGACATCGCGGCCACGGACAAGGCGATCCTGGAGCTCTTCCCGGAGAACGAGTCGCTGGCCCGCTGGATCAAGATGGCGGGGGAGCGGGTCCACTTCCAGGGGCTGCCCGCCCGTATCTGCTGGCTCGGCTACGGCGAGCGCGACAAGGCGGGCGAGCGCTTCAACGAGATGGTCGCCGACGGCACGCTCGCCGCACCGCTGGCGATCGGCCGCGACCACCTCGACTGCGGCTCGGTGGCCTCCCCGTACCGCGAGACCGAGGCCATGCTCGACGGCTCGGACGCGATCGCCGACTGGCCGCTGCTCAACGCCATGGTCAACGTCGCCTCGGGCGCCTCCTGGGTCTCCCTCCACCACGGTGGCGGCGTCGGCATGGGCCGCTCGATCCACGCGGGCCAGGTCACGGTCGCCGACGGCACGGCACTGGCGGGCGAGAAGATCCGCCGCGTGCTGACGAACGACCCCGGCATGGGCGTCATCCGCCACGTGGACGCGGGCTACGACCGAGCGGACGAAGTAGCGCAGGAACGAGGCGTGCGGATCCCGATGCGCGAGGAAGAAGCGTGAGCGACGATCGTCATCCGGTTGCGGAAACCCATGCGGGGGATGGGGCGCCGTCGCCGACCGCGGGTACGGGCGGGCCCACCC
>NZ_JAEEAP010000823.1 GCF_016103465.1 Streptomyces sabulosicollis
CCTTCCCACAACGGGGGCTCCGCCCCAGACCCCGGCCGGACGACCCGGACGCACGCGAACGCCCGCCCGGCCATCCGCCCCGTCCGCCCCGTCGGCGCGCCGACCGCAATCAGCCCACCGGTGCAGGGGTTCGCGGCAGCGATGGTGGTTCGTCGCCCCCGGGGTCCAGGGGCGGAGCCCCAGCCGCAGATCCACGCTGCGGACCTCAGCCGCGGTCCGGGACGCAGCGGCCGTCCTCGGTGCGGTAGCTCCACCGGGCGCCGTCGCGCACCAGCTCCTTCACGGCGCCCACGAACCGCTCCACATGCTCGTCCGGGGTGCCCGCCCCGAAGCTGACCCGGATCGCGTTCAGTGACCGCTCCCCCGGCGCGGCCTCGGGCGCGCCGCACTCGCCCGGCTCGTCGGGCTCGCTGTCCAGCAGGGTGCGGACCAGCGGGTGCGCGCAGAACAGCCCGTCGCGTACGCCGATGCCGTACTCCGCGGAGAGCGCCGCCGCGAAGTGGGAGCTGTTCCAGCCCTCCACCACGAACGACAGCACGCCGACCCGGGGCGCGTCGTCGCCGAACAGCGAGAGCACCCGCACCTCGGGCACCTCGGCCAGCCCGGCCCGCACCTTCTCGATCAGCTGCCGCTCACGGGCGACCAGGCCCTCGAAACCGGCCTCGGTCAGCGCCTTGCACGCCGACGCGATCGCGTAGACGCCGATGACGTTCGGCGAGCCCGCCTCGTGCCGGGCGGCGGTGGTGTGCCACTCGACGTCGACACCGCCGTCGTCCCTGCGCGTGACCTTACGGCTGGCGCCACCGCCCGCCAGATACGGCCGGGCGTCCCGCAGCCAGTCCGCCCGCCCGGCCAGCACCCCGGCCCCGAAGGGCGCGTACAGCTTGTGCCCGGAGAAGGCCACCCAGTCGACGTCCGCCTCCGCGATGTCCACGGGGTGGTGCGGGGCCAGCTGCGCGGCGTCCAGGACGATACGGGCCCCGTGGGCGTGCGCCGCCGCGGCCAGCTCCCGCACCGGCCACAGCTCGCCGGTCACGTTGGACGCGCCGGTCACACAGACCAGCGCCGGACCCCCGGCGCGCCCCACCAGCGCCTTCTCCAGCGTCTCCACCGCCTGCCGCGGGGAGCGCGGGGCGCTGAGGTAGCGGACGGTGACGTCCGCCCGCTGCTCCCAGGGCAGCAGCGAGGCGTGGTGCTCGGTCTCGAAGACGAAGACCTCGGTGTCCCGGGGCGCCACGGCGGCCAGGAGGTTGAGCGAATCGGTGGTGGAGCGGGTGAAGACGACCTGGTCGTCCTCGCGGCAGCCCAGGAAGGCGGCGACGTCCTTACGGCTGTTCTCGAAGAGGTCGGTGGACAGCTGCGAGAGGTAGCCCGCCCCGCGGTGCACGCTGCCGTAGTAGGGCGCGTAGGCGGCGATGTCGTCCCAGACCCGCCGCAGCGCGGGGGCGCTGGCTGCGTAGTCGAGCGCCGCGTAGGTCACCTCGCCGCCGGTGACCAGGGGCACCAGGACATCACTGCCCAGCACGGGCAGCGGCGCACAGGCGGCGACGGGGGAATCGGCGGAGGCGGAAGCGGTGGCGGAGGAAGCAGCGGAGGCGGTGGCAGCAGGGCGCGCGGACATGGCGAAGTCTCCCTGAGGGGTCGGAGGAATGCGTGACGCGCACGGACACGGCGGCGGCGAACCCGCCTGCCGTCAGGGCGCGGAAAGTCGCTCGACGCACGGCCGTACCGCGCGGAGCAGAAGGGAACGGGCCGCTCGGCCCTAGCGCATTCGCTGCATCACGGAAGAACTCCCTCGACCACCAGGACCCCTAGTGCGAGGGGTCCGCGCTTGCCGCCGGCCTCGCTGCCTGGCGGCCTGGTCATCACCCGGGGCACCCCGCCACGGACGGAGGGTTGCCGGACAGCGGGCCGGGGCCGTAGTCGCTGTCGCTCGTGACCTGGGCAGGAGTATGCCATGTCAGGCGGCGGCGCTCATGCCTGTCCGCATCCCGGACAGGCATGAGCGCCGTAAGGGGCCCGCGTAAGGGTGTCCGGCGGGTCTTTCCCCTCCCCGCCC
>NZ_JAEEAP010000824.1 GCF_016103465.1 Streptomyces sabulosicollis
GCGGTGGACAAGGGGCCGGGGGTGGCCGAGGGAGCCGCGGTGAAGGAGGAGGTGGCGGTGAACGAGAAGGTGGCGGTGAACGAGAAGGTGGCGGTGAACGAGAAGGTGGCGGCGCCGCTCAGCAGTGCGGGACCGCGCCGCCCGACCGCAGCGCCCGCAGAGCCGTCACCGCACCCTTGAGGGTGGTGACGGGGATCAGCCGCAGCCCCTTGGGCAGTTCGGCCGTGGCGTCGGCGCATTCGGCCTTCGGCACCAGGAAGACCGTGGCGCCGTCCCGCTTGGCGGCCTGCGTCTTCAGCGGGACCCCGCCCACGGCCCCGACCTTGCCCTTGGCGTCGATGGTGCCGGTGCCCGCGATCGTCCGGCCGCCGGTGAGATCGCCGCCGCGGCCGTCGCCGTCCAGCTTGTCGACGATGCCGAGCGAGAAGAGCAGCCCGGCGCTCGGACCGCCGACGTCGGCGAGGCGCAGGGTGACCTTGACGTCGCGCGGCGAGCGGTGGAGATAGCCGAGCGCGGCGCTGGTGGCCGAGGACTGGGACTCCCGCATCTCCTCGGCGTTGTGCTGTTCGATCTCCTTGGTGGTGCCGCCGACGTAGACGGAGTCATGCGGCATGACGGCACGGTCCGTGGCGAACCAGCCGCTGACCACGTCCTTCAGCCGCACGGTGGCGTCCGGGCCGGTCGCCAGGATCGTCGTCATCCGCAGCTGCCCACTGGTCTTGCGGGCAGCCGCCCCCGAGACGCTGATCACCTGCTTGCCGCGGTCGGAGCCCAGGACGTTCACGGTGGAACCGGGCTGGGCCACGGTGAACGGCAGCGGGGCGAACGCCGCCACCGCGAGCAGGGCGAGCACGGGCGCGGAGCAGAGCGCGAGGATGCGGGCGCGGGGGGAGACGGCAGGCATGGTGCGAATCTAGTTGACCGCCGGGGAGCGTGAGCCGCCACCCCGGCCCCGGAGGCCGCCCGGGGCCGCCGGGAACCCGACCGTGGCACCCGGCCCGCCCTCACCTCAGGGCGTCCGAAACCTCGCGGGCCGCGTCCACCACCCGGGGGCCGACTCGCTCCGGGACCGAGTCGCAGAGCATGACGACCCCGACGCTGCCCTCTATCCCCGTCACCCCGATGAGCGGGGCGGCCGCGCCGCTCGCGCCCGCTTCCAGTTCACCGTGGGTGAGGGCGTACCCGGGGTCGTCGGGGCGGGCGGCGCGGGCGGCGAGGATCGCGCGCCCGGCGGCGCCCCGGTCGAGCGGATGCCGGAATCCCGCCCGGTAGGCCACGTGGTAGTCGGTCCAGGTCGGCTCGACGACCGCGACGGCGAGTGCCTCGGTGCCGTCGACCAGGGTGAGGTGGGCGGTCGCGCCGACGTCCTCGGCGAGGGAGCGCAGCGCGGGCAGCGCCGCCTCCCGTACGAGCGGATGCACCTGGCGGCCGAGCTGGAGCACCCCGAGCCCGACGCGCGCCCGCCCGCCGATGTCCCGGCGGACCAGGGAGTGCTGCTCGAGGGTGGCCAGCAGCCGGTAGACCACGGTGCGGTTGACGCCGAGCTTGTTGGACAGCTCGGTCACGGTCAGCCCGTGGTCGGTGTCGGCGAGCAGTTTGAGGACGCGCAGTCCCCGATCGAGCGTCTGAGAGGTCTCCGCGGTCACGACGCCCCCTCCTCGGTGATGAGTGGCGGCTCTTCGTGCGGTGCCCCGCCGGTCCCGACGACGGCGCGCGAAGAGGCCGCCGGTCGCGGTGGTCACGCACCGGCTGCGCTCCGCGGCGGCGCTGCCACGGGGCGTGTGCGTGCCCGAACGCTAGCGAGCGGGTCCGCTTTGCGGAAGGGTTTGTCCAGAATCCGAGCGGAGCTGCCAAAGAGTGCGACAGGAGAGCACCCCGTATCGCACCGTTTTGTCGGGATTCGCGGGGAGGGCCTGCGACCGGTTCATGAAATTTTTCGAAAGGGGGTTGCGCAGGGTGCGACGCCTGCGGCGGGCTCCTCCCCTCCTGTATCTTATACACATCTGACGCTGCCGACGACTAGTC
>NZ_JAEEAP010000825.1 GCF_016103465.1 Streptomyces sabulosicollis
ACTCGACTAGTCGTCGGCAGCGTCAGATGTGTATAAGAGCCAGGCGGGGAGGGGAGCGGCCGCCGGAGGCGACCCTCAGATGTTGTGGAGGGCCCCGCCATCCACCGGAAGCATCAGCCCGGTCAGATACGACGCCGCGGGCGAGAGCAGAAACGCCGCGGCCTTGCCGAACTCTTCCGGCGTCCCGTACCGCCGCAGCGGAATCGCCGCCGCGTTCCGCTCCCGCGCGGCCTCCGCGTCGCCGGAGAGGGAATCGAGCTCGCGGACGCGGTCCGTGTCGATGCGGGCCGGGAGGAGGCCCACGACGCGGATGCCGCGGGGGCCGACCTCGAGGGAGAGGGACTTGGCGAAGCCCGCGAGGCCGGGCCGCAGGCCGTTGGAGACGGTGAGGCCGGGGATCGGCTCGCGGACGGAGCCGGAGAGGACGAAGCCGATCACGCCCCCGGAGGGGAGCTGTTCCGCGGCGGCGCGGGCGAGGCGGACGGCGCCCAGGAAGACGGAGTCGAAGGCGGCCTGCCACTGGGCGTCGGTGATGTCGGCCGTCAGCCCGGCCGGCGGGCCGCCGACGCTGATGAGGACGCCGTCGAAGCCGCCGAAGCTCTCCCGGGCGGTGGCGATGAGGCGGGCCGCCGCCTCGGGGTCGGCGTTGTCGGCGGCGACCCCGACCGCGTTCGGCCCGAGGTCGGCGGCGACGGCGGCCGCCGTATCGGCGTCGCGGCCGGTGATGACGGTCTTCGCCCCGTCGGCGATCAGCTCACGGGTGGCCGCGAGCCCCAGCCCGCGGGTGGCCCCGGTGACGATGTACACCCGGTCTTTGAGTCCAAGATCCATGGGGTCAGTCTGCCCTGGGCCGCTCCGCGAGGGTGAGGGCGGTCCCCACGAGTCCGATATGGCTGAACGCCTGGGGGAAGTTGCCGAGCTGCCGGCCGGTCGCCGGGTCGTACTCCTCGGCGAGCAGCCCGACGTCGTTGCGGAGCGCGAGGAGGCGTTCGAAGAGGGCCCGGGCGTCCTTGTGGCGACCGGCCAGCTGGAGGGCGTCGGCGAGCCAGAAGGAGCAGGCGAGGAAGGCGCCCTCGGAGCCGGGGAGGCCGTCCACGTCGCCGTCGGCGGTGTAGCGGCGGATCAGGCCGTCCTCGCTGAGCTCGCGGCGGACCGCGTCGATGGTGCCGAGGACGCGGGGGGCGGTGGCGGGGAGGAAACCCACGCGCGGGATGAGCAGGGTCGCGGCGTCCAGCTCGGCCGAGCCGTAGGACTGGGTGAAGGTGGACCGCTCGGCGTCGTAGCCCTTCTCGCAGACCTCGCGGTGGACGGCGTCCCGCATGGCGCGCCAGCGGTTCGCGTCGCCGCTCAGCCGCGGGTCGGCCTCCATCGCGCGGACGGCGCGGTCGGCGGCCACCCAGGCCATGACCTTGGAGTGGACGAAGTGGCGGCGGGGACCGCGGACCTCCCACAGCCCCTCGTCGGGGTCGCGCCAGGCGGACTCCAGGAAGTCCATCAGCGCGGTCTGGATCTTCCAGGTGTGCGGTTCGGCGGGCAGCCCGGAGGCGCGGGCGAGGTGGAGGGTGTCGAGCACCTCGCCGTAGATGTCGAGCTGGCGCTGGTCGACCGCTTCGTTGCCGACCCGGACCGGTGTCGAGCCCTCGTACCCCTCCAGCCAGGGCAGCTCCTGCTCGTGGACCCGGCGCTCGCCCGCGAGGCCGTACATGATCTGCAGCTCGGCCGGGTCGCCGGCGATCGCCCGCAGCAGCCAGTCGCGCCAGGCGACGGCCTCCTCGTGGTAGCCGGCGTGGAGCAGGGCGTTCAGGGTCAGGGTGGAGTCACGCAGCCAGCAGTAGCGGTAGTCCCAGTTGCGTACCCCGCCCGGCCGCTCGGGCAGCGACGTGGTGGGGGCCGCGACGATCCCGCCGCTCGGGGCGTAGGTGAGCGCCTTCAGGGTGACCAGGGAGCGCATGACGGCGTCCCGGTACGGGCCCTCGTAGCGGCAGCGGGCGGCCCAGTCGCGCCAGTCCTCCAGGCTGGAGCGGAGGGACTGGTAGGGGTCGATG
>NZ_JAEEAP010000826.1 GCF_016103465.1 Streptomyces sabulosicollis
ACCGACATCTACACTCGACTAGTCGTCGGCAGCGTCAGATATGTATAAGAGACAGGGAGGAGGGCGAGGCGATGAGCCGTTCCCGTACGCGTTCCCGTGCGCGTTCCCGGACGCGCGACCGTCTCCGTGCGGCCGTCGCCGTCGCGGTGGGTCTCGTACTGGCCGTGTCCCTCGCCGCCTGCGGCAAGGCTGCCCAGATCGGCGAGACGATGAGCGTGGCCGGGACCCACCGCCACGGACCGCTGCGGATCGGCCTGCTGCTCCCGGAGAACGAGATCGTCCGGTTCGAGCGCTTCGACAGGCCCCTGATCCAGCAGCGGGTCAAGGAACTGTGCCCGCGCTGCACGGTGGCCTACTCCAGTGCCCAGCACGATCCGGCCGCCCAGCGCTTCCAGATCGAGGCGATGATCACGAACGGGATCGACGTGCTCATCCTGGACGCGGTGGACACCAGGGCCGTCCGCCACTCCGTGGTCCAGGCCCACCGCGCCCACGTCCCGGTCGTCGCCTACGACCGGCTCGCGGAGGGGCCCATCTCCGGCTATGTCTCCTTCGACGGCGGAAGCGTCGGCAGGCTCCAGGGCGAAGCGCTGCTGACGGTGCTGGGCCCGAAGGCCAGGAACAGCCGGATCGTCATGATGAACGGCTCGTCGACCGACCCCAACGCGGGCTGGTTCGAACGGGGCGCGCTGTCCGTCCTCCGGGGCAAGGTCAAGATCGCCAAGTCCTACGAGACCGTCGGCTGGCGGCCGGAGAACGCCAACCGCAACATGTCCGCCGCCATCGCCGCCCTGGGCCCGTACGGCATCGACGGCGTCCTCGCCGCCAACGACGGCCTGGCCTCGGGCGTCATCACCGCCCTCAAGGCGGCCAGGATCCATCCGATCCCCCCGGTCACCGGCCAGGACGCCGAGCTCGCGGGCATTCAGCGGATCCTCGCGGGCGAGCAGTACATGACCGTCTACAAGCCGTTCGAGCCCGAGGCGTACACCGCCGCGGAGATGGCCATCGCGCTGGGACGCGGCCACTCGCTCAGCAAGATCGCCAAGCAGCGGGTCAACAACGAGGGCGTCCGTGGCATCCCCGCGGTGCTGCTCGAGCCGGTGGCCGTGACCGTGGACAACATCAAGAGCACCGTCATCAAGGACGGTCTGTATCGCGTCGATCAGATATGCACCAAGAAGTACGCGGATGACTGCCGCAGGGCCGGGCTCATCGACCGGGACGGCTCACCGCACGACGCGGGATGAAAGGAGGCGCGGATGGCCCGACCGTCGGCCCCGCCCCTGCTGGCGCTGCGTGGCGTCTTCAAGCGCTTCGGCGCGGTCCAGGCGCTCACGGACGTCGAGTTGGAGATCCACGCCGGTGAGGTCATCGCCCTGGTGGGCGACAACGGCGCGGGGAAGTCCACCCTGGTCAAGGTGATCGCGGGCGTCGAACCGGCCGACACGGGCACCCTCGAATGGCAGGGCCGCCCCGTCCACATCGGCCGCCCGCACGACGCACAGCACCTGGGGATCGCCACCGTCTACCAGGACCTGGCGCTCTGCGACAACCTCGACGTCGTCGGCAACCTCTTCCTCGGCCGCGAGATCACCCGGATCGGGGTCCTGGACGAGGTGGAGATGGAGCGCCGCACCCGCGATCTGCTGGCCACCCTCGCCATCCGCATCCCCGACGTCCGCAGGCCCGTCGCGTCCCTCTCCGGAGGCCAGCGGCAGACCGTCGCCATCTCCCGGGCGCTGCTCGGCGAACCGTGTCTGGTCATGCTGGACGAGCCCACCGCCGCCCTCGGCATCGAACAGACCGCCCAGGTGCTCGACCTGGTGGAACGGCTGCGGGAACGCGGGCTCGGGGTGCTGCTGATCAGCCACAACCTGGGCGATGTCAAGGCCGTCGCGGACTGGGTCGCGGTGCTGCGCCTCGGCCGCAACAACGGGTTCTTCGACGTCACCACCACCTCCCAGGAGCAGATCGTCTCCTCCATCACCGGCGCGTCCGACAACGCGGTCACCCGGCGGG
>NZ_JAEEAP010000827.1 GCF_016103465.1 Streptomyces sabulosicollis
AGATGTGTAGAAGAGACAGGGTAAGAACCTGCTTCGCAGGTTCCCAGGGAACTTCCGCGCTGCGCGCGGAAGTTGAAGTGAAGCCCCGCGCTTCGCGCGGGTGGCGGAGTGAAACTCCTCGCGTTGCGAGGAGTTGGCTCTGCGCTGCGCTCCGAGCCTGCGTTTCCTTCCGTCAGAACTTTTGCTGTATCCGGAGGTTGGGTGGGTGCCCTTCCGGCTCTCCGCTTGCGCTTCGAGCCAGCGGCTCCTCATCGCTACGCTCTTGGGAGGAGCCTTGGGGGTCCGTTCGCTGCGCTCCCGGACCCGGCCCGCATTCGCGGGCGGCTAGCTACAGGGGCCTGGTGGGTGAGGTCGGATCGGCCGTTTCCTTCGATGAAAAATTTCGGTGAATCCGGATTCGGGGGTGGTGCCTCCCGACTTGGAGATCGCGGTGGTTGTGCTGCGGAGTGTCCGGGCGGTGTGGTGATGTCAGTTCCGCTTCGCTGCACAGACATCCAGGTTGCTTCTGCCACTCGTGTTGTCAGCTTCGGGGTGTGTACCAGGGTACGAGGCGCAGCAAGGGTGTTCGCACGCAACTCCCCCACCGCGCGGGCGCGGTGACGCATGGTCCGGTTGGGGTCCAGCTGCCCGGCGCTCGTCGGTCAGGCAGGAGCAGCGGTGGGTTCGGGATCCGTAGCGGCCCGGGCGCCCGGAACGGGGTGGGTGAGCCAGGTGACGACTTCGTCGGTCAGGTGCTGTAGCTGGTCGAGGGTTCGTGGCATCCGTGGCCGGTGCATGTGTCCCCACTGCTGGTCCAGGGCCCACGGGGGGCCGCTGCGCTGGGCTTCTGCGAGGAAGCAGACGTGACCGTGCCAGGTCTCTCGGGGTAGGGGTGCGGGCGGGTGTCGGGAGCGGGGCTTGGGGTGCGCCGCTGGGCTCGGCCGGCGCGGACGGCTCGGGAGCGGCCTGCACCGGAACTTCCAGAGGAGCCTGCTCGGCGGCAGTGATTGCCTGGGTGAGCCATGTACGGTCCAGCAACTGGCGCTCGTCCGCCTCGGCAACCAGGTCCTCGGACTGGTTGTAGGCCCTGTCGGCGGCCTGCACGGCCCACAGGTGCCAGACGCCACCGGCTCAGCCACGGCCGACGAGTTAGCCAGGCCCGCAAGGCCATGACGTGAGCCGAAAGTCAGAACGGGCCTCCTCCGTCCGGTCACAGAGCGCCATTGTCCCCGTCCCGGCCGGGCGGCAGCAGCCGGTCTGACTCCTCCCGTCCGGCGGGAGGCTGAGCTCCTGGGTGGCCCGCGGGACGGGCGCAGCGTGGGGCCCAGGCTGTGGTCCTGGAGCGGCATCTACGCCAGGGCGGCCGGGATGGCGTTTTCGGTTGTCCAGTCACCGTCGAAAAGGGCGGCGACCAGGCGTGCCTCATCGTCGGGGAGCTGGCCGGCGCGGTGCTTGGTGCGGGCCTTGGCGAGCCAGGCGCCGATCCTGACCGTGTCGCCGTCAACGCGGATCGTCTCGCGGGCGGCAGGGGCGCGGCCTTCGCGGTGGAGAAAGAGTTCCAGGAGCTGGACGGTCTGTGTGAAGGTGCGGCGGGTGCGTCGGGCGGGGGTGAGCGGGTTGCTTTCTGGGGTCAGACCGAGGGAGGTCATCAGGTGATGCTGGCCAGGGCTGAGGGTGTGCCAGGTGGTGAGCTGGCGGTGCAGCCAGGAGCCGATCTTCACGCTGCCGAGCTGGGTGTCGGGGGTGAGCGTGGCTGGGTCGGCGCCGTCGGCGAGATGGGTGCGCAGCAGGTGGTATTTGCGGTGCCAGTCCGCGCCGTGGGGCAGGCGCCAGTCGGGGGCGAGGGCGGTCAGGGCGTCGTCGCGGGCGGGGTCGAGCTGGTTCTTGGCGGCGAGGTGGCGTTGTTCGGCGAGCCAGGCGCCGACGGGGGTGGTGGCGGGGGCGGCGAGG
>NZ_JAEEAP010000828.1 GCF_016103465.1 Streptomyces sabulosicollis
CCGCAAGGCCCACCGGGGCCCCCGCCAACTGCCGCCCGCCAGCCCCGCGTTCACCGGCCGCCACGGCGAGGTCGCGGTGATCCGGGCGCTGATGGACGCGGCCGCGGACCCGGAGGCGGGCGAGGGCGGGCAGTCCGTGGTGCTCGCGGCCATCGACGGCACCGGCGGTGTCGGCAAGTCGACCCTGGCCATCCATGCCGCGCACCAGCTCGCCGACCGCTTCCCCGACGGCCAGCTCTATGTGGATCTGTACGGGGCGACCGCGGGGCAGTCGGCCCTGGACCCCGGCGAAGTCCTCGGACGTTTCCTGCGCGCCCTCGGCGTGGACGGCTCGAACGTGCCGGGCGACACCGATGAGGCGTCCGCGCAGTTCCGTTCGCTGGCGGCGGGCCGGAAGCTGCTGGTGATCCTGGACAACGCCGCCGGCGTGGACCAGGTGCGGCCGCTGATCCCCGCCGGGCCGGGCTGCGCCGCGCTGGTCACCAGCCGCGAGATGCTGACCACCCTGGAGGGCGCCACCCATCTCCATCTGGACGTGCTCCCCCAGGACCAGGCTGTGGCGCTGCTGGAACGGGTGGTGGGCGCGGAGCGGGTGCGGGCCGAGCCCGCGGAGGCGGAGGAGATCACCCGGCTGTGCGGCGGACTGCCACTGGCGCTGCGGATCGCCGGCGCCCGGCTGGCCGCCCGGCCCGCGTGGCCGCTGCGCACCCTCGTGACCAAGCTGACCGACGCCCGCGGCCGGCTGAACGAGCTGCGCTTCGGCGATCTGGCCGTCCGCGTCAGCTTCCAGGTGAGCTACGAGGGCTTCCGGCTCGGCCGGCGCTCCGACGACCTGGACGCGGTGCGCGCCTTCCGGCTGCTCAGCGTGGTGAACGGGCACGATGTGAGCCTGCCGGTGGCCGCCGCGCTGCTGGACCTGCCCGCCGACCGCACCGAGAACGCGCTGGAGCGGCTGGTCGACGCCCAGCTCCTGGAGAGCCGGGACTCCGTCCGCTACCACATGCACGATCTGCTGCGGCTGTTCGCGTCGGAACAGGCGGAGCAGGAGGAGTCCGACGCGGACCGCTCGGCGGCGCTGGAGCGGGCGCTGTCCTGCTACACGGCCACCGCCCAGCAGGCGGTCACCCTGCTCGACCCGCTCCGCCCCTGGCCCCGGGATCCCGTCGAGGGCCCGGTGGTGCCGCTGACCGGCCGTGACGAGGCCGAGAGCTGGCTCAAGGACGAGCTGCCCAATCTGCTGGCCGCCGTCGCCCACGCGGCCGAGCCCGCCCAGCCCGAGGCCATCGCACGGCTGGGGCTGCGGCTGGCGCGGGCGCTCCAGTGGTTCCTCTTCCCCCGGGCCCACGCCCAGGATCTGCAGACGGTCAACGAGCTGGCCATCGAGACCGCCCGCCGCCTGGGCGACCCGGTGAGCGAGGCGTGGGCGCTGGACGGCCTCTCCGCCGCGTACTGGCTGCAGCACAGCTATGACGAGGTACGGACCGCTCTGGAGGCGGCGCTGGAGATCTGGCGCGAACTGGGCCATCGGGAGGGCGAGTTGCGCACCGCGTGCAATCTCGCGGACGCGCTGTGCGAACTGGGCCTCTTCGAGGAGGCCATCGCGGTGCAGGAGCGGCAGCTGGCCCTGGCCCGGGCGGCCGGGGACCTCTCGGCCGAGGTGATCGGCCTGGGCAACCTCGGCCGGGCCCACCGGGGCCTGGGCCGTCCCGAGGACGCCCTGACCTGTTTCAAGGAGAGCCTGGAGTACGCCCGCCGCACGGGCAGCATCCACCATGAGGGCTTCGCCCTCTACGAGATCGGGATCACCTATATGGAGCAGGGCAGGTTCCCCGAGGGCCGGACCCATATGGACCAGGCCCTGCCCGTGTGGAAGCGCCCGGGTACGTACGAGAGTTGGCGCGGGCACACCTGGAGCGGGCTCTTCCCCGCGTGTATGACCCTGCAGATCGGCCCCGGCCCGCGCTGACGCGGGGTCCGGGGCGGAGGCGGGAACCGGGGCGGGCGCCGGACAC
>NZ_JAEEAP010000829.1 GCF_016103465.1 Streptomyces sabulosicollis
CCCGGGGGCGGGCCGACCTATCGCGCGCTGCTGCGGGCCCGTCCGATGGCGCTGCTGATCCTGGCCCAGGCGCTCTTCGCGATCGTCGGCTTCACGCAGATGGAGGCGACCGTACCGCTGCTGATGCACGACCGCATGGCGGTCACGCTGGGCTGGGTGAGCGCGGTGGTGGCGGCCAACTCCTTCGCCCTGATCGCCCTGCAGCCGCTGCTCCGCCGCCAACTGGAACGGCTGCCGGAGACCGTGAGCCTGGCGGCCGGGCCGGTGCTGTGGACCGGGGCGTTCGGCTGCGGTCTGGGCGCGGCCCTGGCCGGGGACGCGGCCCCGGCCGCCGTGCGGTACGGGCTGCTGCTGGCCTTCGCGGTGATCTTCGCGGCGGGCGAGCTGATGTACTCCTCCGCCTTCTACCCGCTGCTGCTGCGCTGGTCGGGCGAGGAGGCGGCGGGCCGGGCCGGCGCCCTGGCGTCGCTGGCCTGGAACCTGGGCACCGCCTCCGGCCCGCCGATCGGGCTGTTCATCGTCGCCAACGCCTCGGCGACGGGCAGCTGGCTGGCCCTCGCGCTGGGCGCGGCGGCCGCGTTCACGGTGGCCGCCGCCCTGCACCGCCGGACGGCGGGCAGCGCCTGACCGCCCGCCGCGCCCCGGCTACGACCTGGGCAGATAGGACGTGTCGTAGGCGTCCTCAGGCGTGACGCTCTTCTCCAGGAGCCCCTGGTCGTACATGAAGTCGGCCATCCGGGTCCAGGTCTGCGGGTCGATCGCGCCCAGCTCGCCCTGGTCGTTCTTCATCAGCGGCGCGGTGGCCTTGAGCACCGCGCGGGCGTTGTTCCGCTGCTTCTCGCCGCGCAGCCCCGGTACGTACTTCTCGCTGAGCTTGATGGCCTCGTCCTGGTGGTCGATCGCATAGCGCAATCCGCGCAACGACGCGTCGACGAACTTCTTGATGTCGTCACCGCGCTTGTCGAGCGTCTTCTTCTTGGCGCCAAGACCCACACCGACCAGCTGGTCCCCCGCCGTGCCCGAGTTGAGGGTAATCGACCGGACGTCCTTGCCCGCCTCCTTGAACGAGACGGCGTCATTGTTGAGATAGCCCATCACCCCCTCGACCTTGTTTCCGGTGAGGGCCGCCTGCTGGGTGAAGCCGATGTTCTGTACCTTGGCGTCCTTGGTGGAAAGGCCGCCCTCCTTCAGGAGCGCCAGCAAACCGAAATAGGTCTCGCCGAAGGGGCCGGGCGTACCGATCTTCCGGCCCTTGAGGTCGGCGGGGGTCCTGATGTCGGAATCCTTGGGCACGATCAGCCCCACCGGGTATTTCTGGTAAAAGGTGGCGATGTCCACGACGGGCACATTTTTGGCGCGAGCCTGAAGCATCTCGTCGCCGCCCGCGTAGATCACGTCTTCCTTGCCCGAGGAGAGGGCCCCGAAGAGATCCTCGGCCGCTCCGTGGTGGCGCAGCGTCACATTGAGCCCGGCGTCCTTGTAGTAGCCCTTTTCGGCGGCCACGTAGAACGGGGAGAACTGGATGTTGGGGGTGTAGGTCAGCCCCACCGTGATGCTTGCGCCGCCCTTGGCCCCCGCGTTCTCCGGCTCCTCGGCGCATGAGGTCAAAGTGGCCAGTACCACCACCGAGGCGAGGGCGGCCGCGCCCGTCACCCGGTGTCTGCGGGCACGCCCCATGGACGTCTGCACGAAACGCACGTACTTCTCCTCTGGGATGAAAGTTGTCAGTCGCGCTGAACGAGCCGCTCGACCAGGCGGACCACTCCGTAGGAGACGGCGGCGAGAAGGCCGAGCATGACGAGCGTGGAGAACAGTCCGATGGTGTCGGCCTCCTGGCGCTGCACCGACAGCAGCTGCCCCAGTCCGTCGCCGCCCATCACGAATTCGCCGACGACCGCGCCGGTGATGGAGAGCGTGAGGCCGTTGCGCACCCCCGCGAGGACGCTGGGCAGGGCGAGCGGAAGCTCGATGTACCAGAGCATCCCCCACCGCCCCACCCCGTCCACCCG
>NZ_JAEEAP010000082.1 GCF_016103465.1 Streptomyces sabulosicollis
CACCCCGGCCGATGGGCCGGGCACCGCCGAAGACGCCCCCGGAGCCGAGGACGAGACGTCATGAGCGGCGGCAGACCGCCGAGGCTGCCGCGGCCGCGCCGCCGGCTCCCCGCGCCCCGTCAGGACGGCGCGCCCCGCACGGTGTTCCGGCTGACCGGCTCCGGCCGCCGCGCCGCGCGGCGCCCGGGCGGGCCCGGAGGCACGGGCACGCCCCGGGGCACGGGCGGGCCCGGGCGCGCGGGCGGCCTCCGGCTCGGGCTCATCGGGAAGCTCGGCCTCACGGGCAGGCTCGGGCTCAGACTCGGCCTCAGGCTCACGGGCAGGCTCCGCGGCGTCAGCCCGACCAAGGCCGAGGGCCGCGCCCCCGGCCGGTCCGGCTCCGAGCCGCCCAGGCCCGGACCGCCCGGCCGCAGGCTCCGCCCCGCCAGGCTCCGTACCGCCACGTTCCACCCCGCCGGGCTCCGTGCCCCCCGGCGCCGTACCGCCCGGCTCCGTACCGTGAAGCTGCGCCGGCTCCGCACCCGCACCCGGATGGTGCTCGCCCTCGCGACCCTGCTCGCGCTGGTGTGCACCCTGCTGCTGGACGGCTATCTGCACGCCGAGGTCGGCAACGACGCCCGGGTGTACCGCTCGCACGCCTCGCGCACCGTCCCCGACCGGCTGCGCAAGGGCGGCCCGGTGATCACGTTCGACCGGAGGGGAAAGGCCACCGAGCACGCCATCCCGTCCAAGACCATCGCGCTGACCTTCGACGACGGCCCGGACCCGCGCTGGACCCCGGAGATCCTCGACGTCCTGCGCCGCCACAAGGTGCGGGGGACCTTCTTCGTGCTGGGCCAGATGGTGATCCGCCATCCGGAGCTGGTCCGCCGGATGCGCGCCGCGGGCCATGAGGTCGGGGTGCACACCTTCTCCCATGTCGACCTGTCGTACCAGGACAAGGGGCGCATGGACCGCGAACTGGCCCAGTCCCAGCTGGCCCTGGCCGGTGCGGCGGGCATCACCAGTTCGCTCTTCCGCGCGCCGTACGCCTCCAAGGTCCGCGCGCTGGACGACCGCACCTGGCCGGTGCAGCAGCACATCGGCTCCAAGGGCTACATCAGCGCCTTCGTGGACACCGACAGCGAGGACTGGCAGCGGCCCCCGGTCAAGGAGATCGTCCAGAACGCCACTCCCGAGGGGAAGAAGGGCGCGTCCGTGCTCTTCCACGACGCGGGCGGCAACCGCGCGCGCACCGTGAAGGCCCTGTCGCTGTACATCGAGCGGATGAAGAAGAAGGGCTACTCCTTCACCACGATCACCGGCGCGCTCGGCGCCCACAGCGCCAACCACCCGGCCCGCACCCTGCCGGTCTGGGAGGGCCGGGCGCTGATCTGGGCGGCCGCGGTCAGCCACAGCGCGCTGCCGTTCCTGATGGGGCTGCTGGGGCTGGTGGGCTTCTCGGTGATCGGGCGGCTGCTGCTGATGGTGGTCCTCGCCTGGTGGCACCGGCGCTCCCGGGAGCGGCGGCGCTGGAGCCGGGTGCAGGAGGTGACCGATCCGGTGAGCGTGATCGTGCCCGCGTACAACGAGAAGGAGTGCATCGCCAACACCCTGAAGTCGCTGTCCGCCTCCACCCACCCGATCGAGATCCTGGTCGTCGACGACGGCTCCACCGACGGCACCGCCGATATCGCCGAGGCGATGGGGCTGCCCAACGTACGGGTGCTGCGCCAGGCCAACGCGGGCAAGCCCGCGGCCCTCAACCGGGGCATCGCCCATGCGAGCCACGAGCTGATCGTGATGATGGACGGCGACACCGTCTTCGAACCCACCACCGTCCGGGAGCTGGTGCGCCCGTTCGCCGACTCACGGGTGGGCGCCGTGGCGGGCAACGCCAAGGTCGGCAACCGGAACCGGCTGATCGGCGCCTGGCAGCACATCGAGTACGTGATGGGCTTCAACCTCGACCGGCGGATGTACGACCTGCTGCGCTGCATGCCCACCATCCCCGGCGCGATCGGCGCCTTCCGCCGCCGGGCGCTGCTGGAGGCCGGGGGCATGAGCGCGGACACCCTGGCCGAGGACACCGACATCACCATCGCCCTGCACCGGGCGGGGTGGCGGGTGGTCTACCAGGAGCACGCCCGCGCCTGGACCGAGGCGCCCAGCTCCCTCGGCCAGCTGTGGAAGCAGCGCTACCGCTGGTCCTACGGCACCATGCAGGCGCTGTGGAAGCACCGCCGCTCGCTGATCGACCGGGGCCCCTCGGGGCGGTTCGGCCGGGTGGGGATGCCGCTGGTGGTGCTCTTCCAGATCCTCACCCCGCTGTGCGCACCGCTGATCGACCTCTTCACCCTCTACGGGGTGATCTTCCTGGACCCGGTGCGCTCGCTGCTGGCCTGGGCCGCGCTGCTGCTGGTGCAGCTACTGGGCGCGGCGTACGCGTTCCGGCTGGACCGGGAGAGCTACCGGGCGCTGGCCGTACTGCCGTTGCAGCAGATCGCCTACCGCCAGCTGATGTATCTGGTGCTGCTGCACTCCTGTGTCACCGCGGCCACCGGCGCCCTGCTGCCGTGGCAGAAGCTCAAGCGCACCGGCGAGGTGGAGACCCCGCGGGCGCCCGAGGCCGTGCGGTGACCGGGCTCACCCATTCGGCCCGGCGGCCGCGGGAACACGGCGTGAGGTGAAGACGCTGAGCTGGACGGAGGTGTCCCCATGACCGACGAGAGCCCCCGCGACGACAGCCCCCGGGAGGGCTACCGCATCGAGCACGACTCCATGGGAGAGGTCAGGGTGCCCGCGGACGCCAAGTGGCGCGCCCAGACCCAGCGGGCGGTGGAGAACTTCCCCGTCAGCGGGCAGCGCCTGGAGCGGGCGCACATCCAGGCGCTGGCCCGGATCAAGGGCGCGGCCGCCCTGGTCAACGCCGAGCTGGGCGTGGTGGACAAGGACGTCGCGGCGGCGATCTCGGAGGCGGCGGCCGAGGTCGCCGAGGGCCGCTGGGACGACCACTTCCCGGTGGACGTCTTCCAGACCGGCTCCGGCACCTCGTCCAACATGAACACCAACGAGGTGCTGGCCACCCTGGCGAGCGAGCGCCTGGGCCGCCCGGTGCACCCCAACGACCACGTCAACGCCAGCCAGTCGTCCAACGACGTCTTCCCCTCCTCCATCCACATCGCGGCCACCGCGGCCGTCACCGGTGATCTGATCCCGGCCCTGGCCCATCTGGCGGAGGCCCTGGAGCGCAAGGCCGCCGAGTTCGCCGAGGTGGTCAAGGCGGGGCGGACCCATCTGATGGACGCCACTCCGGTGACCCTCGGTCAGGAGTTCGGCGGCTACGCGGCCCAGGTGCGGTACGGGATCGAGCGGCTGCGCGCCTCGCTCCCCCGGCTGGCCGAGCTGCCGCTGGGCGGTACGGCGGTGGGCACCGGGATCAACACGCCGCCCGGGTTCGCCGCCGCCGTCATCGCCGAACTGGTGCGCGCCACCGGGCTGCCGCTGACCGAGGCCCGGGACCACTTCGAGGCCCAGGGCGCGCGGGACGGGCTGGTCGAGACGTCCGGGCAGCTGCGGACCATCGCGGTCGGTCTCACCAAGATCGCCAACGATCTGCGCTGGATGGCGTCGGGCCCGCGCACCGGGCTCGCCGAGATCGCGCTGCCCGATCTCCAGCCCGGCTCGTCGATCATGCCGGGGAAGGTCAACCCAGTGATCCCCGAGGCCACGCTGATGGTCGCGGCGCAGGTCACCGGCAATGACGCCACGGTCGCCACGGCCGGGGCCGCCGGGAACTTCGAGCTCAATGTGATGTTCCCGGTGATCGCCAAGAATCTGCTGGAGTCGATCCGGCTGCTGACCAACGTCTCCCGGCTGCTCGCGGACCGCACGATCGACGGGATCACCGCCAACGCCGAGCGGGCGCGGGAGTACGCGGAGTCCTCGCCGTCCGTCGTCACCCCGCTCAACCGCTACCTCGGCTACGAGGAGGCGGCGAAGGTGGCCAAGCGGTCGCTGGCGGAGCGCAAGACGATCCGCGAGGTGGTGCTGGAGTCCGGCTACGTGGAGCGCGGGCTGCTGACGCTGGAGCAGCTGGACGAGGCGCTGGACGTCCTGCGCATGACACATCCTTAGCCGGGCGTTGGCCCCCGGTTGCGTCATAGGTCACGGCATCGCGGCCCGCGCGCACCTAAGATCTGCTCATGACAGCGGACATCGTGGAGACGACGGGGACGGCGGACACCGCCCGGTGGGCACCGGGCGACCACATTCTGTGGCGCTATCGGGCCAACGCCTCCGAGCTCATCCACATCTGCCGTCCCGTGACCGTCGTCGAGGACACCGCGGAGCTGCTCGCCGTCTGGCTGGCCCCCGGCACCGTCTGCGTCAAACCGCAGCTCACCGACGGCACCTCGGTGCACCACGAGCCGCTGCCCACCCGGTACACCAAGCCGCGGACCACCGCGCTGTCCCAGTGGTTCGGCACCGGTGTGCTGAAGCTGGCCCGGCCCGGCGAGCCGTGGTCGGTGTGGCTGTTCTGGGACCACGGCTGGCGGTTCCGGAACTGGTACGTGAACCTGGAGGAGCCGCTGGTCCGCTGGGACCGCGGAGTGGACTCCGAGGACCACTTCCTGGACATCGCGGTCTACGCCGACCGCGGCTGGGAATGGAAGGACGAGGACGAGTTCACGCAGGCGCAGCGGGCCGGGCTGATGGGTCCCGAGCAGGCGGAGCGGGTCCGGGACGCGGGCCGGGCGGCCGTCGCGACCATCGAGTCCTGGGGAGCGCCGTTCCGGGACGGGTGGGAGAACTGGCGGCCCGACCCCGCGTGGTCCGTGCCCGCCCTTCCGGCGGACTGGGGCCGTACGGACAAGAAGCGCACCTCGGCACACTCGAGGTCATGAACCTCTTGTCGTGTCCCAGTGTTTCAAACGTAGGATCGTCGTCCGGAACACTGCCCATGCGGGACACCAGACGCCGGCGCAAGTCACGGGCGATGCGCAAGATCTGACGTAACGTCACAGGAGGGGGCGGAGTCGTGAGCGGTGAGGACGAGCACGGGGACGGTTACGAGGGCTACGAGGACTTCGACCGCCTCGCACTGGACCGCAGCGGCCAGGCGGAAGCCTTCGACCACATCGGCGACCGCTACGACGACGCCTTTCCGCACAAGGAGGGCCAGATCGACGCCGGCCGCTGGCTGGCCGAAACGCTTCCGCCCGGCTCCCGGGTGCTCGACGTCGGCTGCGGCACGGGCCTGCCCACGGCCCGTCAGCTGGTCGACGCGGGGCACGAGGTGGTCGGGATCGACATCTCCCCGGGGATGCTCAAGCTGGCCCGGGACAATGTGCCGGAGGCCACCTTCCACCATGTGGACATCGTCGATCTGCGGGTGGGCGGCCGGTACGGCCCTGGAGGCATCCGGGAGCTCGGCCCCTTCGACGGCATCGCCGCCTACTTCACGCTGCTGCTGCTGCCCCGCCCGGAGATCCCGTACGCACTGCGGACCCTGCACGCCGGCTTGCGGCCCGGGGGGCTGCTGGGGCTGGGCATGGTGGAGGCGGACGTCGACGACTTCCCCATTCCGTTCCTCGGCAACTCGGTCCGGGTATCCGGTTATCTGCGGGACGAGCTGCGCCAGGTCGTCCGCGATGCGGGCTTCGAGATCGCCGGGGAGGACTCGCACGCGTACGCCCCGGCCAGCACGGACGTACCACCCGAGATCCAGCTCTATCTGAACTGCCGACGACGTGCCTGACACTCGGTGCGCCCACGAGACGCGGGCGCACGGCCCCGGACGGATGGAAACCCACGCGTGACGGAGCACCCCACCTCCCACAACAGGCGGCAGGCGGCCACCTCTGCCGCCGCCCCGGGCGCACCCGCGCCCGACGACGCGCACGGCGCGGTCCCGGACCCGCGGACCGCCGTGCGGCAGACGGCTGCCCCCGGCCAGGAGCCGGGCGACGGCCGCCCGCGTCCGGCCTACCCCACGGACGGCCCCGCGGGGCCGACGGCCCACGACGGACCGCCGGGTCCTTCCGGGGAGCCCGCGCCCCGCACCAGAGGGCGCGGCGCCGCCCCCGAGCGCGGCGACGGCGCCGACCGGACGGGGCCCGCGCGCCGTGGCCGCGGCAGGAGCGGCACGGACGGGGCGGACGGGCGGGGAAGCGCCACGGCGGCACGCGGTGGCGGAGGCAGGGAGCGCCGGAACACGGCGGAGAGCGAGCACCCGGCGCAGCCGGAGCACGGCACACCGGAGGGCGAGCCTGTGTGGGACGCGGATCGCAATGCCGCAAGAGGCGCGGCGCGCCGACCGGGAGCGAACGGCGGCACCGGCCCCGAGGAGCAGCCACCGGCCGCCCAGGGCGACGCACGCGGCCGCGGAGCGGCGCGCCGGGGCGCCGGCGCGGGCGAGCATCCGGAGCGGCCCGGCGAGGCCCATGCGGCGGCCGCCACGGCCGGAGAGGTCGCCTACAGCGCGCCGGAGGGCGGGGTGCCCGCGGTGCCGCCCGCGGCCGGTTCCGCGGCCGCCGAGGCGGCCACCGCGCGGGACCGGAGCGGTGACCGGCTGCGGTTCGTGGGGGCCGCCACCCGGCGGATCGCCCGGGGCATCGACCTGGACGAGATCGTGCTGGGCCTGTGCCGGGCCACCGTGCCCACCTTCGCCGACGCGATCCTGGTCTATCTGCGCGATCCGCTGCCGGTCGGCGACGAGCGCCCGGTCGGCCCGATGATGCTGCGGCTGCGCCGCACCGACCGGATCCCGCTGGACCCGGACACCGACAGCGGCCGGCTGTCGGTGATGCCCTCGCAGGCGGATCTGGCGCCCGCCGTGGGCGGCGGACCGGCCGCCGAGCTGTGCGAGGTGGAGGCGGGCGGTCCGCTGGCCGAGGTGCTGCGCGGGGTGCGACCGGTGTTCGGCGACTCCCAGGCGGCCCGCGCCGCGCTGCCCGAACTCCTCGGCCAGGGAACGTCGGTGGCGACCGGTCAGCGGACCGTGCTGGCGCCGATGCGCGGCCGCCGCCGGGTGATCGGCGCGGCCGTCTTCGTACGCCGTCCGGACCGGCCGCCGTTCGAACCGGACGATCTGCTGGTGGCCGCCCAGCTGGCCACCCACACCGCGCTCGGCGTCGACAAGGCGGTGCTGTACGGGCGCGAGGTGTACATCGCGGACGAGCTCCAGCGCACCATGCTGCCCGACTCGCTGCCGCAGCCCACCGGCGTCCGGCTGGCCAGCCGCTATCTGCCCGCCGCCGAGACCGCGCGGGTCGGCGGCGACTGGTACGACGCGATCCCGCTGCCGGGCAACCGGGTGGCGCTGGTGGTCGGCGATGTGATGGGCCATTCGATGACCTCCGCCGCGATCATGGGCCAGCTGCGCACCACCGCGCAGACCCTCGCCGGGCTCGACCTGCCGCCCCAGGAGGTGCTGCACCACCTGGACGAGCAGGCCCAGCGGCTGGGCACCGACCGCATGGCCACCTGCCTGTACGCGGTCTACGACCCGGTGGCGCACCGCATCGTGGTGGCCAACGCGGGCCATCCGCCGCCGCTGCTGCTGCACCGGGGCGGCCGCGCCGAGGTGCTGCGGGTGCCGCCGGGGGCGCCGATCGGGGTCGGCGGTGTCGACTTCGAGGCGGTGGAGCTGGACGCCCCGGCCGGGGCCACCCTGATGCTCTACACCGACGGCCTGGTCGAGTCGCGGATGCGCGATGTCTGGACCGGGATCGAGCAGCTGCGGGAGCGGCTGACCGCCACCGCCCGGCTCACCGGCCCCAACCCGCCGCCGCTGGAGCCGCTGTGCGACGAGGTGCTGGACATGCTCGGCCCCGGCGACCGCGACGACGACGTGGCACTGCTCGCGGCCCGCTTCGAGGGCATCGCGCCCAGCGATGTCGCCTACTGGTTCCTGGACCCGAAGGCCCAGACGGCCGGGCAGGCGCGCCGGCTGGCCCGCCGGGCACTGGCCCGCTGGGACCTCGACGATCTGACGGACGCGGTGGAGCTGCTGGTCAGCGAGGTGGTGACCAACGCGGTGCGCTACGCGGAGCGGCCCATCACGCTGCGGCTGCTGCGCACGGACGTCCTGCGCTGCGAGGTCGGCGACGACGTGCCGCAGCTCCCCCGGCTGCGCCAGGCCCGGCCGTCCGACGAGGGCGGGCGCGGGCTGTATCTGGTGAACCGGATGGCGCGGCGCTGGGGCGCGACCCGGCTGTCCACGGGGAAGGTCGTCTGGTTCGAACTGGCGATGCCGTCCTGAGCCGGCTCGGCCGGTCGAGACGGGTCTACGGCTTCTTCGCCCTCGCGATGCCGAAGAGCCAGATCGAGGAGAACTTCTGACCCGGCGGCGATGCGGTCCGGGGCGGGCGTGCCGAGAAGCGCGCCCGCCCCGGGCCGTCACTGCTGCTGGCGGCGGAGGATGCCGTCGTCGTCGCCCGAGGCCGAGCTCGACGGGTCGGGCGGGCTCGGGGAGTCGGCGTCGCCCGAGGGGGACGCCGACGACGAGGCGCTCGGCGACTCACTGGCGGACTCGCTCGCCGACGGGGACGACGAGGGCGACTCACTGGCGGACTCGCTCGCCGACGGGCTGGACGAGGGCGACTCCGAGGTGTCGCTCGAGCTCGGCGGCGCGGGCGGCTTGACCGCCGCCCCCATGTCGGTGTCCAGGTCGAACTTCGAGGCTTTCTCCCCGCTCAGCGCGGACTGGGTGTACGCGGCCCAGATCCTGGCCGGGAAGTCACCGCCGTTGACGCGGCCGCCGCCCGCGGTGCCCTTGAGCGAGACCTGCTTGCCCTTCTCGCCCTCGCCGAACATCCCGACGGAGGTCACCAGGTCGGGGGTGTAGCCGGAGAACCAGGCCGACTTGTTGTCGTCCGAGGTGCCGGTCTTGCCCGCGACCGCCTGGCCCTGCTGCCGCACCGCCTGGCCGGTGCCGTCGTCGACCACCCCGGTCAGGACGGAGGTCACGGAGTCGGCGGCGCCGCGGCTGATCGCCTGACCGTTGGTGGGATCGGGGAGTTCGGGCCGCTCATCGCCCTTCTCGGCGGACTTCACGATCGCCGGGGTGACCTTCTTGCCGTGGTTGTCGAGGGTCGCGTAGACCCCGGCCATGTCACGCGGGCTGGCGCCCATCACGCCCAGCGACATCGCGGGGCGTACGTCGAAGCCGCCCGCCTCCTTGTCCATGCCGAGATCGATGGCGGTGCTCTTCACCTTGTCCAGGCCCACGTCCACCGCCATCTGCGCGAAGACGGAGTTGACGGAGTTGTTCATCGCCTTCTGGACGCTGATCGGTCCGTAGGACTTGTTGTCCTCGTTCGGCGGGGCGAAGGCGGTGTCGCTGCCCTTGACGGGCCGTCTGCTGGTGCCGTCGTAGAGGGTGCTGGACGTGATCGGCGTGCCGTCCTGGGTGGTCGAGCCGTTCTCCAGGGCCGAGGCCAGGATCAGCGGTTTGAAGGTGGAGGCGGGCTGGTAGTCCGAGCGGGTGGCGTTGTTGGTCCAGTGCTCCGTGTAGCCGGCGCCGCCGTACATCGCCACGATGCCACCGGACTCGGGGTCCACCGAAACCGCGCCGACCTGCGCGTCCTTGTCGACCTTGCGATTCTTCGGGTCCAGCTTGTCGGTCAGCTCGGTACGGACCGCCTTCTCCAGCGCCTTCTGCTTCTTCCTGTCGATGTTGAGGGTGATGGTCCAGCCACCGGCCTCGAACTCATTCTCCGAGACCCCGGCCTTGTAGAGCTCCTTCTTCGCCGCCTCGATGAAATAGCCCGCCTGGCCGTCGAGACCCGGGATGGGACGGGGCTCGATGGGCACGTCGAACTTCATCCCCTCGCGCTCGCTCCTGGACAGCCAGTCCTTCTCGACCATGTTGTCGAGGACGTAGTTCCAGCGGGCCTTCACCAGCCGCTTGCCCTTGGGGCCCGCCGCCGACCAGTCGTACTGGCTGGGCGCCTGGAGCACCGACGCGAGATAGGCGCCCTGCTCGACGCTGAGGTCCTCGACGTCCTTGTTGTAGTACGCGCGGGCGGCGGCCTGGATGCCGTAGGCGCCGCGGCCGTAGTAGCTGGTGTTGATGTAGCCCGCGAGGATGTAGTCCTTGGACTTCTGCTGGTCGACCTTGAGCGAGATCACCAGTTCCTTCAGCTTGCGGCTGACGGTCTGTTCCTGGCTCAGGTAGTAGTTCTTGACGTACTGCTGGGTGATGGTCGAACCACCCTGTTTGCCCCGGCCCAGCGCGGTGTTGATGAGACCGCGGGCGGTGCCGGTGAACGAGACGCCGGAGTCGCCGTAGAAGTCCTTGTTCTCGGCGGCGACAAAGGTGTGCTGCACCTTCTTGGGGATCTTGGACAGCGGTACGGACTCACGGTTGACGTCGCCCGTCTTCGCCATGATCGTGCCGTCGCTGTACTTGTAGATGTTGGCCTCCGCCTTGGCCGCGGCGTTGGCGGGCGGAACCTCGACCAGCAGATAGAGGACGAAGAAGGCCCCGACGAGCAACGCGGCGAGCCCCAGGACGTACCCCAGCAGCCACTTCCAGGTGAAGAAGCGGCGTATGCCCCCCGACTTCGCCGCCCGCTTGGCTCTGCGAGCGCTCTTCTGCCGCGCGCGTCGCTCTTCCGCTCTACCCATCGCTCCCGCCGCTCCAGTCCGTAAGCCCCCCAGGCCAGCTCATGAAACTAACACCGCAACAACCCTCAAATGCGCATCGATCTCGCTTTTTCCGAAGGTGACAAAGAGCACCCGCTCCAAGGGAACTGACGGCTTACGGGCGCCAAGGGTTGCCAGGGAGGTCTAATGTGCTATCACTTTGATAGACCGCACCACCGAACGGAACGGGGAGCCCCCATGGCCGACGCCACCGCAACCGACGGCATCACCGACCAGCCCGACATACCGTCCCTCCCGGAGCCCCGGGTCCGGGAGCGGCCCGCGCACAACGTCAGCGGCGGGCTGGCCCTGCTCGGGGGCCTGGCCGGACTCGCGGGCGGCGTCGGGCTGATCCTCGCGGGCGCCGCCGTCGCCTCCGAGCACAAGGGCGCCTGGTCCACGCTGCTGATCGTCTCCGGCATCGTGGTGATCCTCGCCTCGATCCTCACCATGTGCGGCCTCAACACCATCGCGCCCGGCGAGGCCCGGGTGGTCCAGCTCTTCGGCCGCTACCGCGGCACCATCCGCACCGACGGGCTGCGCTGGGTGAACCCGCTCACCAGCCGGGAGAAGATCTCCACCCGGGTGCGCAACCACGAGACCGCGGTGCTCAAGGTCAACGACGCCTACGGCAACCCGATCGAGCTCGCCGCGGTCGTCGTCTGGAAGGTCGAGGACACCGCCCAGGCGATGTTCGAGGTGGACGACTTCCTGGAGTTCGTCGCCACCCAGACCGAGGCCGCGGTCCGGCACATCGCCATCGAGTACCCGTACGACGCCCACGATGAGGACGCCCTCTCGCTGCGCGGCAACGCCGAGGAGATCACCGAGAAGCTGGCCATCGAACTGCACGCCCGGGTCGAGGCGGCCGGTGTCCGCATCATCGAATCGCGCTTCACCCACCTCGCCTACGCCCCCGAGATCGCCTCCGCGATGCTCCAGCGCCAGCAGGCGGGCGCGGTGGTGGCCGCGCGGCGGCAGATCGTGGACGGCGCGGTCGGCATGGTCGAGGCGGCGCTGGCCCGGATCGCCGAGGAGGAGATCGTGGCACTGGACGAGGAGCGCAAGGCCGCCATGGTCAGCAATCTGATGGTGGTGCTCTGCGGGGACCGCTCTCCGCAGCCCGTTCTGAACACCGGCACGCTGTACCAGTGACGGACGAGAGCGGGCGCACGGCGCGGCAGCCGCGGCAGCGCAAGCAGATGCTGCTGCGGCTCGACCCGGCCGTCCATGACGCCCTGGCGCGCTGGGCCAACGACGAACTGCGCAGCGCCAACGCGCAGATCGAGTTCCTGCTGCGCAAGGCGCTCGCGGACGCGGGCCGGCTGCCCGGGGCGGCGCGTCCGATCCCGCGCCGGGGCCGCCCGCCGAGGCGGCCCGCCGAGGGCGCGGAGGATACGGACCCCGCCGAGGGCCCGGAGGACACCGGCCGCGAGCCGCACCGGCCCTGACCCCCGTCGCACCTCTCCGACCTGGGGTTACGCGTCTCCCAGCGCAGCTATACACTCCAGGTATACGCATGGTGTAGAGTGCCGGACATGTCAATTGGCCACACCCTGCTCGGACTCCTCGAGGGCGGCCCGCGCCACGGCTACGACCTCAAGCGAGCCTTCGACGAAAGATTCGGACACGACCGCCCGCTGCACTACGGGCAGGTCTACTCGACCATGTCCCGGCTCCTGAAGAACGGCCTGGTGGAGGTCGACGGCATCGAGCACGGCGGTGGCCCGGAGCGCAAGCGCTACGCCATCACCGACGCGGGCATCACCGATGTGGAGCACTGGCTCACCCAGCCCGAGAAGCCCGAGCCGTACCTCCAGTCGGTCCTCTACACCAAGGTCGTCATCGCCCTGCTCACCGGGCGCGACGCGGCCGATCTCCTCGACGTCCAGCGCGCCGAACACCTGCGGCTGATGCGCGACCTGACCCAGCGCAAGCGCGGCGGCGACCTCAGCGACCAACTCATCTGCGACCACGCCCTCTTCCACCTCGAGGCCGATCTGCGCTGGCTGGAGCTCACCGCCGCCCGCCTCGGCCAACTCGCCAAGGCGGTGCGTTCATGACCCCGGCAGGCTCCTTGCTGATCGCCACGTCCCTGCACAAGACGTACGGGCACACCCCCGCCCTGGAGGGCGCGGACTTCTCCATCCACCCCGGCGAGGTCGTCGCCGTCATGGGGCCCTCCGGCTCGGGCAAGTCGACGCTGCTCCACTGCCTGGCCGGGATCGTGAAGCCGGACTCCGGCTCCGTCCATTACAACGGGCGCGAGCTGACCTCCCTGTCGGACGCCGAGCGCAGCGGGCTGCGCCGCGGCGAGTTCGGCTTCGTCTTCCAGTTCGGCCAGCTCGTCCCCGAGCTGAGCTGTGTGGAGAACGTCGCGCTGCCGCTGCGGCTGAACGGCACCAGGCGCAAGGAGGCCGAGGCCCGCGCCTCGGCCTGGATGGAGCGGCTGGAGGTCGCCGATGTGGCGCACAAGCGGCCCGGTGAGGTCTCCGGCGGTCAGGGGCAGCGGGTCGCCGTCGCCCGGTCGCTGGTCACCGGGCCGCGGGTGCTGTTCGCCGACGAGCCGACCGGCGCGCTGGACTCGCTCAACGGGGAGCGGGTGATGGAGCTGCTGACCGAGGCCGCCCGGGAGTCCCGTACCGCCGTGGTGCTGGTCACCCACGAGGCCCGGGTCGCCGCCTACTCCGACCGCGAGGTCGTCGTCCGCGACGGCAAGGCGCGGGACATGGCAGGGGTCCGATGAGCGGCCACGACGCGATAAGCGGCCAGGACGCCCCGGCGGAGGAGCCACGTCCCCGCGTCTCCGTCGCCCGCTGGGCCGCCGACCTGGCCATGGGCGCCCGGTTCGCGGTCACCGGCGGCCGGGAGAGCTGGGCCAGGACGATCATGACGGCGGTGGGTGTCGGCCTGGGGGTGGCGCTGTTGCTGCTGGCCTCCTCCGTCCCCACCGCGTACGCACTGCGCGGTGAGCGGTCCGACGCCCGCGCCGCGCTCGGCTTCCAGGAGGACCCCAAGCCCGGCCCCGACACCATCCGCCTCGGCCAGGCGAGCACCACGTACCGCGACCAGGACATCGACGGCCTGGTGATGGCGCCCGACGGCGACAGCCCGCCCAAACCCCCGGGCATCAGCCACATCCCGGGCCCCGGCCAGATGTGGGTCTCGCCCGCGCTGAAGAAGCTGCTCGACTCCGACGACGGCGAGCTGCTGCGCGAGCGCTTCCCCTACCGCACCATCGGCACCATCTCCCACGACGGCCTCTCCGGCCCGTCCGATCTGCGCTACTACGCGGGGCTCAGCCACAAGACGTTCGACCGGGGGATCGCCGACTACCGCATCGACCGCTGGGGCACCAAGAACGCCGGCAAGCCCAACCCCCTCGACCCCGCCCTGCTGCTGCTGATCATCGTGGGCTGTGTGGTGCTGCTGCTGCCGGTGGTGATCTTCATCGCCACCGCCGCCCGCTTCGGCGGGGAGCGGCGCGACCGGCGGCTGGCCGCGCTGCGGCTGGTCGGCGCCGACACCCATATGACCCGGCGGATCGCCGCCGGGGAGTCGCTCTTCGGCTCGCTCCTCGGGCTCGCCGTCGGCACCGCACTGTTCCTGCTGGGGCGGGAGATCATCGGCGGTGTCGAGGTCTGGGGCGTCAGCTTCTTCTCGTCCGACATCGTGCCGTCCACCCCGCTCGCCCTGGCGGTCGCGGTGGCCGTGCCCGCCTCGGCCGTCATCGTCACCCTGGTCGCCCTGCGCGGTATCGCCATCGAGCCGCTGGGCGTCGTCCGGAACGCCGCGCCCAAGCGCCGGCGCCTGTGGTGGCGGCTGCTGCTGCCGCTGCTGGGCCTGGCCCTGCTGCTGCCGCTCGCGGGCGGCTTCGGGTCCGGGAGCGCCGGTGGTGACAGGAAGGCGTACCAGGCCGCGGCCGGCGCGGTGCTGCTGCTCATCGGCGTCACCGCGCTGCTGCCCTGGGTCGTCGAGGCCGTGGTGGAACGGTTCGGCGGCCGGGGCTCGGTGCCCTGGCAGCTCGCCACCCGCCGGCTCCAGCTCAGCAGCGGTACCGCCTCGCGCGCGGTCAGCGGCATCACGGTCGCCGTCGCCGGCGCCATCGCGATCCAGATGCTCTTCGCCACCGTGCAGGACCAGAACACCGAGCGGACCGGCCAGGACCCGCACCGCGCCCAGCTGATGGCGAACGTCCCGGTGGCCGACGGCGCCCAGGCCCGCGACGCCTTCGCGCGGTACCGCGCGACCAAGGGCGTGCGCGATGTGCTCGGCGTCACCGAGGACTACGTCTCCGATGTGCACCGCGACAAGGACGACCCGTCGACGTACCCGGAGGAGTCCCTCACCGTCGCCGACTGCACCTCGCTCCGCGAGGTGATCCGCATCACCAGCTGCGAGAACGGGGATGTCTTCCTCGTCGATTCGCCCAGCTACTACGGGGAGGGGGCGGGCTTCGCCAAGCCGGGCGCCCAGGTCAATCTCTCCTTCGACGACGAGGGCGAGCCGGACCTGAGCAGGAAGAAGCTGTGGACGATTCCCGCGTCGGCCACGAAGGTCAAGCCCCGGCAGGACCCGACCGGAGGCGAACGCACCGGCATCTTCGCCACCCCCGGCGCCTTCGATGTCGCCGATCTGCCGGACCCCCGCGCGGTGGCCATGATCCGGCTGGACACGTCGGTGCCGGACGCGACCGAGTACGTGCGCAACGCCAGCGCGGTGCTCTCCCCGACGATGGACGTCATGCGGCTCAGCAGCACCTCGCAGTCGGAGGAGTTCACGGTCATCCGCAAGGCCCTGTTCATCGGCGCCACCGCGACCCTGCTGCTCATCGGGGCCAGCATGATCGTGACCACTCTGGAGCAGCTCCGCGAGCGCAAACGGCTGCTGTCGGTCCTGGTCGCCTTCGGCACCCGGCGCACCACGCTCAGCTGGTCCGTGCTGTGGCAGACCGCGATCCCGGTGGTGCTGGGCCTGGCGCTGTCGATCGCGGGCGGGCTGGCCCTGGGCGTGATGCTGCTGAAGATGGTCGGGCAGCCGCTGGCCGTGGACTGGACCGGGCTCGCCACCATGACCGGTGTCGGCGGCGGGGTCATCCTGCTGGTGACCCTGGTCAGCCTGCCGCCGCTGTGGCGGATGATGCGGCCGGAGGGGCTGCGGACGGAGTAGGCCCCGTCCCGCCGCGCCTGCGTCGGGGGCCGTTCCCATCTGCGGGAATGGCCCCTTGCCCCTGTTTCCAGCGGTTATGCCGCCCGTCTGGGTGAATCCCGACAGAGAGGACACGCCCCTGTGCCCCGGCCTACGATGATGTTCTCGACATCAACCACCGGGAGACCAGCCATGTCTGCTGCCGCAGTCGAGGGGCCCCACCGCCCCGAGCCGCTGCCTCTGCTCGAGGAAGCCAACAAGCTCATGGAGCAGCACCCGGGCTATCGAGTCGAGATCATCGGGGGAGTAATCACCGTGGCCCCACCGCCAGATGCGCCGCATGGCATGGCGCTCACCGACATCATGATCCCCTTGATGGAAGCGGGGCTGCACAGCAAGGAGACCAAGGTCGTCCAGGGGATCGGCCTGTGGCTGCCCACCGGCCCCGAGGACTATGCCATCCCGGACCTGGCAGTGGTCGACGCCGACATCCTCGAGCACCTGATCGAGAACAACTGCTATGACCCCATGTCCTTCCGGCTGGTGCTGGAGGTGACGTCCAGCAACTTCAACAACGATCTGCGGAACAAGGTCACCGCATATGCGGAGGCCAAGGTTCCGGTCTATGTGGTCGTCAACCGCAAGCACGGTCGGGTCCATGTGCTGACCGACCCCGTCGAGGGCGGTTACGACACCCACCGCGTCTACGCCCCGGGCGAGCACATCACGCTCCCGGAGTCGATCGGCGCCGAGGTCACCTTGGACGTGGAGGCGGTCCTGGCAGCCGGGCGCCCCTGACACTCACCCCCGGGCGACCCGTACCGGCAGCGGCCGCAGCGCCTCGCGCAGGGCCTCCGCGAACGCCTCGAACTCCTCCGTGCGCGCCGCGCCCGCCCGCATGGCCAGGGCTATCCGGCGGGCGGGGGCCGGATCGGCGAAGTCGCCGGTGGCCAGGTGGTCGTTGCGCGCGGTCTCCACCCGGAGCGCGGTGCGCGGCAGCAGCGTCACCCCGAGCCCGCCCGCGACCAGCTGCACCAGGGTGGAGAGCCCGGCGGCGCTGGTGGTCACCGGGGTGCCCTCGGTGCGGCCCGCCTCCCGGCAGATGTCCAGGGCCTGGTCGCGCAGGCAATGGCCCTCGTCGAGCAGCAGCAGATCCAGCTCCTTGAGCGCCTCGCGGGGGATGTCATCGCGGCCGCCCAGCCAGTGGTCCCGCGGTGTGACCAGCACGAAGTCCTCGTCGAACAGCGGCATCTCGACCACCCCGAGCGCCCCCAGCGGCACCGCGAGCAGCAGCAGATCCAGGCGCCCGTGGGCCAGCCCCTCCAGCAGCGAGGCGGTCTGCTCCTCGTGCACCTGGAGGTCGAGCCGGGGATAGCGCTCGTGCACCAGCCGCAGCACGGTCGGCAGCAGATACGGCGCCACGGTCGGGATCACCCCGAGCCGCAGCACACCGGTGAAGGGCGCCCGCGCCGCCTCGGCCTCCTCCAGCAGCTCCCCGACCGCTTCGAGCACGGTGCGTGCACGGACCGCCAGCCGCTCCCCCGCCGGACTGAGCAGCACCTTGCGCGTCGTACGCTCGAGCAGCTGGACACCGAGTGCCTCCTCGAGCGCGGCGACGGCGCCCGAGAGCGCGGGCTGGCTCATCCCTATGGCGGCCGCGGCATCGCGGAAGTGCAGCTGCTCCGCGACCGCGACGAAGGCCCTGAGCTGGGAAATGCTCGGCTGGCGCGGTTTGCCTTGCGGTGTGGGCGATGCGGCCACTGATAGCCACCTCCAATCAACCCCACCGAGTGTAGCTATTTCACTGATCAATGCACTCTGTGCCAGGGTGGGATCGTCCAACCCCAGGAAAACCCGGACGACCGGGTCTTTCCTACGCGAAAGCTGCAAGGAGTGCCCGTGCTCACCGTCGGTGACAAGTTCCCCGAGTATGACCTGACCGCCTGCGTGTCGCTGGAGAGCGGCAAGGAGTTCGAGCAGATCAACCACAAGACCTACGAGGGCAAGTGGCGCGTGGTGTTCTTCTGGCCCAAGGACTTCACCTTCGTGTGCCCGACCGAGATCGCCGCCTTCGGCAAGCTGAACGACGAGTTCGCCGACCGTGACGCGCAGATCCTCGGTGTCTCCGGCGACTCCGAGTTCGTCCACCACGCCTGGCGCAAGGACCACGCCGACCTGCGTGACCTGCCCTTCCCGATGCTGGCCGACTCCAAGCACGAGCTGATGCGCGACTGCGGCGTCGAGGGTGAGGACGGCTTCGCGCAGCGCGCGGTCTTCATCGTGGACCAGAACAACGAGATCCAGTTCACCATGGTGACGGCCGGTTCCGTGGGCCGTAACCCCAAGGAGGTCCTGCGGGTGCTGGACGCCCTGCAGACCGACGAGCTCTGCCCGTGCAACTGGAGCAAGGGCGAGGACACCCTGGACCCGGTGGCCCTCCTCGCCGGTGAGTGAGCTGATACCCCATGGCACTCGATGAGCTGAAGTCCGCGCTGCCGGACTACGCCAAGGACCTCAAGCTGAACCTCGGTTCGGTGATCGGCAATTCGGAGCTTCCGCAGCAGCAGCTGTGGGGCACCGTGCTGGCCTGCGCGATCGCCTCGCGTTCGCCGCGGGTGCTGACCGAGCTGGAGCCGGAGGCCAAGGCCAACCTCTCGCCGGAGGCGTACACCGCCGCCAAGTCGGCGGCCGCCATCATGGCGATGAACAACGTCTACTACCGGACCCGGCACCTGCTGTCCGACGCGGAGTACGGCAACCTGCGCGCGGGGCTGCGGATGAACGTCATCGGCAACCCGGGCGTGGACAAGACCGACTTCGAGCTGTGGTCGCTGGCCGTGTCCGCGATCAACGGCTGCGGAATGTGCCTCGACTCGCATGAGCAGGTGCTCCGCAAGGCGGGCGTGGACCGCGAGACGATCCAGGAAGCCTTCAAGATCGCCGCCGTGCTGCAGGCGGTCGGCGCCACCCTGGACGCCGAGGGCGTGCTGGCCGCGAACGGCTGACGCGTTCGGTCGCGGAGTCACGGAGACCGAAGACCCGAAGGGCGCCCCACCGGCCGGTGGGGCGCCCTTCGGCGTTCGTCGGACCCGTGGCGCCGGGCCGGGCCGGACTACCGGGCCCCGCCCTTCCCGGGCGGCAGCCCCGGCGGCCCGGTGGGCGCCGCGCCGGAGGCGGTGGCGCCGTGCGGGCCGGGGACGGCGCGCAGGGCGTTCTCCTGGCTGTAGCCGCGCAAGTAGACGACCACCGTATTGGCGACCGCCACCAGCGGAACGGCCACCACCGCGCCGCCGATGCCGCCGATCAGCGAACCGGCCGCAACCGAGAGCACCACGGCCAGCGGATGGACCCGCACCGCCCGGCCGAGGATGAACGGCTGGAGCACATGGCCCTCGATCTGCTGGACGGCGAGCACCACGATCAGCACCATCGCCCCCGTGAACACGCCCTGGGTGACCAGCGCCACGACCACCGCGAGCGCGCCGGAGACCACCGCACCCACCAGCGGGATGAAGGCGAAGAGGAAGATGAAGACGGCCAGGGGCACGGCCATCGGCACATCGAGGAAGAACAGGCCCACGCCGATGAAGATCGCGTCGATCAGCGCCACGATCACCGTGCCGCGCACATAGGCGGTCAGCGTCGACCAGGCGCGCGGGCCCGCGCCCGCCACGCCCTCGCGGGCCTGGGCGGGGACCAGCTTGAGGGTCCAGTTCCAGATCTTCGGGCCGTCGTACAGCAGGAAGAGCGTGGAGAACATCGTCAGCAGGATGCCCGTCAGCACCTCGACGACGACCGTGACGCCCTCCAGCCCCGCCGAGGTGATCTGCTCGGTGTTGGCGCCCACCGCCTCGCGCAGGCTCTTGGCCACGTGGTTGATCTGCTTCTCGGTCACATGGAACGGGCTGTGCAGCAGCCAGCGCCGCAGATCGTCGATACCGGCCTGGACCTCACCCGAGACCTCGTCGACGTTCTCCATGACCTGCCAGACCACGAACCACACGACCAGGCCCATGATGACGAACCCGGCGATGAAGGTGAGCGCGGTGGCCAGCCCGCGCGGCACGCCGCGGCGACGCAACCGGGTCACGGTGGGCTCCAGCAGCGCGGTGATGAGGATCGCGACGGTGAAGGACAGCACCACCAGCTGGACGGAGCTGATGACGCGCATGAGCACCCACACCGTGGCGCCGAGCACCAGCAGCCGCCAGGCCGCCTCGGCGGCCACGCGGACGCCCCAGGGCACGGCGGCCACCGGGTCGGGCCTGGCGGAGACGGCGGGGGCGTAGGCGGGCGGTGCGGGCACGCTGGCCGGCTGCTCCGGCCGGGTGGTCTCGCCCTCCCCCGCGGCGCCCTCCGGAGTCTCGGGGCTCTCCGGGCTCTTCCGGCCGTCGGCGGCGCCAGCGCTCCCGGCGCCGTCCCGCGGGCGTTCCCCGGCTGGTTCGGGCCCGGGGTCGGGCCCCCGTTCAGTCCCCCGTTCGGGCCCCGGTCCGGGCCCCGGGGGCGTCCCCGGGCCGGCGTCGCCGTCGCCCCCGCGCCCCCGCATCTCGGCCTGTTGGGATTCGAGCCGGTGGGCGAGCCGGGTTAGTCCGGTTCCCAGCCTGCCGACCCACTGCGGCAATTTGGACATTTCTCGTTTCCTACCCCCAGGTTCCCCCTTGGCCGTCAAGGAGACGTTACCTGCTGGGGATGCACGAAACCCCCGACCTGGGCCGGGGGTTTCGTCAAGCGTTCGATCCTGAGCCGCCGCCGGGCGGGGCTTGGTGGAATCGGCTCAGTAGTGGCCGTTGGCCTGCCAGAACGCCCAGGCGTCACACGGGCTGCCGTAGCGCTCGTTCATGTAGTTGACGCCCCACTTGATCTGGGTGGCCGGATTGGTCTGCCAGTCGGCACCCGCCGAGGACATCTTGGAGGCGGGTAGCGCCTGCACCAGACCGTAGGCACCCGACGAGGGGTTGGTGGCCCTGTAGTTCCAGGTGCTCTCGTGCTGCACGATGTTGCTGAAGCACTGGAACTGGCCGCTCGGCACGATCTGGCGCGCCATCGCCTGGACCTCGGCGACGGTGTACGAAGCCTGCTGGGGGAAGCTGGAGGCGTCCCGCGTGGCCGAACGGCTCGCGAGCTCCTGCTTCTTCTTCGCCTCCCGCTCCTTGGCCAGCTTCTCGGCGGCTGCCTTGTCCGCGGCGGCCTTCTTGGCCTTCGCGTCCTTGGCCGCCTGCTTGCGGGCTGCTTCCTCTGCGGACTTGCGCGCCTCCGCGTCGGCCGCGGTGGACTGAACGTCCGCCTGCTGCGTCAGGGATGCGGTCTGCGCGACGGCCTGCTGCCCAGCAGGTATGTCCGCAAGGAGCGTCGAGTCGGCGGCGGTCGCCTCGATCGGGTCGGACGAGCCCTGCTGCTGTCCGCCCGCGGCGACGCCGACAACGGCGCCCACAGTGGTGACCGCGGTGGCCGAGGCCACTGCGAATCCCCGGACCGAAATCCGGCTCACTCGGTTTCCTTCCAGCATCGCCCGCTTAGGTGACCTCGCGGGCGCAATCGTGCCCCTGGCGCTGGCCTCCCCTTGTTCCGTCCCCGCTGGTGCGATGGGGTCGGCTGGCCACGGGAGGCACGGGCCCGGTGGGAATCTCCCGCGGGAGATCCTCGAGGTGCTCGGGCGGCATACGGCGGACGCTGTTCAATTCTGATGCTGCTGTGGCTCGGTACCGCTGGGGGTACTGGTGTGCCGTATGCGGGGCCTGACAGAACCCACACACTGCCGGACACGGAGCCCCGGAGGCAATTCCCCGCCAGGTGTGAAAGCTCACATCCCGTTTACGCCCTGGGATTTCTGGAAATCCCCGCGCACCAAGACGCCGCGCGGCTAAGCTCGTTGGCCTTTCCGCGCGGCGCCCTGTGGCCGCAAACCGCTCAACCGGCTCAGATGTGGCCGTCCTCCAGCATTTCGGTCACCAGCGCCGCGATCGGCGAACGCTCCGAGCGGGTCAGGGTGACATGCGCGAACAGCGGATGCCCCTTCAGCTTCTCGACGACCGCCACCACACCGTCGTACCGCCCGACGCGGAGGTTGTCGCGCTGCGCCACGTCGTGGGTGAGCACCACCCGGGAGTTGGCGCCGATCCGGGACAGAACGGTCAGCAGCACGTTCCGCTCCAGCGACTGGGCCTCGTCGACGATGACGAAGGCGTCATGGAGCGAGCGGCCGCGGATGTGCGTCAGCGGCAGGACCTCCAGCATCCCGCGCCCCACGACCTCCTCGATCACCTCGGCGCTGGTCACCGCGGACAGGGTGTCGAAGACCGCCTGCGCCCACGGGCTCATCTTCTCGGCCTCGGTGCCGGGCAGATAGCCCAACTCCTGGCCACCCACCGCGTACAGCGGGCGGAAGATCATCACCTTGCGGTGCTGACGCCGCTCCAGAACGGCCTCGAGACCCGCGCACAGCGCCAGCGCCGACTTGCCCGTACCGGCCCGGCCGCCCATCGAGATGATGCCGACCTCCGGGTCGAGCAGCAGGTCCAGGGCGATGCGCTGCTCCGCGCTGCGCCCGTGGATGCCGAACGCCTCGCGGTCGCCGCGCACCAGCCGCACCTGACCGTCCGGGGTGACCCGGCCCAGCGCGTTGCCGCGCTCGGACTGGAGCACCAGGCCCGTATGTACGGGCAGTCCGGCGGCCTCGGGGACGAACGCCGTCTCGGCGGCGAACAGGTCGTCCACCTGTTCGGCCGAGACCGCGAGCTCCGCCATCCCGGTCCAGCCCGAGTCGGTGATCGCCAGCTCCGCGCGGTACTCCTCGGCGAGCAGGCCCACCGAGGACGCCTTGATGCGCAGCGGCAGGTCCTTGGACACGACGGTGACGTCGTACCCCTCGGCCTGCAGGTTTCTGGCGACCGCGAGGATCCGCGAGTCGTTGTCCCCCACCTTGCCGCCGTGGTTCAGGAAGGCGGCGGGGAGGATGCCCGGGTCGGAGTGGTTGAGCTCGACACGCAGGGTGCCGCCCAGATCCCCGGTCGGGATCGGAGCGTCCAGACGGCCGTAACGGACGCGGTACTCGTCCAGCAGGCGGAGCGCCTGCCGTGCGAAGTACCCGAGCTCCGGGTGGTGCCGCTTGGCCTCCAGTTCCGTGACCACCACGACCGGCAGCACGACTTCGTGCTCGTCGAAGCGGGCCATGGCATTGGGGTCGGCCAGCAGGACGCTGGTGTCGAGGACATAGGTGCGCCGGTCGTGCTCGCGGCGTTTCTTGCTGGTCACCACGGGTGGACGAACCCCCTCGGGAGAGGTCGGGGTGCGACGGCGTCGCGGGAGTGAGGTGTCCCCGCCGTAGACGGGGGACGGACCGGGCTCAGGCCCTACCGGGAGGGCCGAGCGCCGGCCCTCCGCGTCATACGCACGATCCGCACAGTCGTCCGTGTGCAAAGGGCCTCCCGGGCGAACGGCCCGATGCCGTCCGCTGGCAGTTCGACGCCCAACTGGACAGGTGGGACAGGGCGTCGACCTGGAAGGGATATTCCCTCGAACGTGCGGGGGCATGCAACGGCATATGACGGCGCGGATATGAACGTTGTGAAACCAGCGTGCTACACGGCCCGGGGCCGGACGCCGGGCGGCGTCCGGCCCCGGGCCGGTGAACTGCGGTGCTACAGACGGGAACTAGTTGCCGTACCTGCGGTGACGGGCGGCGTAGTCGCGCAGCGCGCGGAGGAAGTCGACCTTGCGGAAGGCGGGCCAGAAAACTTCACAGAAGTAGTACTCCGAATGGGCACTCTGCCACAGCATGAAGCCCGAGAGCCGCTGCTCGCCGCTGGTGCGGATCACCAGGTCCGGATCGGGCTGCCCACGGGTGTACAGGTGTTCGGAGATGAGGTCGATGTCGACGATCTCGGCGAGCTCCTCGAAGGAGGTCCCCTTGGTGGCGTGGTCCAGCAGCAGCGACCGCACCGCGTCGGCGATCTCCTGCCGTCCGCCGTAGCCGATGGCCACGTTGACCAGTATGCCGTCGATGTGCTCGGTGTCCCGCTCCGCCTCCTTGAGGACCGTCTGGGTCCGGGAGGGCAGCAGATCGCGGTTGCCGACGTGGTGCACCCGCCAGCGGCCGTCGGCGGCCAGGTCACGGACCGCGCCCTCGATGATGCTCAGGAGCGGTACCAGCTCCTCCTCGGGGCGGTCCAGGTTGTCGGTGGAGAGCAGCCAGAGCGTGACGACCTCGACGTCCGTCTCGTTGCACCAGCCGAGCAGCTCCTGGATCTTGCTGGCGCCCGCCTTGTGCCCCTGCTCGGTGGTGCCGCCGGCCGCGCGGGCCCAGCGGCGGTTGCCATCGAGGATGACACCGATGTGCTTGGGCACCTGGGCGTGATCGAGGCGGCCTTCCACCCGGCGTGCGTAGAGCCCGTACACCAGGTCGCGCAACTTCACGTCTTCCAGCCCCTCAGTGCTTCACATGGCTCGCCATGGCAGTCCGCCCCAAGGCCGACACCCTACTGCGGGGCGGAGGGGCTGGCTAACCGGGGCGACTGAACGATCACTTCCGGTCACCCTTCGTAGCCGACCGTGCGGGATGCGTGCCGCCCTTTTGAGCCCCAGAAGCCCGGAATAGAGCGGGCCGGTCCGTGGGGGGGAGTACGGACCGGCCCGAGGGGGGGGTTTCCACCATAACGCTTCGTGAGGGGATGTCCATGCATCTCGGCGGGCCCGGCCTTCCGCGCGCCGATGTCATCCGGCCCCGAGCGCCCCCAGCACCAGCCCGGCGCCCGCCCCGAGGATCATGAACGGGCCGAACGCCATCGTGGTCCGGCGCCCGGCCCGCCGGGTCAGCACCAGGCCCACGGCGCAGCAGGAGCCCAGCAGCAGCCCGGCGAGGGCGCCCACGAAGAGCACGTCCCAGCCGTACCAGCCGAGGGCGACTCCGAGCGTCAGCGCCAGCTTGACGTCGCCGAACCCCATCCCGCTCGGGCTGATCAGGAACAGCACCAGATACGCCCCGCCCAGCACCGCACCGCCCAGCAGCGCCCGCGGCCAGGAACCGGCGCTGTGCGGCAGCAGCGCCGCCGCGCCGAGCAGCGCCGCGGCCCCGCCCGCCATGGGCAGGGTGAGGACGTCCGGCAGCCGGTTGACCGCCAGGTCCACGGCGGTGAGCAGCACTCCGAGCGGCACCAGCAGCAGCCAGACGGCCAGCTCCGGACGCGCCCCGACGGCCGCGGCCAGGCCCGCGCACACCAGCGCCGTGAGCGCCGCGGCGGGCACCGGGCCGGTCCCGTAGTCCCGCTCGCCGTCCCGGCAGCCGCCACAGCGGGCGGGACCCAGCCAGCCGCGCGCCGGGCCGGTGAGCGCGTGCCCGCGCGGACAGGCGCCGCGCCAGGGCTCCTCCGGCTCGACGGCCAGCCGGTACAGCGGGCGCGGTACGAGCAGCCCGGCGGCCGCGCCGTACGCGGCGGCGAGCACGATCAGCAGCGGTTGCACGGGCCGAGCCTACGGAAGCGCCCGGCCGGTGGAACACTGCCGGGACGGGCGGACGGCGCGGGAAGGGCGGAAGGGGGCGCGGGCCATGGGCCGCTGGCGAGACGGCACGGGGACGCTGCGCGTGGTGGGCGGCGCCGACGGCGCGGGCGGTGGCTCGGGCGGCGCCTCGGACGGTGTGAAGGAGGACCCGGGG
>NZ_JAEEAP010000830.1 GCF_016103465.1 Streptomyces sabulosicollis
CCGCCAACGGCAAGCTGGACCGCGCCGCCCTCCCCGCCCCCGACTTCGCCGTGTCCCCCTCTGGCCGGGGCCCGGCGACGCCGACCGAGGAGATCCTCTGCGGGCTCTTCGCCGAGGTGCTGGGCCTGGAGCGGATCGGCGCGGAGGACTCGTTCTTCGCCCTCGGTGGCGACTCCCTGCTGGCCATGCGGCTGATCGCCCGGATCCGGTCGGTGCTGGACACCGACCTCGGGATCGGCAACCTGTTCGCGGCGCCGACCGTGGCCGGGGTCGCCCGGCTGCTCGACGTCCGCGAGGACGGCACCAGCCGCCGGGCCGCGCTGACGCCGCGACCGAGGCCGGAGGTGCTGCCGCTGTCGTACGCCCAGCAGCGGATGTGGTTCCTCAACCGGCTCGAAGGCGTCGGCGAAGGCGCGGGCTACAACCTCCCCTTGGCCCTCCGGATATCGGGAGCGCTGAACATCGCCGCGCTGGAGGCCGCGCTGGGCGATGTGGCCGACCGGCACGAGAGCCTGCGCACGATCTTCCCCGAGACGGACGGCGAGCCCCGGCAGCAGGTCCTGGAGGGCGAGACGGGTCGGCCGCCGCTGATCGTCGTGGAGACCACACCGGACGAGCTCGGCGTGACCCTGGCGGCGCACTCCGCGCGTGGCTTCGAGCTGAGCGCCGATCTGCCGTGGCGCATACGGCTCATACGGCTGTTGGCGACCGGGCCCATGGAATACGTGCTGCTGATCGTGGCGCATCACATCGCGGTCGACGGCTGGTCGATGGGCGTGCTCGCCCGGGACATCGGCGTGGCCTACGCCGCCCGTCGGGCGGGCGAGGCGCCGGTGTGGCAGCCGCTGCCGGTGCAGTACGCGGACTACGCGCTGTGGCAGCGCGAGGTGCTGGGCGACATCGAGGACCCGGACAGCGTGATCAGCGGCCAGCTGGACTACTGGCGCGCGGCCCTGGCCGACGCACCCCAGGAGCTGACGCTGCCGACCGACCGTCCGCGCCCGTCCGCGTCCTCCTTCCGGGGCGGCACGGTGCCCCTGCACGTGGACGCCGAGACCCACGCCCGGCTGGTGGCGGCAGCCCAGCAGGGCAACGCCACCATGTTCATGGTCGCCCAGGCGGCACTGGCCGTGCTGCTGACCCGGCTGGGTGCGGGCACGGACATCCCCATCGGCACCGCGATCGCCGGCCGCGGTGACGAGGCCATGGACGCCCTGGCCGGGTTCTTCGTCAACACGCTGGTCCTGCGGACGGATGTCAGCGCCAACCCGACGTTCAGCGAGGTGCTGGCGCGGGTGCGGGAGACCGATCTGGCCGCGTACGCACATCAGGACGTCCCGTTCGAGCGGCTGGTGGACGTGCTGAGCCCGGAGCGGTCGCTGGCCCGCAACCCGCTGTTCCAGGTCATGCTGGCGCTGCAGAGCGCCGCGCCGGAGAAGTGGGAGCTGCCCGGCCTGGAGGTCGACACGCTGCCGTCCACCGCGGATCCCGTGGCCCGCTTCGATCTGTCGGTGACGCTGATCGAGCACCGTGATGGTGCGGGTGCGCCGGCGGGTTTGGGTGGGGCGTTGCTGTATGCGGTGGATGTGTTCGATGAGGGTACGGCGCGGGGGTTGGTGGAGCGGTTGGTGTGGGTGTTGGAGCAGGTGGCGGCGGATCCTGGGGTGCGGGTGAGTGAGATCGATGTGGTGGGGGAGGTGGAGCGGTCGCGGGTGGTGGCGGAGTGGAATGCCACCGAGGCCGCTCTGCCCGGCGGTTCGATCGTGGAGCGCATCGAGGCGTGGATCGCTGCGGCGCCGGATGTGGTGGCGGTCCGCTGCGGTGAACACGCGCTCTCGTACGGTGAGTTGGGTCGCCGGGCGAATCGGTTGGCGCGGCTTTTGACCGGGGTCGGCGTCGGTGCGGAGTCGCGGGTTGCGCTGTGTTTGCCGCGGTCGGTGGAGATGGTGGTGGCGGAGTTGGCGGTGTGGAAGGCCGGTGGTGCGTTCGTTCCGCTGGATCCGGAGT
>NZ_JAEEAP010000831.1 GCF_016103465.1 Streptomyces sabulosicollis
TCGTGGGGGCGGCGAAGCAGGCGGGGCGCGCTGAGTTGAGCCGGGTCACGCTGGTCGGGGAGCGGCGGCGGGTGGACATCGTGCTGCCCGCCGACGAACCGGTCGGCCGGCTGCTGCCGGATGTGCTGCGGCTGGTCGACGACCAGGTGGCGGACCGGCCGACGCTGCGGCATCTGGTCACGGCCGAGGGGGTCGTCCTGCCGCAGGACGCCACGCTCACGTCCGCGGCGGTGCTGGACGGTGCGGTGCTGCGGCTGGTGCGGGAGCGGGACGTTCCCGCGGCGCCGGTGGTGCACGACGTCACCGACGAGGTGGCCGGGGACCTCGACGTCCGGGCATGGCGGTGGTCGGCGGCGGCGCGGCAGTGGACCGCGAGCGCGGCCACCCTCGCGCTGGCCCTGGCCGTCGGGCTGCTGGCGCGGCGCGGTCTCCCCGACTCCGGCGTGGCCACCGCCCTGGCCGTGGCGGCCGCGGCGACGGCACTGACCGGCGCCGCGGCCGCCCGGCTGCGCGACCGGGACCTCGGCGCCACTCTCCTGCTCACCGGCGGCGCCCTCGGCGTGCTCGCCGCCTGGACGGCCGCGGACGCCCACGGCTGGAGCGGCGCGGCGCGACTCGCCGGGGTGGCGGGGGCCGTTGTGGTGACGCTGCTGCTGCTCGGGGCCTCGGCCACGGTCGGGCGGGGCGCGTACATCGGCGCCGGGGCCGTCGTGGTCACCGGCGGGCTGTGGGAGGTCGTCGCCGCGCTGCAGGACGGCGCCCACACCGACGCCCAACAAGCCCGGTCGGGCGCGGTCCTCGCCGTGGTGTCCGTGGTGGCGCTCGGCCTTCTGCCGCGCCTCGCGCTGACCGCCGCCGGGCTCACCGGGCTGGACGACCGGCGCTCGGGCGGGGCGTCGGTCAGCCGGCACGAGGTGGCGACCGCGCTCGCCGCCACCCACCGGGGGCTGGTGGTCGCCACACTGGTCACCGCGGTGTCCGCTGCCGCCGCCGGGCTGCTCGCCGTCGGCGATGCCTCCCCGTGGACGGTGCCGCTCACCGCGGTGCTCGCGGTCGTCCTGCTGTCCCGGTCGCGGGCGTACCCGCTGGCGGCCGAGGTGGTGGCGCTGCTCGCCGCGGCCCTGGTGCTGCTGGTGCGCCTGGTGGCGCTCTGGCTGGACACCACCGACGGCCGACCGTACGGGCCGCTGGCCGCGCTCGCCGCCGCCGCGCTGCTCCCGCTCGGCGTGCTGACCGTACGGCCGCCCGAGCATGTCCGTGTCCGGCTCCGGCGGATGGTGGACCTGGTCGAGGCGGTCGGCGTCATCGTGCTGTTTCCGCTGGTGGTCGGGGTGTTCGGGGTGTACGGGCGATTGCTGGACGCGTTCTAGCGCCGGGTCCCGGCCGTTGTCGTCGCCGTTGGTGTTGCCGTAGTCGACCGTTGTCCGTGTCCGAGCCGAGGGGAGGCGTCATGGGCGCAGGGGATTGGCAGAGCGATGTGCTCCACCAGTTGCGGAACACGCCTGTCTCCAAGAGCCCCGGGCCCTCCGGGGGCGCCGAGGGCGCGGATCTCCGGGAGAGCGGTCATGAGGCACCCCAGGCCGCCGGGGCCGCGGATGGCCGCACGGCTTGGGACGCCGCTGATGTCCGGGGCGTACCCAGGGCTTCGGACGGTGCCTCCGACGCCAAGGCTTCGGAGGGCTACCGGGCGCTGGGCGCTCTGATGGCCTCGGGCGCTCCCGGCGCCGGGGAGGCTGTCGGCGTTCCGGAAGCCACCGAGGCCCACCCCGCCCCTGGCCCACGGCGGGTGAACGGGGCGACGGGCCCAGGTGACCCCGGTTCCCCCTCCGCGCGCTCGCCACGGCCCGCCGCCGGGCCCGCGGCCGAGCCGTCACCGGCGCGGGGGCCCAGCGGTTCGCCCGCGTCCGCCGCGTCCGCCGGACCCGTCACGGCCGAGCGACGCCCCGCGCCCGCCGAGCGGCGCCCCGCGTCCGCTGAGCAGCCCCCCGCGTCCGCCGCAGCCGCCG
>NZ_JAEEAP010000832.1 GCF_016103465.1 Streptomyces sabulosicollis
CGAGTGTCTCGTGGGCTCGGAGATGTGTATAGGAGACAGCTCGACGCCGACGCCGAAGCGGCCAAGGCGGGCGCCGCCCGCTACACCGCACCGCGGCCCCGCATCATCACGCGCGCGGGCTGGGGCGCCGACGAGAAGATCCGCGAAACGGGCCACGTCTACAGCAAGACCGTGAAGGTCGCCTTCATTCACCACACCGTCACGGGCAACAACTACAGCTGCTCACAGGCGCCCTCCGTTTTGCGCAGTATCTACCGCTACCACGTGAAGAGCCTGGGATGGCGTGACTACGGCTACAACTTCACCATCGACAAGTGCGGAAAAATCTACGAAGGCCGGTCCGGTGGCGTGACCAAAGCCGTACGCGGGGCGCACACGCTGGGCTTCAACACCAACAGCATGGGCGTCGCTGTCCTCGGCACGTTCACCTCCAAAAAGCCCTCGGCCAAGGCCGTGAAGGCCATCGCCAAGCTCACCGCGTGGAAACTGGGTCTCTTCAAGCGGAACCCGCGCGGCACGACCCATCTGGTGTCGGGCGGCGGCAACAAGTACAAAAAGGGCGCCAACGTAAAGCTCCACGTGATCGCAGGTCACCGCGACGGCTTCGCCACCGAGTGCCCCGGCAAGCGTCTCTACAAGAAGCTCGGTTCGGTGCGGAAGACGGCCGCCCGCCTCCAGGGGCGCTGATCAGGCGCGGCCCGGGGATCTGCATACACTGGCCGCCGACCGGCGAGCCCCAGCAGGAAGCAGAGACGTACGTGACCAATGCGCCAGCAACGCCATCGCCAGAGGCGATCCTCCTGGTCGGCGGCAAGGGAACCCGGTTGCGCCCGATGACGGTGCACACTCCCAAGCCGATGGTCCCGGCGGCCGGCGTTCCGTTTCTGACCCACCAACTCGCCCGCGCCCGCGCCGCCGGGGTCGAGCACATCGTGCTCGCCACGTCCTATCTGGCGGAGGTCTTCGAGCCGTACTTCGGTGACGGCTCCTCGCTGGGTCTGCACCTGGAGTACGTCACGGAGGAGGAACCGCTCGGCACCGGCGGCGCCATCCGCAACGTCGCCTCCCGGCTGCGCTCGGGCCCCGACGACCCGGTGCTCATCTTCAACGGCGACATCCTCACCGGCCTCGACATCCGCGCCCTCGTCGACAACCACCGCACGACGGGCGCCGATGTCTCCCTGCACCTGACCCGGGTGCCGGACCCCCGCGCGTACGGGCTGGTGCCCACGGACGAACGGGGCAGGGTCACGGCCTTCCTGGAGAAGCCGCAGACCCCCGAGGAGATCGTCACCGACCAGATCAACGCGGGCGCGTACGTCTTCAACCGCTCGGTCATCGACACCATCCCCGCCGACCGCCCCGTCTCCGTCGAACGCGAGACCTTCCCCGGTCTGCTCGCGGAGGGCGCCCACCTCCAGGGCATGGTCGACTCCACGTACTGGCTGGACCTCGGCACCCCCCAGGCGTTCGTCCGGGGCTCCGCGGACCTGGTGCTGGGCCGCGCCCCCTCCCCGGCCGTACCGGGCCGCTGCGGCGACCGCCTCGTCCTGGACAGCGCCTCGGTCGCGGTCGACGCCAAGCTGACCGGCGGCACGGTCATCGGCCCCCAGGCCCGGGTGGGCGCGGGCGCGCGCATCGACGGCAGCACGGTGCTGGAGGGCGCCATCGTGGAGGAGGGGGCCCAGGTCCACGACTCCCTCGTCGGCGCGGGCGCCCGAATCGGCGCCCGCACGGTGCTCCAGGGCGCGGTCGTCGGCGACGGCGCCCTGGTCGGCGCGGACAACGAGCTGCGAGACGGCGTCCGCGTGTGGTGCGGAGCCGACATCCCGGCGGGCGCGGTCCGCTTCTCGTCCGACCAGTAAAGAACCAGCCTCTCCGGCGCTTGAGGAGCGGGGTCGGGGGCGGAGCCCTGCAGTTCAGCCCTCCGGCCGTTTGGGGAGCGGGGTCGGGGGCGGAGCCCTGCAGTTCAGCCCTCCGGCCGTTTGGGG
>NZ_JAEEAP010000833.1 GCF_016103465.1 Streptomyces sabulosicollis
GGGTGGGGGGTGAGAAGGCGGGAAGTGGGCTTTTAGTTGTAGCTAAAGGTGGGAAGCTCTGAGTGAGGGGCGTTCGACGCCCGAGGTCGGCACCATGCGCTGGGAGGTTGATTGAGCGTGCCGTGGAAGAGCAAAGGCGCGAAGGCGGAGGCTGCCGACCACGCGGGGGCGCGGTTGGCGCGTCAGGCCACGGTGGAGGTCGCGGGGTTGTTGGGGAAGCGTGGCATGAGCCGCGCGGACCTCGCCCGGCTCATGGACGTCAGCCCGGGAAGGGTGAGTCAGATCCTCTCCGGGGACGAGAACCTGACCCTGCGCAGCCTCGCCGCCGTGGCGGATGCGCTGGAGCTGGACGTAAAGATCAGTTTTGTGGAGCCCAAGGCGGACGGGGATCGTCGGCCGCGTGGGCTGGGTGATGGGTCCGATGCCTTTGTCTACGCTCCGTGAAGGGCATCGGGTGCGTCCCTGACGGGCGCCGTCGCGGTGTGCGGTGGGCGGCGCCGGGTCAGGGGTGCGGGGTGCCCGTCGCGGCGAGGGGGCGTACGGCCAGGGCCTCGTCCCGCAGCCGCATGAGCTCGCGGTCGCCGCTCCGCTTGCCGGTGCGGTAGCCGAACTCCAGCATGCGTACGCAGGCGTCCATGGCCATCGCCAGGGACTGACGGCGGTCCTCCGCCTCCTCCGGGGACGGGGCGTGCAGCTCCGGCGGGAACTCCTGGACCTCGCGCTGCCGGCACTTCGCCTCGATGTCGGCCTCGACCTTGGCCGCGTCGTCCAGGAGCTGGTCCGCCTCCTCGTACAGGGTGTTGATCATCGTCCTGTCCTTCGTCGCGGGGGCGCAGCCGCGCAGGTGGAGGCGGGCCTCGAAGGCGAACATGCGCAGCTGGGCCACATTCTCGAAGTCCCTGACCAGGCGGTGGCAGTGGAGGTACATGTCATGGACCAGCCGCCGCTCCAACTCGCTCAGCAGCACCGCGATGCCCAGCGTGATCACGGCCACGAAGGGCGGTGTGGACTGCTGGTTCTGCTGCTGACGGACCCGAGGCGCCAGGGCGCCGCCCGCGGCGGCAGCGGCCACGGCGGGTGGCACATCGGCGGCGTGCGGCAGCAGCAGGGTGATGGTGAGCAGTGCCGCCGCGCAGGTGCAGGCGATGATGCCGCAGCACAGCGACGCGGACCTTACGGTTCCCAGCAGGCGGCCCTTGTCGGCGAAGCGATGGACCAACGAGATCCATGTGACCAGCGCGCAGACGCCTATGGGTAACGCCACGTCCGCGAACCACCCCTGTGCGTAGAGCTCGTGCAATGCTCCCCCTGCTCGCGCCTTGGTGCCGGTGCGCCGGAGGCGGTCGGCCGGTCACCGGGCACCGTCGCGTAGTACCGGTGCCGGAGCACCGGTCACGGAGCACCGGTCACGGAGCACCGGTCACGGGGAGAGCGGGAATCCCTTCACTGTCCCGCCATGGGGGCGGAAGCACCGGCGAGTGGGCGTGTGGTTCCTGCGCCGTTCGGTCCCCGCGCCGCCTGGTTCCTACGCGTTTCGGTCCCTGTCGCCTTCCGGTCCTGTGCAGAGCGCCTCGGCGTGTGGTCACGATAGTGCTCATCGTTCCCGTAGCGCACGGCTCACCGTCCGTGTACCGCTGGATCGCGCCGCCTCTGGCGTCCTGGGATACGTCTGACGCCTCTTCTCCGTTCATCCCCGCCAGGGGTCGTGACGGGCATCAGACCAGGTTCAGGCACACGCGTCCGGGGGCTGGAGGTGGCGGGCGGCGCTGCGGGCCGCTGAGGCGACGGTGGCGCGGGCCTCGCGCGGGGGCAGGCCGGTGTCGAGCGCGGCCTCGATCAGGGCGGGGGCCAACTCCGGCCCCGCGCCCGTCTCGTAAGCACGGCAGGCGGCCCAGAACAGCCGGTCGTTGCGCTGGCCCTCACGTGAGGCGCGGACGAACCGTACGAGCCCCTCCAGGGTCGCGGGGTGGGGCTCGGGGAACGG
>NZ_JAEEAP010000834.1 GCF_016103465.1 Streptomyces sabulosicollis
GTGGTGGGCGGGTCTCAGGCGGTGCGGCGCAACTGGCCGCTCATGGTGATCCGGTCGCCGCGGAACCGGATGAACTCCAGGTCCACCGGGCGTCCATCGCGCAGATGGGTGAGCCGCTCCAGCATCAGGACCGCCGCACCGCGCGGGGCCTGCAGAACGGCGGCCGAGTGGGCGTCGGCGTTGACGGCCTCGAGCGTGATCTCGGCGGTGCCCAGGGGTTGTCCGGTGATCTTCTCGATCAGCCGGAAGACATCGGTGTTCTCCAGATCGGCGCCGATGAGGTCGGCGCCGATGTCCATCGGGAGGTAGGTGAGGTCGAGGGAGAGCGGGAGTCCGCCGAGCCGGCGCAGCCGCTCGACGTAGAGGACATCGGTACGGGCGGGGACGCCCAGCCGGTCGGCCACGCAGGCGGGCGCGGGGACGGGGCCGACGGTGCGCACCTCATTGGTGACCCGGCCGTGTACGTGGAGGGTCTCGGCCAGGCCCATCAGCCGGTTCAGGCCGTGCGGGTACTTCTCCGCGACGACGACCGTGCCCACCCCGGGCTGCCGCTCCACCAGGCGCTCGGCGCGCAGCAGGTCGAGCGCCTGGCGCACGGTGTTGCGGGAGGCGCCGTAGTCCTGGCCGAGCGTGTCTTCCAGGGGGAGCACGCCCCCGGGGAAGCCGCCGGTGAGGACCTGGTGGCGGAGCAGATCGGCGAGTTGCCGTGCCCGGTCGGCACGGAGCCGGCGGCGGCGCGCGGCGGCGACCGGCGGGGCGTGCTCGCGGGGGCGTTCGGCTGGCATCGGCCGGCTCCGGGTGTGTGCTGGTCGGCTGGGTCGTACCGGGACCATACCGACGGGGCCGGGCCGATGGTGTTGCCGAAGTATTGCGCCACCTGACGGCGCTTCTCCTACCGCCTCTGCCTGCGGTTTCGTCCTCGCGGCGGCAAGATCTGCCACTGCGCGCGGCGGGCCCCCGGCGCGATCGAGCGCCAGGGGCCCGGGGCCGCCGGACGGGGTCCGGCGCCGTGGTTCAGCCGGTCGGGAGGTCCGTCGGCAGGCCGGTCGGGAGATCGGTCGGGAGCCCGGAGGGCAGCGACGTCGGAAGGCCCGAGGGGAGGTCGCTGGGCGAGGTCGTCTTGATGAAGGTGTCATTCTTGGCGAGCGCGTCCCAGTCGACCGTGAGGGTCTTGCCGTCCGCGCTCGCGGTGACCTTGCCCGCGCTGCGGTCGGTGTTGCCGTCGGCGCACTTGAGCATGAGCATCTTGCCGCCCATGTCGGCGTACTCGCCGTTGCAGATGTGCTTGTCGGCCATCAGGACGGCCTTCTTGCCACTGATGGACAGGATGACGGCCCCGTCACCCGCCTTCGCCACGTAGGTGCCGGAGACCTTCGCGTCCGCGCCCCCCTCCGCCGGGGCGCTCGACGCGGAGGAGGGGTCCTTGGAGGTGTCCTTCTCGTCGTCGCCACCGTCACTGCCGCATGCGGTCAGCAGCAGGGCGGCCGCCGCCACCGTGCCGGCGATGCTCACTGCCTTCTTCACGTGCTTCTCCTCGAACGTCCGGGATCTCAGGGCGGGAGCACGACAAATTAGCAGCCGTGTCAGGGCGTGGCCGGGACGACCTGGCCGGTCACCTCGCCCAGGCCGATCCGGGTCCCCTCCGGGCCCGGTGCCCAGGCCGTGACGGTCACCTCGTCGCCGTCCTCCAGGAAGGTGCGGGTGCCGTCGGGGAGCCGGAGGGGGTCGCGGCCGCCCCAGGTGAGTTCGAGGAGACAGCCGAGCTCGTCCGGGCGCGGGCCGCTGACCGTGCCGGAGGCGAAGAGGTCGCCGGTGCGCAGCGAGGCGCCGTTCACCGTCAGGTGCGCGAGCTGCTGGGCCGCGGTCCAGTACATGGCGGAGAAGGGCGGGCGGGAGATCGTGTGGCCGTTGAGGGCGACCTCCAGGCGCAGATCGAGTCCGCCGGGCCCGGTGGCGCTGTCGTCCAGGTAGGGAAGGGGC
>NZ_JAEEAP010000835.1 GCF_016103465.1 Streptomyces sabulosicollis
CCTCTACGACCGTGGGGGCGCCGCCCCGGCAGGGGCCGCGGGGCGGAACCCCCGGGAGCCGTTCGAGCGCAGCCCCGGCAGGGGCGCGGGGCGGAACCGCGGTCGCGGAGCTACCGCGCCCGCTCCGCCCCGTGCCGCGCCACCCTCAGCCGCACCTCCGCCGGCAGCCGCTCCAGCCCCGCCGACGTGCGGGCGCGTTCCAGCGCCTCCGCTCGCACCGCCTCCAGGGTCAGCATCGGGTCCGCCCGCGCGTCCAGTGCCAGCCCCATCCGTGCCTCCGGCGTGGTCCGGCGGCCCCGTAGCAGGACGTGGGCGCGCTCCACGCCGTCCAGCGACTCCGCGTCCGACAACAGCGCGGCCTCCAGCGCGCGGCCGCGCAGCAGGGCGCCCTCGCCGTCGCCCGTCTCCACGAGCACTTCCTGGAGCCGACGCCGTCGCAGCTGGGCCAGGAACCAGCACAGCGACAGCACGAACAGCACCGCCAGCACCGCGATGACGGCCGGCCACCACCACCCGGCGTCCCGCCACCGCATCCGGTCGGAGCGGCTGAGCAGCACCTCGTCCCGGCCGTCGAACGGCGGCCACCCGGCCAGGACCACCGCGCCCGCAGCGGCCAGCACCAGGCCCACGAGCCCCAGCAGCACCCGGTTGACGACCCTCAGCATGGCGCGCTCACCCCTTCGACTTCGCCGGGCGCCGGACGTGGACGGAGAGGGCGGGCGGCCGGGCCAGGCCCAGCTGGCGGATGCCCTCGTGGAGGGCGGCGTCCAGATCCGCGCGTACCTCGTCGAGGTCGCGGAAGTGGGCCAGCGCACGGGCCCGGATCCGCCGTCGGCCGACGTCAACGCGGGCCGACCGCACACCGGGCACCTCCATCGCCCGGTCGCGCAGCACCAGCCCGGCCGAGGTCCGGTCGATTCCCGCTCGAACGGCGGCCCCGGTCCCCGGCTCCGCCGCCGACTCCGCCTCCGGCGCTCGCATCGGCAGCAGCCCTCGCAGCCCCGGCGCCATCGCGAGGACCACCATCCACACCCCCAGCGCGGCCAGCAGCGCCGCCCCGCCCACGATCCACGCGTTGTCCAGCGGGCGCGTGGCGAGTTCATCGGCGAGCCAGTCCCGCCACCGCATGGCCCGCCGGCCCGAGCGCACGGCCGCCACGTCGTACAGCAGCAGCCCGCTGACGGCGGCGATGACCAGGGCGACGATCCCGGCCGGTACCCGCCGTTCGGACCAGAAGCGCCTGACGCGCCCGGTCGGATCCCCCTCCCCGTCCCCGGCGCCCGCGCCTGTCCTCGCGCCGTACGCCGACGCCGAGGTGGATTGACGCATCTTCTGGTCCGCGTTCATCGCACCCTGTCCCTCCCCCGACGCGCCCTCCGCTCCGGGCGCTCCCACCGCGGCACATGCAGCCGTTCAACCGTCACCGCGACCTCGGGCACCTCCATGCCCGTCAACTCGCTTACCCGTTCGATCACCTGACGACGCACCGCACCGCAGTGCGCGCCGATGTCCGAGGGATAGCCGAGCTCGACGGCGACCCTGACGCGCGCGACGCCACCGCGCACCGTGGCGACCGCGTACGGCAGCGCGCCGACGACGTGGGCGAGGGCGACCTCACCGGCATCGACACCGGCACCGGCGCCCACACCGGCATCCGCACCGGCATCCGCACCGGCGTCCACACGGGAATCAACCCGGGAATCCGCACCCGCATCCGCATCCGCGGCGCCGCCGCCCCGCAGCGCCTCCCGCGCCGCCTGCGAGGCGATCTTCGCAACGACCCGGTCCGCGATCCGCGTCGCGCCCCGCTCACCCGGCTCGACCACGGCGCGTCCTTACGGTCGTCACGGTCATCCCGGTCGTCGTCATGGCGTTCACCGTGGCCGTCCGTCACGGCCACGGGAACGGAAGAAGTCACCCGGTTCCAGATCACCGTCAAGGAACCGGCCGACGATGAACCCGACGGCTCCCAACGCC
>NZ_JAEEAP010000836.1 GCF_016103465.1 Streptomyces sabulosicollis
GCGGGCGGGGGCCTGCGGCCGCACTCCGAGCAGAACCCCCGGGCGTTGATCCGGCCCAGGCCCTCGCCGCGGCAGTCCGGGCGGCCGCAGACCGCCGTGTCCGTCATCCCCGTCATGGCGCCTCCCCGATCCCCGTCATGGCGCCTCTCTCTATCCCCGTCATGGCGCCTCCCCCTCCGGCGGTGTATGCACGGCGGCCACGAACCGGTCGACGGCGCGGCGGGCCCCCGGCAGATCGCAGGGCACCTCGGCCAGCAGCCGCACCGCGGCCCGGTGCAGCGGGATCAGCTCGGCCCGCTCGGATTCGGCCTTGGCCCCGAGCATCGCCGTGTACGACACCAGCTGCCACTTCAGCTCCTGGACCGCCGGCTGCTGGGCGTCGATCACCCGCAGCGTCTCCTCGGCCCGCTCGGCGACGGCCCGCACGGAGTGCTCGAACGCGGCGAGCTTGGCCACGATGCGGTGGGAGCGCAGCTCGGGGTCGGAGCGCAGCCGGGTCAGATTGATCCGCAGGGCCGTGGCGTCCTCGGCGTCCGATAAGGACGAGCGGCGCGCCCCGCGCCCGGCCGTCTCGTGTTCGCGGTCGGCGGCGAGGGCCACCCGCCCGGCGAGCTCGTCCAGCCAGGCGTCGATCCGGGCCGCCTCGGGACGGAACAGCCGCTCGGCCAGCCGCAGTCCGCTCGAGTGGGGGTCGCGGAAGACCAGCAGCAGCCGGCTGCCCCGGTCGGCGAGCAGCTTCATGAAGCCGACCAGCGCCTCCGGGTCGCGGGCGCGGTCCACGCCGACGGCCACGATGGTGAGCGGCACGGCGTTGGCCCGGACCCGGCTCAGCGGGGAGGTGTCGCCGGGCGAGCGCAGATCCATCCGGTCCGCGACCCGCAGCGCGACCTCGGTGTCGGTGCGCCGGGTGACGTCGATGGCCAGGTCCACGCTGCCCAGCGGCGGTACGGTGCCGTGCGGCGCGGCCGAGACCGCCTCGTCGGGGCCGCCGCCCGACAGCTCGCGGTCGGCGAGCGTGATGGCGCGGCTGAGCGCCTCGTACCGCGCGTGGTCGTCGTCCTCGATGACCACCGTCTCCACGTCGGTGATGCCCGGACGCCCGGTCAGGGGCTCCCGGCGCAGCCATACGGCGAGCCGCTGGGCGAAGCCGACGTCCCGCACGCCGGTGGTCAGCCGGGAGACCAGCGGCCGGTCCACCCCGGGGTCCCCGCGCACCCAGCGGTGGACCACCGGCAGATGGCGCACGATGGTCTCGACCGGGATCATGTAGGAGACGCTGAGGCGCTCGGCGGAGGGCACGTCGACGGGGTCGTCGTACCGGCTGACGACCATGCCGATGACATGCCGGGTCGCCTCGTCCTCCACCCCGGCGCCGCTGAAGCCCTTACGGACCACATCCCGGGGCGACTTGGGGTCGAGCCCCACCCACTCCGCCCGGGGGCCGACCCGCCCGGCGGTCCTCGCGCGCAGATAGTGGCCGTTGTCGAGCCCCTTGGGGAAGCCGCCCATCCACACCGGCCGGCCGAGCACCGGCGGCAGCCGGTAGAGCGGCGCGGCGTGCTCGGCGGGCTGTGGCCGGTCCAGCCGCAGCAGCGCCACATCGCCGCATCCGTCGGAGCGCTGGGGCACCCAGCAGCCGTCGGCCACGCGGGCTGGGACGGGCCGGGCCTCGTGCACCTCGACCAGCTCGACCAGCACCTCGGTGGCGGGCACCGGGAGCCCGTCGTCGGGGATCACATGGGCGCACGTCAGCACCGTCTCGCTGCCCAGGAGGATCCCGGCGCCCAGGACGTCACCGGCCGAACTACGGATCCTCACCCGCCATGTGCCCCCGTTGGAGGTCGCATCGGCGGTAATGCCCATTTCCGCCCCCATGTGGCAAGAGCATACGCCCGGGACGTACGGAAGTGACCCGTCCGTCCGATGGGTCACGGGAACGAGTGAGGGGCGGGGCCCGGGACCGGAGAGG
>NZ_JAEEAP010000837.1 GCF_016103465.1 Streptomyces sabulosicollis
AGATGTGTATACGAGACAGCCCCTGCCCCGCTCCCCGCGCGCCCTGGTCTGCGTGCTCCGGGCCAAGCGCCCCGCCCCGCGGGTCTCCGGCGGCGGGCCGCCGGGCTCCGGCGCGACCGCGCTTCGGGGCCCGCCCCGCTCACCGCGCGCCTGAGCCGCGCTCTGCGGCCGGATCCGCCATGCGCGGCGCGAAGCGTGGCGGGCGACCGGGTGCGCCTTCGGCGGTACGGACCGTGGCGCGACGGCGGGCGCCGGATACCTTGGCCCGCGCACCTTGCGCTGTTCCCCTTGCGCTGTTCCCCTTGCGCTGGGCGCCTCGGGCGGGACGCCTCGCCCTACGCGCCCCCGGCGCGGGCGCGGGTGCTGCCTCCAGGGGCGCCCGGGCCCGGGCAGGCCGGGGCGGAGGGCGATGCGGCGCGATGCGGCCCCGCCCCTGCCCTCGCGTGCCGTGCGCGCGCCACGGTTCGGTCCGTACCGAAGGGACCGGGAGCGAGGGTGGAGGCATGAGGACCTACCGCTCCACACACCGGCCTCCGCGATCCTCGGACCCGCACGTGGCGGGTGCCGTGCGGAAGGGACCGCTGCTCGCCATCTGCCTCGGCTACTTCCTGGTCATCCTCGACGTCACCGTCGTCAACGTGGCCGTGCCCCGCATCGGGGCCGGGCTGGGGGCCGGGCAGGGGGCGCTGCAGTGGATCGTGGACGGGTACACGCTGGTCTTCGCCGGGCTGTTGCTGCTCTGCGGCGGGCTGGGGGACCGGCTGGGCCATCGGCGGGTGTTCCTCGCCGGGCTCGGGCTGTTCACGGTGGCCTCCGCCGGGTGCGCGCTCGCGCCCACCGCGGGCGTTCTGGTCGGCGCGCGGCTGGCGCAGGGGGCCGGGGCGGCGACGATGGTGCCCGCCTCGCTCGCGCTGCTCGGGGCGCTGCACCCCGAACCCGCCGCGCGGGCAAGGGCGTTCGGGGTGTGGGGCGGGATCGCGGGGGTCGCCGCCGCGGCCGGTCCGGTGCTCGGCGGGGTGCTGGTGTGGGGCGTGGGCTGGCGGACCGTGTTCCTCGTCAACATCCCGTTGGGCGCACTCGCCATCTGGCTCACCGTCCGCCGGGTGCCCGCCACGCGCCCGCGCGCGGAGCGTCCGCCGCTGGACCTCGCCGCCCAGCTCACCGGCATCGTCGCGGTGGCCACCCTGACAGCCGGGCTGAACGAGGCGGGAGGGCGCGGCTGGACCGATCCGCTGGTGCTCGGCGCGCTGGCGGCCGCGCCGCTCGCGGGGGCGCTGTTCCTGTGGCTGGAGCGGCGCGCGGCGGCGCCCGCGCTGCCACCGCGCCTGCTGACCGGTTTCCGGTTCCCGGCCGCCCTGGCCGTGGGGGTGCTGCTCAACCTCGGCTTCTACGGGCTGCTCTTCCTCACCACCCTCTACTTCCAGCGCCACCGGGGCTGGGACCCGCTCGCCACCGGTCTGGCGCTGCTGCCGATGGGCGCGCTGGTGGCGTTCGCCTCACCGCTGTCCGGGCGGGTCGCGGCGCGCGTCGGCACCCACGTCCCGGCCGTGGCCGGGCTGCTGACCGGGGCCGTGGGGCTGCTCGGCTGGGCGGCCGTGGGGCCGCACACGCCGTATGCGCTGCTGGTCGTGCCGCTGTTGCTGACCGGGTTCGGCACCTCCTTCACCATGCCGTCGGCGACCATCGCCGCGATGGAGGCCGCGCCGCACGAGGTGCGCGGCGCGGCGTCGGGCGCGTTCAACGCGGCGCGGCAGCTGGGCAGCGCCATCGGCGTGGCCCTGTTCGGAACGCTCGCGGCGGCGTCCGCGAGCTCCGCCTTCTACGCCGGGATGCGGCTGTCCGCGGTGATCGCGGCCGGATGCTTCGTGTGCGGCGCGGTCCTGGCGGCGCTGTCCGGGCC
>NZ_JAEEAP010000838.1 GCF_016103465.1 Streptomyces sabulosicollis
AGATGTGTATAAGGGACAGCGGCACCGGTGGCCTCGGCCCGGCCGTCGCGTACTACCAGCAGGCGCTGGGCTTCCGGGACGTCTTCGCGGAGCACATCGTCGTCGGCGCCCAGGCGATGCACTCGAAGGTCGTGCAGAGCCCGTCCGGCACCGTCACGCTCACGCTGATCGAGCCTGACGACACGGCCCTGCCGGGGCAGATCGACGAGTTCCTGAAGAGCCACCAGGGCTCGGGCGTGCAGCACCTGGCCTTCTCCTCGCACGACGCGGTCGGCTCCGTGCGCGCCCTGTCCGAACGCGGCGTCACCTTCCTCACCACGCCCGACGCCTACTACGACCTGCTCGGTGAGCGGATCGACCTCAGCCCGCGGCGCCTGGCCGATCTGCGCGCCACCGGGGTGCTCGCGGACGAGGACCACGACGGGCAGCTGTTCCAGATCTTCACCGCCTCCACCCACCCGCGGCACACCCTCTTCTACGAGGTCATCGAGCGGCAGGGCGCCCAGACGTTCGGCAGCGCGAACATCAAGGCGCTGTACGAGGCGGTGGAGCTGGAGAGGACCGGACAGCGTGACTTCCGGCGCTGACCGGACCGTTCGCGGTACGGCCGGGGCAGGTGCCGACACCGGGCACCCGGCCGACGCCGAATGCCTGGCCGACCTCGAGCGTGCCGCCGCTGCCGTCCTGCCTCCCGACATCCGGGACTTCGTGGCGGGCGGCAGCGGTGACGAGCTGACGCTGGCCGCCAACCGCGCGGCGTTCGACCGCACCTTCCTCGTGCCCCGGGTGCTGCGGGACGTCTCGCGGTGCACGACGGACACCACGCTGCTCGGGCGGTCGGCGGCGATGCCACTGGCGGTGGCCCCGGTGGCGTACCACCGGCTGGTGAGCGAGGACGGTGAACTGGCCACCGCCCGGGCGGCCAAGGCCGCCGGAGTGCCGTTCGCCGTGTCCACGCTGAGCAGCGTGCCGATCGAGGAGATCACGGCGGTCGGCGGGGCCGTCTGGTTCCAGCTGTACTGGATGCGCGACGGCGCCCGGACGCTGGAGCTGGCCCGCAGGGCGGAGGACGCGGGCTGCGAGGCGCTCATCCTCACCGTCGACGTGCCCTGGATGGGCCGTCGGCTGCGGGACGTACGGAATCGGTTCACGCTCCCGGCCGAGGTGCGGGCCGCCAATATCGACGCGGGCGGTACGGCGCACATCCGGCCCGCCGGAGCCTCGGCGGTGGCCGCGCACACCAGCGAGGCGTTCTCCCCGGCGCTGACCTGGGTCACGGTGGACCGGCTGCGGGAGCACACGCGGCTGCCGCTGGTGCTCAAGGGCGTCCTGGCACCGGAAGACGCGCTGCGCGCCGCCGCGTCCGGGGTCGACGCGCTGGTGGTCTCCAACCACGGCGGCCGTCAGCTCGACGGCGCCGTGCCGAGCCTGGACGCGCTGGCCGAGCTGGCGCCGGTGCTCGACGGCCGCTGCGAGCTGCTGCTCGACGGCGGTGTCCGAGGCGGTACGGACATCCTCAAGGCGCTGGCCCTCGGCGCGGCCGGGGTGCTGGTGGGACGGCCGGTGATCTGGGGGCTGGCCGCGGCCGGTGAGGCGGGCGTGCGACGGGTGTTCGAGCTGCTGGCCACCGAACTGCGGACGTCCCTGGGGCTGGCGGGCTGCGCCGATGTCACCGGGGCCGGGAGCCTGCGCACCGTACGGTGAGCCGCGGCGTCGCCGCCGCATAGCCGTTCCGGCCAGGACGGTCTCCCCGTCCTGGCCGGGACGCTGTGTCGACATGTGGCTTTGACCGGAGCTGTCCAACCGGGGATTCCCGCTGGTTGGACGGGCCCGTCGGGGTGTCCGGCGGGCCACGCGGCGGAGCCGCATATCCATGCTTCCCCCCTCCCCGCCCCTTCCCGACACC
>NZ_JAEEAP010000839.1 GCF_016103465.1 Streptomyces sabulosicollis
ACCTCCGCCCCCGCCACCTCCGCCGCCGCATCGGCACGGCACCCGGCGGACGCCCGTACCGCCCTCGCGGCCCCCGACATCTCCGTGGCCAATGTGAAGGCCCACCTGACCCAGCTCCAGTCCATCGCCACCGCCAACGGCGGCAACCGCGCCCATGGCCGCCCCGGCTACAAGGCGTCGCTCGACTACATCAAGGGCAAGCTGGACGCCGCCGGATACACCACCACCGTGCAGCAGTTCACCTCCGGCGGTGCCACCGGCTACAACCTCATCGCCGACTGGCCCGGCGGCGACACCGGCAACGTGGTGTTCTCCGGCGCCCACCTCGACTCCGTCGCCGCGGGCCCCGGGATCAACGACAACGGCTCGGGCTCCGCCGGAATCCTGGAGACCGCGCTCACCGTCGCCCGCCAGGGCGCGAAGCCCACCAAGCATCTGCGGTTCGCCTGGTGGGGCGCCGAGGAGCGGGGGATGGTCGGCTCCAGCTCCTACGTCAACAATCTGCCGTCCTCCGAACGGGCGAAGATCGACGGCTATCTCAACTTCGACATGATCGGCTCGCCCAACCCCGGCTACTTCGTCTATGACGACGACCCCGGGATCGAGTCGGTCTTCAAGGCGTTCTTCTCCGCCAAGGGCGTGCCCACCGAGATCGAGACCGAGGGCGACGGACGCTCCGACCACGCGCCGTTCAAGAACAAGGGCGTCCCGGTGGGCGGTCTCTTCAGCGGCGCCGACTACATCAAGACCGCCGCCCAGGCCCAGAAGTGGGGCGGCACCTCCGGTCAGGCGTTCGACCGCTGCTACCACCGCTCCTGCGACACCTCGAGCAACATCGACGACACCGCCCTGGACCGCAACAGCGACGCCATCGCCTACGCGGTCTGGACGCTCGGCGGCGCCTGATCCCGGATGACGTGCCGTGTTCGGCTCCGCGGCTCAGGCGGCTGAGGCCGGTGAGGCCACTCAGGCCGCTCAGGCCGCTGAGCCCGCTCAGGCCGCTGAGCCCGCTCAGGCCGTGATGTCCTTCGCGGTGAACCGGGCCCAGGCCGCCGAGCCGAACACGGCCACGTACAGCCCCTGCAGCCCGAGGTTCTTGACCAGCTCGTCCCAGTAGACCGGCTCGCGGAGGAGATCGGCGAAGCTGAGCCAGTAGTGCGGGAAGAGATACGGGTGGATCGCGTGCAGCTGCGGGATGGTGTCGAGGATCTGCGCGGTGATCACCAGACCCACGGTCGTGGCCATGGCCGCGATCCCGCTGTTGGTCAGGGTGGAGATGAACAGCCCCACCGTGGCGATCCCCACCAGCGACAGGGCCACCAGGGCGGCCACGCCGAGCGCCCTGAGCAGCGCTTCGTCGAACGAGACGGTGATGCCCGAGATCAGCGTGACATCGCCGAGCGGAAAGAGCAGCGCCCCCGTCACCAGGCCCGCGAGGGCCACCACCAGGGTCGCGATCAGGCAGAAGGCCATGGTGGTGGTGAACTTGGCCAGCAGCAGACGGGTCCGGCCGGCGGGGGCGACCAGCAGATAGCGCAGCGTCCCCGAGCCCGCCTCACCGGCGATCGCGTCACCGGCGATCACGCCGATCACCATCGGCAGGAAGACCGGCAGCGTCGCCGCCAGTGACGCGAAGACCAGGAAGATCCCGTTGTTGGTGATCTGGGCGAAGAAGGCGGGGCCCTGCCCGTCGCCGCCACGGCCGCCGCCGAAGCCGCCGCCGTCGCTCGTCTCGATCTTCACCGCGACGCCGATGAGGATCGGGATCAGCGCGAGCACCCCGAGCAGGGCCAGGGTCCGCCAGCGGCGGAGGGTGGTGGTCAGCTCGGAGCGGAAGAGCGCCAGGGCCCACAGGGGGTTCGGGCGGGGCGGGTTCGCCAGGGGCGGGTTCTGTCTCTTATAAACATCTGACGCTGCCGACGACTAGTCGAGTGTTAGATAACGGGGTTGC
>NZ_JAEEAP010000083.1 GCF_016103465.1 Streptomyces sabulosicollis
ATCCACCTCCCGCATCCAGCGCCACCCCCGTCCGGGGGTAGTGAGACTCAGATCACCCGTCGCACGATGCTAGCGAGCGGTACGCCCTTCAGGAGGACAAGTGACAGCAATGAATCCGGCCCAGGACTTCCGTGCGGCACGGGACTTCCTGCTCGGCCACCGGGAGGACTACGCGGCGGCGTACGAGGGGTTCCGCTGGCCCCGCCCGGAGCGGTTCAACTGGGCCCTGGACTGGTTCGACGGGATCGCCGGGCGCCGCGGCGACCGTACCGCCCTGCACATCGTCGAGGAGGACGGCGGCGAGGTCCGCCTGACCTTCGAGGAACTGCGCCGCCGCTCCAACCGGGCCGCGAACTGGCTGCGCGGGCGGGGCGTGCGGGCCGGTGACCGCATCGTGGTCATGCTCGGCAACCAGGTCGAGCTGTGGGAGACCGCGCTGGCCGCGATGAAGCTGCGCGCCGTCGTCATCCCCGCCACCCCGCTGCTCGGCCCGCTCGACCTCGCCGACCGCGTCGAGCGCGGCCGGGCGCGGCATGTGATCGTGCGGGCCGGGGACACCGGCAAGTTCGCGGACGTGGCCGGGGACTACACCCGGATCGCGGTCGGCGGCGCGCCCGAGGGGTGGCTCGCCTACGAGGACGCCGGGACCGCCGCCCTCACGGTGGACGGCGGCGCGGCGGGCACCACGGCCCAGGGCACCGGGGACGACGGCGCCGGGGGCAACGGCGCCGGGGACGACGAGCCCTTCGTCCCCGACGGGCCGACCCTCGCCACCGACCCGCTGATGCTGTACTTCACCTCCGGCACCACCGCCCGCCCCAAGCTGGTGGAGCACACCCATGTCTCGTACCCCGTCGGACATCTGTCGACGATGTACTGGATCGGGGTCCAACCGGGCGATGTCCACCTCAACATCTCCTCCCCCGGATGGGCCAAGCACGCCTGGTCCAATCTCTTCGCCCCCTGGAACGCCGAGGCCACCGTCTTCGTCCACAACTACACCCGGTTCGACGCCACCCGGCTGATGGCCGAGATGGACCGCTGTGGCATCACCACCTTCTGCGCCCCGCCCACCGTCTGGCGGATGCTCATCCAGGCCGATCTCACCCAGCTGCGGACCCCGCCCCGGGAGGCCGTCGCCGCGGGCGAGCCGCTCAACCCCGAGGTCATCGAGCATGTGCGGCGCGCCTGGGGGGTGACCATCCGGGACGGCTTCGGCCAGACCGAGACCGCCGTCCAGGTGGCCAACACCCCCGGACAGCCGCTCAAGCCCGGTTCGATGGGGCGACCCACCCCCGGGTTCCGGGTCGTCCTGCTCGATCCGGTCACCGGCCGCCCCGGTGAGGAGGGCGAGATCTGCCTCGACCTCACCGGCGCCGAGGGCCGCCCGGTCGGCCTGATGACCGGCTACGAGGGCGACGGGGAGCGCACCGCCGAGGCCACCGCGGGCGGCTACTACCGCACCGGGGACATCGGCTCGCGCGACGCCGAGGGCTACATCACCTACATCGGCCGCGCCGACGACGTCTTCAAGGCGTCCGACTACAAGATCTCGCCGTTCGAGCTGGAGAGCGCGCTGCTGGAACACGAGGCGGTCGCCGAGGCCGCCGTCGTCCCGGCCCCCGACCCGGTGCGGCTCGCCGTGCCGAAGGCGTACATCGTGCTCGCGGAGGGCTGGGAGCCCGGCCCGGACACGGCGAAGGCGCTGTTCGCGCACTCCCGGGCGGTGCTCGCGCCGTACAAGCGGATCCGCCGATTGGAGTTCGCCGACCTCCCCAAGACGGTTTCCGGGAAGATTCGCCGGATCGAGCTGCGTGAACACACCGCACAGGGGGGCGGTATCGAGTTTCATGAGGAAATCTGATGACTAACGCTCATATGATGACCCACCTTCACGAACGTGAAGGCGTCCGTGACCGTGACCGTGACCCGAAGGAGTCGCCATGACCGACCTGACGTCCGACCCACCGAGCCCGGCCGGGCTCTCCTACGCCAGTGGAGTCGGTGACCTCCCGCTGCTCGGCGACACCATCGGCGCCAATCTGGCCCGTGCCGTCGAGCTGTACGGCGAGCGCGAGGCGCTCGTCGACATCCCCTCCGGCCGCCGCTGGACCTACGCCGAGTTCGGCCGGTCGGTGGAGGAGGTCGCGCTCGGGCTGATGGCCAAGGGGGTCGCCAAGGGCGACCGGGTCGGCATCTGGGCCGTCAACTGCCCCGAATGGGTGCTGTTGCAGTACGCGACCGCCCGCATCGGCGCCATCATGGTCAATATCAACCCCGCGTACCGCGTCCACGAGCTGCGGTACGTGCTCCAGCAGGCGGGCATCTCGGTCCTGGTCTCCTCCACCGAGCACAAGACCAGCGACTACCGCCGGATGGTCGAACAGGTGCGTTCGGCCTGTCCCGCCCTGCGCGATGTCATCTACATCGGCGACCGGACCTGGGACATGCTGGTGCGCGCGGGAGCCGATGTCGCCCCCGGGCGGCTGGCCGAGCGCGAGGCGCGGATCGGCTGCGACGACGCGGTCAACATCCAGTACACCTCCGGCACCACCGGCTTCCCCAAGGGCGCCACCCTCTCCCACCACAGCATCCTCAACAACGGCTTCTTCGTGGGCGAGACGGTCCGCTACACCGCCGAGGACCGGATCTGCGTGCCGGTGCCCTTCTACCACTGCTTCGGCATGGTGATGGGCAACCTCGCGGCCACCACCCACGGCGCCTGCGTGGTCATCCCCGCCCCCACCTTCGACCCCGTCGCCACCCTCTCCGCCGTCGAACGGGAGCGCTGCACCTCGCTGTACGGCGTGCCCACCATGTTCATCGCCGAGCTGGCCCTGCCGGACTTCGCCACCTTCGACCTCGGCTCGCTGCGCACCGGGATCATGGCCGGATCGCCCTGCCCGGTGGAGGTGATGCGGCGGGTGGTCGACGAGATGCACATGGAGGAGGTGTCCATCTGCTACGGCATGACCGAGACCTCACCGGTCTCCACCCAGACCCGGCCCGATGACGACCTCACGCGCCGCACCTCGACGGTCGGCCGGGTGCTGCCGCACGTCGAGGTCAAGATCGTCGACCCGGCGACCGGGGCGACCGTGCCCCGCGGCACCCGTGGCGAGCTGTGCACCCGCGGCTACTCGGTGATGCTGGGTTACTGGCAGGAGCCCGAGCGGACCGCCGAGGCGATCGACTCGGCGCGCTGGATGCACACCGGCGACCTCGCGGTGATGGACGGCGAGGGCTACGTGCAGATCGTCGGCCGGATCAAGGACATGATCGTCCGCGGCGGGGAGAACGTCTATCCGCGGGAGATCGAGGAGTTCCTGCACACCCACCCCAAGATCGCGGATGTGCAGGTCGTCGGCGTGCCGGACGAGAAGTACGGCGAGGAGATCCTGGCCTGCGTCATCCTGCGGGAGGGCGCCAGGACCCTCACCCGCGACGAGCTCGCCCGCTTCTGCCGGGGCCGCCTCGCCCACTACAAGGTCCCCCGCTATCTGCGTCTCATGGACGCCTTCCCGATGACGGTCAGCGGCAAGGTCCGCAAGGTCGAGCTGCGTGAGGCGGCCGCCCGGGAGCTGCTGCCCGAGACCCGGTCCGAGGCCGATCCGGCCAGATCGGAAACGCTGGTCGAGCGGGCCGAGCCCCAGGCCGCGTCCAGCTGATGAGATGCGGGCCCCTCTACCCCAGCAGGGGCCCACACCCCCGCGCCACGAACGCCACGGGTCACCGGCCTCCCGTCACCCGACGCCGTTCGGCAGGCAGGACTTCACCCCGGATCGCGCGCCGCGGCTGAAGTAGGAGACCCGCTGGGAGGCGTCTCCGTGGTCGGAGACATCGGTCCACGGGGTCCTGTCGGCGAGCGCGGTCAGGGCGTCCGCGAGCTCCTCGGTGTCACCCTCCTCGAAGGTGAGCGTCCCGTCCTGAGCGGCCCCGAAGAGGACCGCCCCGGCCAGGCAGTCGGCCTGGAGCTCACGGGCCAGGTCGACCAGTCCCGCGTCCAGCCGGTTCTGGACGGCGTGGCCCCATTCATGGGCGATCACCAGATAGACCCAGGCGTCGCCCCGTGCGTGGCCCCAGCGCATCAGGTCCATGTCCCACGCTATGTAGTCGCCGTCCGGGCAGTACACCGCGTTGTCGTCCGGGAGCCGTTCAGCGCCGCACACCGGAGTGCCGGGGGTGTCGCCGTCGTAGGCCCCCACGATCCTGGGCGGGTTGTAGCCGCCGGTGAACAGCTGGGACCAGTGGGTCTGCCAGTAGGCGTTGGTGACGGAGACCGCCGCCTCGATGTCCTGCTCGGCGCTCCCTCCGGCGTCGGGGTCCACGGTGCCGGTGGGCGTGCCCGGAGTGGCGCCGGACGGGGGCGCGGGCGCGGTCGAGGAGGTTTCCGCCGTGGGCGGGGGCACCTCGTCGCCCCCGCATCCGGTCACCAGAAGCAGGGCCAGGGCGGCGGCGAGCGCGGCCCATGACGTCGGGTACCACGGAACAGCCATCGTTCGGCCTCCGGCCGGTCGAGCGGATGGGACGGGTGAACGGTGGAGGGCGGTCCTCCCAAGGAAGCGTTCCCCGGTCATGAGCACAAGGGCCGGACGGGTCAGCCGTCCGGCGGCCCCATCCGGATCAGGACGTCCGCCGGGTCGTTGACGGGCTGCGGGGTGCCCGTGAGGTCCATGACGAACAGCGGCAGATGCAGCGCGTCGGCGCGAGCCCGCGCCTCCCGCGCATAGCCCGCGAGCGAGAAGAAGACGCTCACCGCCGACTTGTGGAGCCCGTTCAGCCACAGGCACTCGATGTCCCGCAGCCCGGTGGGGCGGGTGGTCGGGTCCACCTGGGCGACCACGCCCGTCCCGCAGAGGTCCACCCCGGAGACGGCCCGGTCCTCCGAGGGCCGCAGGCTGTGGAAGCCGAGCCACTTCAGATACTGCGACGCGGCGGTGACCGCGTCCCGCGCGGTACGGATCGTGACCGGCCGGAAGGCCGGGCGCCGCACGGCCGGGCCACCGGGCCCGGCCGCCGCGCCAGGACCGGCCGGGGGCGGCGCGGCGGCGACGGGCACGCGGACCACCGCGCCGCAGTCACAGCCGAGCTCCGGCTGCGGCCAGTGGCCCCGGCGGCCGCAGGACGGGCAGTCCACCGCCACCCAGAGGTTCTCCCAGGTGCGGTGGCCGAGCTCCTCCGGGGTGCCGTCGCGGAGGACGGGGAGGGTGACCGGGGCGCCGCACGCACAGGGGAAGGCGGGCGGTGTGAACGACTGCTCGCGACGGCACGCGGGACAACGCACCGGCACGTGGTCTGTCATCGGGGAGCTCCGTGGACGGAAGGCGGACGCGGCATCGGTCCATGCTCCCCGAACCGGGCGGCCGCCGGGAGGGACTTGGGCGTTCCGTCCCCCGCGGTGGGGGCGCCGTGTTAGGGCGTGACGCAGTAGGTTGGCGGCGTGAGACTGAGGGTTGAGTTCACCACCGAACCGTTCGACCTCGACGAGGTGCCGCCGCACGCCGTGGCCGCCCGCGAGACCGTCCAGGCCGCCCCGCTGGACGCCGTCGACGTCGGCCCCTTCGGCAACACCGCCGAGGGCGGGGCGGAGGCGGTGCTGGAGGCCGTCGACCGGCTGCTGCGCAGCTCCCTCGAAGCCGGTGCCACCCGGATCTCGCTCCAGGTCAGCGTCCTCGGGGAGGCCGAGGCGTGAGCGTACCGGCCGACCACCCCTTCGCCGCCGCGGTGCGGCCGCTCGTCGACGCCATGGGCGGCGAGATGATCGCCCCCGACCGGGCCCGGGGCGACGATGTGGTGCTCTCCTGGGAGGGCCGCCCGGTGGTCGCCGTAAGGCTGCCGCATCTGTCGGACTCGCTCGACCGCATCCTCGCCGACCTCCAGCGCCGCCACGGCGTACCGCTCTCGGCCCTCGACCGCAAGACCAAGCAGTCCGTGGTCCGCCAGCTCGAGCAGCGGGGCGCCTTCTCGGTGCGCCATGGCGTCGAGACGGTCGCCGGGGCCCTCGGGGTGAGCCGCTTCACCGTCTACAACTACCTCAACCGCGAGAAGGGCGGGGACTGACCGCGCCCCGTCGCGCGCCGCTCCCACGGACCGGCGTGGGCTCCGGCCACGCGGAGTTTTCAACAAACTGTTGACGCCCGCGAGAGGGCCTCCTAGCGTGCGAGAGTGACTTCCAGCGCACCGCCGGGGCTGGCCCGGTTCAACGCGGCGGACGACCGGGACGCCGCCGCGACGCTGCGCGCGGTGTGCGCCAGCCGGGCCTGGGGCGCGGCGGTGGCGGCCGGGCGGCCCTACGCCACGGTCGGGGAGCTGCTCGACGCCGCCGACGCGGCCATGGCCGGGCTGACCGCCGCCGACCTGGCCGAGGCGATGGCCGCGCACCCGCCCATCGGACGGCCGGCACCGGGCGACGCCGCCTCCGCGCGGGAACAGAGCGGGGTACGGGACGCGGAGCGCGCGGAGCTGCTGGAGCTGAACCTCGCCTACCAGGAGCGCCACGGCCATGTCTTCCTGATCTGCGCCACCGGCCGCACCGGCGAGGAGATGCTGGCCGCGCTGCGCGAGCGGATCCACCACGACGCCGACACCGAGCGCGACATCGTCCGCACCGAACTGGGAAAGATCAACCGCATCCGGCTGACCCGGCTGACGGAGAGCTCGGAGGCCCCGCGGGCCCCGGCGGAAGGAGAGCGGTGATGGCGAGCGGTGCCACCTCGGTGTCCACCCACATCCTGGACACCAGCATCGGCCGCCCCGCCGTGGGCGTGGTCGTCGAGCTGTCCGTCCGCTCGGGGCCCGGTGCGGAGTGGACGGCGCACGCCGACTCCCTCACCGACGCCGACGGGCGCTGCAAGGACCTGCCCGCCCTCCCCGAGGGCACCACCCACGCACGGCTGCGCTTCGAGACCGGGCCGTATCTGACCCACGCCTTCTTCCCGGAGGTCGCGGTCGCCTTCGCCGTCGAGCCGGGTGAGCACTACCACGTACCGCTGCTGCTCACCCCGTTCGGCTACTCCGTCTACCGAGGGAGCTAGCACCGATGCCCACGCTCGGCCCGAACAGTTACGGCAAAGCCGAAACCCGCGTCGTCCGGGTGGTGCGCGACGGCGCCGTGCACCATCTGAAGGACCTCAATGTCTCGGTGGCGCTGTCCGGGGAGATGGGCGAGGTCCACCTCTCCGGCAGCAACGCCAACGTCCTGCCGACCGACACCACCAAGAACACCGTGTACGTCTTCGCCAAGGAACACGGCATCGACACGGCCGAGGGGTTCGGCATCCGGCTGGCCCGCCACTTCGTCACCAGCCAGGAGCCCATCCACCGCGCCCGCATCCGCATCGAGGAGTACGCCTGGGAGCGGATCGGGACGGCCGGGAACGCCCAGCACTCCTTCGTCCGCCGCGGGCAGGAGGTCCGCACCGCCCAGATCACCTTCGACGGCACGCGCTGGGAGGTGGTCTCCGGGCTCACCGGCCTCACCGTCCTCAACACCACGGACTCCGAGTTCTGGGGCTATGTCAAGGACCGGTACACCACGCTCCCGGAGACGCGCGACCGCATCCTCGCCACCGATGTGCACGCCCGCTGGCGCTACGGCTGGAGCGAGGACACCCGGCCGACGCCGGACTGGGACCACGGGCACGCCGAGGCCCGCGGCCATCTGCTGGGCGCGTTCGCCGAGACCTACTCCCTCTCGCTCCAGCAGACGCTCTACCAGATGGGCGCACGGGTGATCGAGCGCCGCCCCGAGATCGACGAGGTACGCCTCTCCCTGCCCAACAACCATCACTTCCTGGTCGATCTGGAACCCTTCGGCCTCACCAACGACAACGAGGTCTACTTCGCCGCGGACCGGCCGTACGGACTCATCGAGGCCACCGTGGTGCGGGACGGCGCCGAGCCCCGGATCCCCACCGACTGACGGACCCCCGCCACCTGACAGCTGAAGATCGCCACCGACCGATACGACCGGAGGGCCACGCCCCGTGAACCGCATCGTCATCGAGAACTGCGCCGTCGCCACCGTGGACGCCCACGACACCGAGTACGCCTCCGGCCATGTCGTCGTCGCGGGCAACCGCGTCGAGTCGGTGGGCGAGGGGCGGGCGCCGGAGGGGCTGGAGGGCGTCGTCCGCCGGGTCGACGGCACGGGACACCTGGTCACCCCGGGCCTGGTCAACACCCATCACCACTTCTACCAGTGGCTCACCCGCGGCCTGGCGCAGGACAGCAACCTCTTCGACTGGCTGGTGGCGCTCTACCCCGTCTGGGCGCGGATCGACGAGCCGATGGTCCACGCGGCGGCCCGCGGCTCGCTCGCGATGATGGTGCGCGGCGGGGTCACCACCGCCATGGACCACCACTACGTCTTCCCGCGCGGCAGCGGCGATCTGCTGGGCGCCGAGATCCGCGCCGCGCGCGAGCTGGGGGTGCGGTTCACCGCCGCCCGCGGCTCCATGGACCTCGGCACCTCCGACGGCGGACTGCCGCCGGACTTCGCCGTCGAGTCCATGGAGGACGCGCTGGCCGCCACCGAGGAGGCCATCGAGACCCACCACGACCCGGGGTTCGACGCGATGCTGCGGATCGTGGTCGCGCCCTGCTCGCCCTTCTCCGTCACCACCGGACTGCTCCGCGAGTCCGCGGCGCTCGCCCGCCGCAAGGGCGTACGGCTGCACACCCACGGCTCGGAGACGGTGGAGGAGGAGAAGTTCTGCCACGAGCGGTTCGGGATGGGGCCGACCGACTACTTCGAGTCCACCGGCTGGCTGGGCGAGGACGTGTGGATGGCCCACTGCGTCCACATGAGCGACGCCGACATCCGGGCGTTCGCCCGGACCGGCACCGGGGTGGCCCACTGCCCCTCGTCCAACGCCCGGCTCGCCGCCGGGATCGCCCGCGTCCCCGATCTGCTCGCCGCGGGCGTACCGGTCGGCCTCGGCGTGGACGGCACCGCCTCCAACGAATCCGGTGAGCTCCACACCGAACTGCGCAACGCCCTGCTGATCAACCGGCTCGGCGGCCACCGCGAGAAGGCGCTGAACGTCCGTCAGGCGCTGCGCCTCGGCACCCACGGCGGTGCGCGGGTGCTGGGCCGCCAGGAGGAGATCGGCTCGCTGGAGCCGGGCAAACTGGCCGACCTGGTGCTGTGGAAGCTGGACGGGCTCGGCCACTCGTCGATCGCCGACCCGGTCGCGGCCCTCGTCCTCGGCGCCCCGGCCCCGGTGACCCTGTCCCTGGTGAACGGCGCCCCGGTGGTGGAGTCGGGCCGGCTGCTCACCGTGGACGAGGACCAGATCGCGCGGGAGGCGCGCACCGAGGCGCGGCGGCTGGCCCGTATCGCGGAAGAAGGCTGAACGCCGCAGCCATACATCGGATGGATCGCCGGGATCTGCCGCCTTGTCGCGGTCACCAGCGGCCCATTGGCGCGCTCTCGCCCCGTTGACATCCCATCTTTGCCGTTCTAGGTTCCCGTACGCGGCTGGCCAGCCCTCCTGTCCGACCACCCACGAGCACAGGAGCCGCCATGCGTACGTCCAGACGACGGGCCGTCATCCCCCTCCGAGCGCTCGGTCTGCTGCTCGGCATGGTGCTGGCGACGACCCTCAGCGCCCCTTCCGCCGCCACCGCGGCACCCACGACGGCACGGGAGCCCGGACCCGGTACCGACTACGCGGCCGACGATCCCTTCACCTCCGCCCGCACCGCCTGGTGGCGGCAGGACCGCTTCGGGATGTTCATCCACTTCGGCGCCTACTCCCAACTGGAGGGCGAATACCGGCGGGCGGACGGCACCGTCTGCCGTGACGCGGAGTGGATCAAGCGGAACTGCCAGATCCCGATGAGCGAGTACGAGGACGCCGCACGGGACTTCAACCCCTCGTCCTTCGACGCCAAGGCCATCGTCAAGGCGGCCAAGGACGCCGGGCAGCGCTACATCGTCATCACCTCCAAGCACCACGACGGCTATGCGATGTGGCCTACCCGGCAGAACACCTGGAACCTGCGCGACCACTCCTCCTTCGACCAACGGCGGGACATCCTGGCCGAGTTGAAGTCGGCCGCGGACGCCGCCGGGATCAAACTCGGCTTCTACTACTCGATCTGGGACTGGCACGACCCCGACTTCGCCGACCCCGCCACCTTCCCGCGCTATGAGAAGCGGATGTACGCCCAGCTCAAGGAGCTGGTCGACACCTACCATCCGGCGCTGCTCTGGTTCGACGGGGAATGGGACGCGGACAACCCCACCAACCGCTGGTCCGCCCAGGACGGTGAGCGGCTCCAGTCCTATCTGCACGGGCTCGACCCCGATCTGATCACCAACAACCGGGTCGGCAAGCGGCGCGTGGTCGACGGCGACTACGGAACGCCCGAGCAGGAGATCCCGGACGCGCCCGTGGACGGGCAGCTGTGGGAGAGCTGCATGACGCTCAACGGCCACTGGGGCTTCGCCAGATACGACCAGGACTGGAAGTCGCCCGCCACCCTCACCCGCAACCTCCTCGACATCGCGAGCCGGGGCGGCAACTACCTGCTGAACGTCGGCCCCGACAAACTGGGCCGCGTCCCCCAGCCGTCCGTCGACCGGCTGCGCGAGATCGGCTCCTGGCTGCGGACCTCGGGCCAGGGCCGCGCGGTGTACGGGGCCGGGGCCACCGGGCTGGTCGCCGAGCCGTCCTGGGGCGCGGTCAGCCGGTCGGGCGACCGGCTCTTCGCGTCCGTCACCTCCTGGCCCGCCGCCGGTCAGCCCCTCCACCTCACCGCGAAGGCGCCGTTCACGGTGACCGGAGCCCGGGTGCTGGGCAGCGCACAGCGGGTCGAGGTGGCCAAGGCGGGCGACGGCTTCGACCTCACCCCCTCCGGCGGAGCGGCCGACACCACCGCGTCGGTGATCGAACTGACCGTGAAACCGGCCCCGGCCGCGCCCCAGGGGCGGGGCCAGGGGCTGCGGGAGGAGGTCTTCGCCAATGAGACCTTCACCGGGCCGCCGGCCGTCACCCGGACCGACCCCACCGTCAACCACACCTGGCGGTTCGCCGGCTCCCCGGCCACCGACGTCCCCGCCGACCACTTCGGCGTCCGCTGGACCGGCTTCCTCCAGCCCCGCCACAGCGAGACCTACACGCTCTCGACCGTCTCCGACGACACCGCGCGGGTGTGGATCGACGGCCGCCTGGTCATCGACAGCACCACCCCGCACGGACCCCAGGTCGACAAGGCGACCGTCGCGCTGCGCGCCGGAACCAAGCACGCCATCCGGATCGAGTACACCGAGCGGACCGGTGAGGCCCATATGAAGCTGCTGTGGTCCAGCCCCGGCGTGCCCCAGCAGATCGTGCCGCGCTCCCAGCTCTATACGCCGTAGCGACGGCCGGGGCCCCGGACCGCGTCCATGACGGTCCGGGGCCCCGCTGCCGCGTGAACCGACCGCGTCAGTCCAGCAGTTCGTACGCGGGCAGGGTCAGGAACTCCGTGTAGTTCTCGTCCAGCGCGACCTTCAGCAGCAGATCGTGCGCCTGGCTCCACCGGCCCGCCGCGAAGGCGTCCTCGCCGACCTCCTCGCGGATCGCCGCCAGCTCCTCGGCGGCGACCTTACGGACGAGATCGGCGGTGGCCTTCTCGCCGTTCTCGAAGACGATCCCCGCGTTGACCCACTGCCAGATCTGGGAACGGGAGATCTCGGCGGTGGCCGCGTCCTCCATCAGGTTGAAGATCGCGACGGCGCCGAGGCCGCGCAGCCACGCCTCGATGTAGCGGATGCCGACCTGTACGGCGTTGCGCAGGCCCTGGTGGGTGGGCTTGGCCTCGAGCGAGGCGATGTCGATCAGCTCGGCCGCGGTGACGTGGACGTCCTCGCGCAGCCGCTCCTTCTGGTGCGGCCGGTCGCCGAGGACCGCGTCGAAGGAGGCGCGGGCCACCGGCACCAGATCGGGGTGGGCGACCCAGGAGCCGTCGAAGCCGTCGCCCGCCTCACGGTCCTTGTCGGCCTTGACCTTGTCGAACGCGACGGCGTTGACCTCGGGGTCGCGGCGCGAGGGGATGAAGGCCGCCATGCCGCCGATCGCATGCGCGCCGCGCTTGTGGCAGGTGCGCACGAGCAGTTCGGTGTAGGCGCGCATGAACGGGGCGGTCATCGTGACCGCGTTGCGGTCCGGCAGGACGAAACCGGGGCCGCCGTCGCGGAAGTTCTTGACGATGGAGAAGAGGTAGTCCCAGCGGCCCGCGTTGAGCCCGGAGGCGTGGTCGCGGAGCTCGTAGAGGATCTCGTCCATCTCGTACGCCGCCGTGATCGTCTCGATCAGAACGGTGGCGCGGATCGTCCCTTGCGGAATGGAGAGCTGGTCCTGCGCGAAGACGAAGACGTCGTTCCAGAGGCGGGCCTCGAGGTGGGACTCGGTCTTGGGGAGGTAGAAGTACGGCCCCTTGCCCATCGTGAGCAGACGGCGGGCGTTGTGGAAGAAGTACAGCCCGAAGTCCACGAGGGCGCCGGGGACGGGGCGGCCGTCGGCGGCCCGCAGATGACGCTCGTCGAGGTGCCAGCCGCGCGGCCGGGTGACGACGGTGGCCAGCACATCGTCGGGCCGCAGGGCGTAGCTCTTGCCCTCGGGGGAGGTGAAGTCGATCCGGCGCTCATAGGCGTCGATCAGATTCAGCTGGCCGCCGATCACATTCGCCCACGTGGGGGCGGAGGCGTCCTCGAAGTCGGCGAGCCAGACCTTGGCGCCGGAGTTGAGCGCGTTGATGGTCATCTTGCGGTCGGTGGGGCCGGTGATCTCCACCCGGCGGTCCTCGAGCGCGGGCGGGGCCGGGGCGACGCGCCAGTCGGGGTCGTCGCGGATGTGGGCGGTCTCCGGGAGGAAGTCCAGGGTGCTGGTGCGGGCGATCTCGGCGCGGCGCTCCGCGCGGCGCGCGAGCAACTCGTCCCGGCGCGGGGTGAAACGGTGGTGGAGCTCGGCCAGGAAGGCCAGGGCCGCGTCGGTCAGCACCTCCCCCTGACGCTCCAGCGGTTCGGCGTCGACGATGGACAGCGGGGACGGCGCTGGTGCGGACATGGGCTGTCACTCCTTGGGCGAGTCTCGGCTGGACGCTCGCGATGCTTCTGGTTCGTGGATAGTAATTTTCTCATGGTGGAAGTTCAATGTTCTGCTGAACCGCCGTGCCCGTCGGCGTGCCTCACTCCAGCAGCGTCAAGTCCTCGGGGGTGTCGATGTCGTCCGTGCGGGCGATATCCGAGCAGTCGACGAGCGTGATCGCGGACTGATGTGCCCGCAGATACGCGCGTGCCCCCCGGTCGCCCACCGCACTCGCGGTGATGTCCGCCCACCGGTCCGCGCCGAACAGCACCGGGTGCCCCCGCTCGCCGCCGTACGCGGCGGCCGCCAGGGTGGACGGCGAGCGGTACGCGGCCACCACCCGCGCCACGGCCCCGGCGCCGATCCCCGGCTGGTCCACCAGCGCGACCAGCGCCGCTCCCGCGCCCGTACCGGCCGGGGAGCCGAGCCCGGCCCGCAGCGAGGAGCCCATGCCCTCCTCCCAGTCGGGGTTGTCCACCAGGACGTACCCGTCCAGCCGGGCCCGCGCCCGTACGGTCTCGGCCGCGGCGCCCAGCACGATGTGCACCGGGGCGCAGCCGCCCTCGCGCAGCGCCTGCGCGGCGTGCTCCACCAGCGGCCGCCCCCGATGCGTCAAAAGCGCCTTGGGCCGCCCGCCCAGCCGCCGGCCGCCCCCGGCCGCCAGCACGATCCCGGCGACCTGCGCGGAGTCCTCCGTTGTGCGATCCATGGCCCCTGCTTACCGCACATCAGGGCCCCGCGGGGGCTTCATCCCAGCCGGTCTGATTTTCGCTCTCCGTATAGCGCGTCGTGCACTGAGTGGCGTTAACTGATCCGCGGCCCCTTGTGTCCGAATCCACGCGAGGTGGAGGGTTGGGGCGGCCATGCGGGAGAGGGGGCAGGCTCGTGCGAGAGGGCGCGAGGGGGAGAAGGGCAGTGTTGGCCAACGATGGCGCGAGGCTCTGGGGCGAACCCGGCGCCTTGTCAGTGGAGGGCGCCGCAGTCGTGGACGTCAGGCGAGTGGCGGGCACCGAGGACGATCCGAGGGCAGCCGAGCTGCGCCGTGCCGTGGCCCGGCTCAGGCGCGATCTGGCCGCCCACCCGGCGGAATTACCCGACCGGGCGATCGCGGACGACGAGCTGGCCGCGCTCGACGCCATGGCCCGCACCGGCGCCCCGGAGCTGCACAGGCTGCGCCGCTCGCTGCTCCTCATCGCGGGCGCCCTGGGCTCGGTCAGCGCCCTGGGCCCCGCCCTGACGGGCGTCCGCGCGGCGATCGACCAGTTCGGCAACGTGCCACAGACGGGCATAGGGAGAGACTGAGCGGCCGGACAATCGGGCACGGGCAAGGCCGGACCAACCAGCCCGACGGCCCCCGCCCGCCCGGGTGGCCCGCCGCGGGGCCGCCCGCCTCGGCCGTCGGGCGGAACCCGTGGTGGCGCCCCGTCGTCGTCGCCCCGTGCGCCGTCAGGCGGAGCCCGTGCTGGCCAGCGCTCCCGACAGTTCGGCCGCGACCTCCTTGAGGATCGGCACCATCCGCTCCGTGGCCTCGTCGGTGACCCGGCCGGCCGGGCCGGAGATGGAGATGGCCGCCGGTGCGGGGGAGTCGGGCACCGGGACGGCGAGACAGCGCACGCCCATCTCCTGCTCGTTGTCGTCCACCGCGTAGCCCTGCTCGTGGACCTGCCGCAGCGCCTCGAGGAACTCGTCCGGCGAGGTGATCGTCTTCTCGGTGGCCGCGGGCATGCCGGTGCGCCCCAGGAGCGCGCGCACCTCATCCGGGGGCGTGCCCGCGAGCAGCGCCTTGCCGACGCCCGTGGTGTGGGGCAGCACCCGCCGCCCGACCTCGGTGAACATCCGCATCGAGTGGCGCGAGGGCACCTGCGCGACGTACACCACCTCATCGCCGTCCAGCAGCGCCATGTTCGCGGTCTCGCCGGTCTCCTCCACCAGCCGCGCCAGATACGGCCGCGCCCAGGTGCCCAGCAGCCGGGAGGAGCTCTCGCCGAGCCGGATCAGCCGGGGCCCGAGCGCGTAGCGGCGGTTGGCCTGCTGGCGGACGTAGCCGCAGGCCACCAGCGTGCGCATCAGGCGGTGAATCGTGGGCAGCGGCAGTCCGCTGCTGGTGGACAGCTCGCTCAGTCCGACCTCGCCCCCGGCGTCGGCCATCCGCTCCAGGAGATCGAAGGCGCGCTCCAGGGACTGGACGCCACCGGATCCGGCGGTGGTGGCGGCGGTCTTGGACTCGGCGGACGACACGTCGGCGTTCCTTTCACAGCGGTCGGCACCGGCCCGCACGCGGTGACGATCCGCTGCCGACCGGCCACGGGCAGCCTACCGGTCCCCGGCGACGCCCACAGCGGGCTCGCGTTCACGGTCCGCGCCGGTCACGGCGGGTGTGCCGGGTGCCCCGGACCGGCGATGGGGTCTTGACCGGGCCGCCCACCGGGAGAATCATTCAACAAAAAGTTGATTCCGTTTCGCGGAATCGGCGCGCGGACGAGGGGCGAGGAGGGTTTCGGTGTCCGACGTCGAGCTGGTGCTGCGCTCGGCCAACGTGGTCACGCCGGACGGCCCGCGCGCGGCCTCCGTCTCCGTCGCCGACGGCCGCATCGTGGCCGTCGGGCCGTACGACGCCCCGGACCCGGACGGCGCGAGGGTCGAGGACCTCGGCGACGACGTCCTGCTCCCCGGCCTCGTCGACACCCACGTCCATGTCAACGACCCCGGCCGCACCGCCTGGGAGGGGTTCGGCCCCGCCACCCGCGCCGCCGCGGCCGGAGGCGTCACCACCCTCGTCGACATGCCGCTCAACAGCGTCCCACCGACCACCACCGTCCCCGCCCTGGAGGTCAAACGGGCCGTCGCCCGCCGGTCGGCCCATGTCGACATCGGGTTCTGGGGCGGCGCCGTGCCCGGGAACGCCCCGGAGCTGCGCCCGCTGCACGACGCGGGCGTCCTCGGCTTCAAGGCGTTCCTGCTCCCCTCCGGCGTGGACGAATTCCCGCCACTCGCCCCCGACCAGCTCCGGACCGCACTCCGGGAGATCGCGGGCTTCGGCGGACTGCTCATCGTCCACGCCGAGGACCCCCACCTCATCGACGGCGCCCCGCCGCCCACCGGCCCGCGCTACGCCGACTTCCTCGCCTCACGCCCGCGCGCCGCCGAGAACGAGGCCATCGCGGGCCTCATCGCCCTCGCCCGCGAGCTCGACGCCCGCGTCCACGTCCTGCATCTGTCGTCCGCCGACGCGCTGCCGCTGATCGCCGGCGCACGGCGCGAGGGCGTCCGGATCACCGCGGAGACCTGCCCGCACTTCCTGACCCTCACCGCCGAGGAGGTCCCCGACGGGGCCACGGAATTCAAATGCTGTCCGCCCATCCGGGAGGCCGCCAACCAGGACGCGCTGTGGGCGGGTCTGGCGGCCGGGGAGATCGACTGCGTGGTCTCCGACCACTCGCCCTGTACGGCCGACCTCAAGGTCGGCGACTTCGGGCGGGCCTGGGGCGGCATCTCCTCGCTCCAGCTCGGGCTCCCCGCCGTCTGGACGGCGGCCCGGCGGCGCGGCCACACCCTCCACGACGTGGCCCGCTGGATGTCCACCGGCCCCGCGGCGCTCGTCGGTCTCGACCGTAAGGGCGCCATCGAGGCCGGGCGCGACGCCGACTTCGCGGTCCTCGCCCCCGACGAGACCTTCACCGTGGACCCCGCCGCCCTCCACCACCGCAACCAGGTCACCGCCTACGCGGGCAGGACGCTGTACGGCGTCGTACGGTCCACATGGCTGCGCGGCCGGAAGATCGCCGACCATGGCACGCCGACGGAACCCACCGGCCGCCTCCTGGAAAGGCCGTCCCGCCCATGACCGCGCCTGCCGCGCTCGCCACCTATGGAGGGGTCCGCCCATGACCGCGCCCGATGGAGGGGCGTCCCGCCCATGACCGCGCCGATGGAAAAGGCAGGGCCGTACATGACCGCGCCGATCCCGCGCTTCACCGGCGACGCCGCCCCGTACGGCGGCGGCGATCCGTACGCCGACTACCGGACCGCCGACCTCCCCTTCACCCACCTCGTGGACCTGGCCGACCGGCGGCTCGGCGGAAGCGTGATCGCGGCCAACGACGAGTTCTTCGCCGAGCGCGAGAACCTGCTGAAGCCCGAAGCGCCGCGCTTCGACCCCGAGTCCTTCGGTCACAAGGGCAAGGTCATGGACGGCTGGGAGACCCGGCGGCGGCGCGGGGCCTCGGCCGACACCCCGCACCCGGCCGAGGACGACCACGACTGGGCCCTGATCCGCCTCGGCGCGCCCGGGGTCGTCCACGGCATCGTCGTCGACACCGCCCACTTCCGCGGCAACTCCCCGCGGGCGGTGAGCGTCGAGGCCGCGGCGGTGGACGGCACCCCGTCGCCCGAGGAGCTCCTCGCCGAGGACGTCGTGTGGACCGAACTCGTCCCCCGTACGCCGATCGGCGGCCACGCGGCCAACGGGTTCCCCGTCTCCGCCCGCCGCCGCTTCACCCACCTCCGCCTCAAGCAGCACCCCGACGGCGGCATCGCCCGCCTCCGCGTCCACGGCGAGGTCGCCCCCGACCCGGCGTGGCTCGCCGCCCTCGGCACCTTCGACCTGGTGGCGCTGGAGCACGGGGGAGTGGCCGAGGACGCCTCCGACCGCTTCTACTCCCCGCCCGCCAACTCCATCCGGCCGGGCCGCTCCCGCCGGATGGACGAGGGCTGGGAGACCCGGCGCCGCCGCGACAGCGGCCACGACTGGGTCCGCTACCGCCTCGCCGCCCAGGGGACCATCCGCGCCGTGGAGATCGACACCGGCTGCTACAAGGGCAACGCGCCGGGCTGGGCGGCGCTGTACGGCCTCGACGCGACATCCGGCGCGGACCCGGCCGACCCCACGGCCCCGGGGTGGACCGAACTCCTGCCCCGCACCCGCCTCCAGCCCGATACGGTCCACCGCTTCCTCCTCGGCGCGGCCCCGCCGGTGACCCATGTCCGGATCGACGTCCACCCGGACGGGGGCGTCGCCCGGCTGCGGCTGCACGGAGCGCCGACCGAGGACGGCGCGAGGCGCCTCGCCGCGCGCCACGCGGAGCTGACCGGCGCGTAGTACTTCGGCGGACTCTAGCTCCGGTGGGCGTTGAGTGAGGCGGTGTGCTCCCGCACCTGCCTCGGTGTCAGGTAGGCGTCGGTCTGTTCGAAGTGCCGCAGCGACGGCTGTTCCTCGGCGAGGAACCCGATCCGTACGAAGTCGTCGCCCGCGGCGGCGTTCAGCAGCCAGTTCGTCAACACCCGCACCTTGGCGACATTGGTGCGCATCGCCCCCACGTGGTAGCCCCGGGCCACCGCCTGCGCGGGCATCCCGCGCAGCTCGACCCCCACCGGCTTGGCGACCGCGTCCCTCCCGCCCAGGTCGACCACCAGACCGAGGTCCCTGTGCCGGTAGGACCGAAGCGGCTCGCCGCGGAGCGTGGCGATGATGTTGTCCGCCACTGTCCTGGCCTGCCGGTGGGCGTGCTGCGCGGTGGGCGGGCAGACCGCGCCTTCGCCCCCCCTTCAGGTCGGGTACGGCGGCGCCGTCGCCCAGCGCGAAGACGCCGTCGAAGCCAGGCAGCGTCAGCTGCGCGGTGGCGGCGAGCCGTCCATGTACCGTCTCGGCCCCCAGCGTGCCCACCAGCGGGCTGGCGACCACTCCCGCGGTCCAGATCAGGGTCCGGGAGGGGACGACCCGGCCGTCGGTGAAGGTGACCCGGTCCGGCCTCGCCTCGGCGACGGACACGCCGAGCGAGACCTCCACCCCGCGCCGCTGGAGCACCTCCATCGCGCTGCGGCCGAGCTTGTCGCCCAGCTCGGGCATGAGTTACGGGAGCGGCGCTTGCGGGATGCCGACTCACATCGCGGCCGGCTTCCCAAGGCTCCGGCACTCGGTTGCTCTCACCCATCCTCGTGACTCACGGCGAGATGCGTGCGCCGACACGAGCAGGCCCGGGTCCCAGCGACAGTTCCGGGAAGGGGACCGGGACCGGTCAGAGCCGCGGCAGGCTGCTGGGAACGCGGCGCCTGGCGTCCGCCCGGCCTCCGGGTGCGGCGCACCGCGGATCACGAGTGCGGATGGCTACTCTGGATCCGCGAGCTGGAGGAGGTTGTGTCTGCATGGGTGACGGGCACGCGCCGGGGCCGTCCGGGCGGGAGGACGTGCTCGGAGCCGACTGGGAGAGCCACCGGCCCGCGGTCTTCGGTGTGGCCTACCGGCTGTTGGGGAGTGTGGCCGATGCCGAGGACGTGACCCACGATGTGTGGGTGCGGGCGGCCGGAGCGGATCTGCGGGATGTCGGTGATCCACGGGCCTGGTTGGTCACGGTGGCCGCGCGGCGGTCGTACGACATCCTCAAGAGCGCCCGTTTCCGTCGGGAGACCTACGTCGGGCCGTGGCTGCCGGAGCCGCTGCTGACGGGGCCGGACGCGTCGGAACCGGTCCTCGTCGACGAGTCCGTCAGTTCGGCGATGCTCCTGATCATGGAGGAGCTGAGCCCACCGGAGCGGGTGTCCTTCGTCCTGCACGATGTCTTCGGCTTCGAGTTCGGCCGGATCGCCGAGGTGCTGGACGTCTCCGTGCCGGGTGCCCGGCAGCTCGCCTCGCGGGCACGGCGGCGGGTGGCCAAGGCGAAGCGGTCCACGCCGCAGGCGTCGAAAGCGGAGCGTGAACGCGTACTCGCGGTCTTCCGCGCCGCGTACGAGGCCGGGGACCTGGCCGGCCTGGTGAAGCTGCTCCACCCGGACGCTGTCTACGTCACCGACGGCGGCGGCAAGGCCGCCGCGGCGCGCAAGCTCATCCGCGGTGGTAAGCGCGTCGCCGAGGTGATGGTGCGGGTGGGCCGCCAGTGGCGTCCGGACCGCATCGACCTCGTCGAGGTCGGCGGCGAGCCCGCCCTGGTGTTCCACCGGGAGGGCCGTGTCTACTCCGTGGACACGCTGCAGGTCACAGACGGTCTGATAGCCGCGTACCGCAGGGTCATCAACCCGGACAAGCTTTCTCACCTCTGAGCTGTCACACCCCGAGGGGCTGCCTCGTCTCCCTGATGAGAAGCAGACGAGCCGCGAGGGGCCCGGTGTGAAGGGGCCGCGCGCTCGTGCGCCCTTCCCCCGGTAAGGACCTTTATGCAAGCCATCACTGTGCGAGACCGTGACGCCGGTCTCGCCGGGCTGTCCCTGACGGACCTGCCCTACCCCCACGCGGCCGAGAACGACGTCATCGTGCGGGTGCACGCCGCGGGCTTCACCCCGGGAGAGCTGGACTGGCCGGCCACGTGGACCGATCGCGCGGGCCGCGACCGGACGCCGAGCGTGCCCGGGCACGAGCTGTCCGGTGTCGTCGAAGAGCTGGGGTTCGGCACCACCGGCCTGAGCGTCGGCCAGCGGGTGTTCGGCCTGGCCGACTGGGCCCGCAACGGCTCGCTCGCCGAGTACGTCGCGGTGGAGGCCCGCAATCTCGCGCCGCTGCCGACGGACATCGACCACACCGTGGCCGCCGCACTGCCGATCTCCGGGCTGACCGCCTGGCAGGGCCTGTTCGACCACGGCCGCCTCACCACGGGCCAGACCGTCCTGATCCATGGTGTCGCGGGTGGCGTCGGCTCGATCGCGGTACAGCTCGCCCGCGAGGCCGGCGCCCGCGTCATCGGCACCGGCCGGTCCGCCGACCGGGACAGGGCGCTCGCGCTGGGCGTCGACACCTTCCTGGACCTGGGGACCGAGAAGCTGGAGGACGTCGGCGAGGTCGACGTCGTCCTGGACGTGATCGGCGGCGACATCCTCGACCGCTCGGCCGCCCTGGTCCGGGCCGGTGGCACGTTGGTCACCATCGTCATGCCGCCCAAGGTCCGCCCCAAGGACGGGCGGGCCGTCTTCTTCGTCGTCGAACCCGACCGCGCCCGGCTCACCGACCTCGTCACGCGCGTGAGGGACGGCCGGCTCAAGCCCGTCGTCGGCGCCGTACGGCCACTCGCCGAGGCACCCGCCGCGTTCGCCCCCACCACCCGCACCCCGGGCAAGGCGATCATCCACGTCGCGGAGGACCGAACAGGAGACCCATCGTGACCGGAACGCGGATCGCCGGTGGCCTGCTGGCCGTCGCCACGCTGACCGCGGCCACGGCCTGCACCGCCTCGGACCAGTCCACCCGCGCCAAGACGCCCGCCGCGGCCGTGACATCGAAGCACCCCACCGAGACCGTCAAGCCCCTGCTCCAGCAGCCCCTCCCGAATGTGAAGGGCAAGACGTTCACCTCGATGGTCGTCGACTTCCCGCCCACCGCACGCGCGAAGCCGCACCGGCACGGCAAGGCGTTCGTCTATGCCTACGTCCTCGAGGGCACCGTGCGCAGCGAACTCGCCGGCAAGCCCGTGAGGACCTACCGCCAGGGCGAGAACTGGGTCGAGCGGCCGGGCGCCCACCACGTCCTGACCGAGAACACCAGCCGGACCGAACGGGCCAAGCTCCTGGTGGTCTACGTCTCCCACACCGGAGACAAGCTCAAGGTCGACGACCCGAGGTCCTAGCCCGTCTCGCACGGCGGCAAGAGGCGACCGCGACGAATCGAAGGAACCATGACCAACACGCAACGCGTCCACATCGGCAAGCAGCACCCGAACGCCTACAAGGCCCTCATCGCCCTGTCGGCGGAGGTCGAGGAGACCGCCGCCGCGGCCGGTCTCGACCCGCTCCTGATCGAGCTGTTGAAGATCCGTGCCTCCCAGCTCAACGGCTGCGCGTTCTGCCTGCGCACGCACACCCGCGACGCTCTCAAGAAGGGCGAGAACCCGGACCGGATCGCCGTGCTGCCCGGGTGGGAAGAGACCGGCTACTTCTCCGGGGCCGACCGCGCCGCCCTCCGCCTGACCGAGGCGGTCACGCGGGTGTCGGACGGGCACGTCAGGGACGAGGACTACGACGAGGCCGCGGCCGTACTCACCCCGGACCAGCTCTCGGCGGTCGTCTGGCTGGCCACGGTGATGAACGCCTTCAACCGCGTCGCGATCACCAGCCGGTACCCCGTCGGGGGCTGACCCGACACTCCGGAGTCCGTGCCGGGCGACCCGCTCTCGGGGAGTGATGCCAGGGGGCCGCGGCCGGCCGCTTCCTCACCGCGTCGGATCACCAGGACGGCCACGTCGTCGAGGTGGTCCACCGCGACCGCTGCGTCGAGGACGCGGTCTGCCGTCGCCTCGACGCCGAGGTGGTCGTGGAGGGCCTGGCCGGGCAGGCGGATGACGTGTGAGAGACCCTCCCGCTCACTCCGCTGATCTGGGGCTCTTGCGCTGGTTGGCATGGAAGCGCGCTTTCTTCTGACGATTCCCGCAGGTGTTCATGTCACACCATTTGCGGGTGCGACTCTGGCTGGTGTCGAAGAAGGCGGCTCGGCAGGTCGGTGATGCGCACAAGGCCAGTTTCCCGTCTCGTTCGCCCGCGAGGATGCTGACCGCGTCGGCGGCGATCACACTGAGGGCGTCTTCCACGCAGGAAGCCGAGCTGAGCCGCCATCGCCGCCTGCCCTCGGGCGTGAGGATCGCCGCGGCCCGGCCCCGAGCGCTGCAGTCGTTGATGACGTGGACGGCAGACGCGGGGAGAGCGTCCTGGAGCGCGGCCGCTGTCGCGGCGGCGTGAATCGCCTCCCTCAGTTCCCGGGCGAGGTCGAGCTGGGCGGTGGTGCAGGAGTCCACGGCGAGGCCGTTCACTGCCAGCCAGTCGATGAGTCGGTGCGGCGTGGGGATGCGCTCCACGGCGTCGCCATAACGCTCCGACAGGGTCCCCGTGAAGCTGGTCGCCAGCACCTTGCCGAGGCGGAAGTCAGGGAACGCGGCACGCATGGAACCACCTTAGCCGGTTGCGGCATGGCCCGGGACACTGCTAGAACCGTCTTAGACGGTTCACGGCAGGTCGTAGCCGGTTCCACGAGGGCCAGGAGGTCTCATGTCCCGTCCAGCCAGCGACGTGCAAGCATGTGAAGTCCACGCGACGGACGCTGACCTCGACGATCTGCGCGCCCGACTCGCCGTGGCGCGACTACCGGAGGCCGAGACGGTCTACCGCGCCGCGCCCGGCCCTCGCCGATGGGACCAGGGCGTTCCGCTCGCCGACCTCGTCGATGTCGTGAACTACTGGCGCACCGGGTACAACTGGCGGCCCTTCGAAGAGCGGCTCAACCGGATCGGCCAGTTCCGCACGACCATCGATGATCTGGGAATCCACTTCCTGCACCGCCGATCCGCGCGCGCGGACGCCACTCCTCTGATCTTGACGCACGGCTGGCCGGACAGCATTGCCCGGTTCATCGATGTAGTGGACGAGCTCGCGGATCCGAAAGACGCGGACGCGCCGGCGTTCCACGTCGTGGTCCCGTCGCTACCAGGCTTTGGCTACAGCGACAAGCCGGTCACCACCGGATGGGGAACCGAAAAGACCGCGGCCGCCTGGGTGGAACTCATGGGAAGGCTCGGCTACACCAAGTTCGCGGCCCACGGCGGCGACTGGGGAGGCAATATCACCACGGTTCTCGGCGGCAGGTTCCCGGCGCACGTCCTCGGCATCCACACGACGTTCGCGGAGGGGCCGCCCGGGTTGACAACGGACGGGCTGACGGCGGTCGAGCGCGAGTGGGCCGAGGAGACCCGCGATTTCTGGCGCCACCGCGCGGCGTACGCGAAGCAGCAGGCGACCCGGCCGCAGACCATCGGCTACTCGCTCGTCGACTCACCGGTCGGGCTTCTTGCCTGGATCCTTGACAAGTTCGCTGAGTGGACGGACACCGAAGACAGCCCGTTCGAGACGATTCCCAGGGACAGGCTTCTCGACAACGTCACCCTGTATTGGCTGACGCGGACCGGCGCATCGTCGGCCCGCATGTACTACGAAAGCCACAACTCGCTGGACCCGGAACTTCGGGTCGACGTCCCGTCGGCGATCAGTATGTATCCCCGCGACGTCGAGAAGTGTCCGCGCCCCTGGGCGCAGGAGCGGTACCGGCACATCGTCCGATGGAGGTCGCCCCACATCGGGGGGCATTTCCCGTCGCTCGAGGTCCCCGAGTATTTCGTCGAAGATCTGCGAGAGGGCCTCGCGGCAGTGCTGGCCGCTCATCGGTGAAACGCGGCTCGGCGACCCGTTCTCCCGGATGGGCGGAGCGCCGCCCCGGCATGACCGCTCACCCCGCCGGCTTCGGAACCCCGATCGGGTTGGGGAAGCGCAGGGCGGCGGCGCAGGCGGTGGCCAGGGGGGTGAGGAGCCGGACCAGGGCCGCCACCTCCTCCGGGGGCAGCGGGCGCCAGGGGCGTTCCGCGGCTCGGTCCGTGGCGGTCTCGGCCGTGCGGAGCAGTGCGCGTCCGGGCTCTGTCGCGGTGCCGTCCGCGGTGAGGAGGCCGCGGTCGGTCAGGCGCTGGGCGGCGGCGTCCCACTCCTGGTCGGTCCAGCCGCGGTGGGGCTGGAGCTCGGCGCGGGGAATGTCGACGGCGGAACGGAGGACGAGGGCCTCGCAGCCGTCGAGACCGGCGGCGACGAGGGCCGCCACATGGCCGTCGCCGCGGTGCTCGCGCAGCAGGGTCGCCGCGTGCCACAGCCGCTCGACCGGTTTGTCGGGAAAGTCCAGCGTCCCGTTCGCGGCGGCCAGTATCCGGCCGGAGCCGTCCAGACCCGCCGCGCGCGGGACCAGGGCCTCGGCGGCGCGCTCGACCTCGCGCTCGTGTCCGGTGAGCAGTCGGGCGAGGGCGGCCGCGGCCCCGGCGCGGCGGAGCTCCAGGGCGCGTTCCGGGGCGGTCAGGGACCAGACGTCGGGCAGGGCGCGGGCGACCATGGCGGGGGCGAAGGTGAAGAAGGACGCCACGACCGGCTCCGGCCCGACCGGCCCGAGAGGCGCGGCGCGGCCCGCGAAATAGCCGCGCCAGAAACCGCGCAGCCCGGCGTCCTCGTACGCGGCCAGGGCCTCCGGGGCGAAGTACGCGACCGCGTGGATCGGCTCGTAGAGGGCCCACATCGTGCGGGCGGTCGTCGCGGCGCTGGTGTTCATCGCCATGCTCCCTTCAGGGCCGAGCTGTCCGACCGACCCCGGGCCGGACCACGACCGGCATTGTGCCAAGCTCACGGAACCGGGTGGTCCGGGTCGAACGTTGACCCGGATGTCCGGTAATGGCACCACTTGACGCGACCCTCGAGGAGAGCTGCTGTGACCCTGCGGCAAGAGATCGTCGGCAACGCCATGCAGATGGCGGTCTGCACCCTCCACCCGGGGCAGACCGTCTACTGCGAGGCCGGGAAGTTCCTGTTCAAGACGTCGAACGTGACGATGTAGACCCGGCTGTCCGGGCCCGGCG
>NZ_JAEEAP010000840.1 GCF_016103465.1 Streptomyces sabulosicollis
AGACCCGCCGGACCCCCTAAGGCGCCAGCCCAAGCGCGGGGAAGACCGACGCCTCGAGGAAGCGGGTGAGATACGGGCGGTCGGCGAGCCGCCCCTCGAGCAGGGGGCGCACCCGCATCGCGCCGATCAGCTGGGTGGGCACGAACTCGAGGGCGGGGTTGTCCGCGTCCACCTCGCCGCGCTCCACGCCCCGGCGGATCATCGCCTGGATCGTCTTCACCTCGTGCTCGATCAGCGCGGCGCGCAGCGCCTGGAGCAGGTCGGGGTTCTGCAGCGCGGCGTGGCCGAGGGCGTACACCAGCGCGGTGTCACCGCCGCACGCCTCTCCCGCCTCCCCCACGGCCTCCGCGACGGCCCGCAGATCGCCCGCGAGGGAGCCGGTGTCGATGCCCTCCAGCGCGAAGGGGCGCTTGCACGAGCGCAGCGCGGCGACGACGAGCTGGGGCTTGGTGCACCACTGCCGGTAGAGGGTGGAGCGGCTGGCGCGGGTGCGGGCGGCGACCGCCTCGATGGTGAGGGCCTCGTAGCCGCCCTCCTGGAGCAGATCGAGGACCGCCTGGTAGAACTCCTGCTCCCGCTCGGGGGTGATCTTGGAACGGCGCTGCGGCGCGTCCGTCTCCGGGCTCTGCGTCGCCATCGGGTTCTCCTCCTCGGTCCACCGGACTCCGGCTCCCCCCGACCACGCAGTGTACCGACACATCGGCGTACCGATACGGGCATGTACCGATACGGTTCTGCACCGGTACACTCTCGTATCGATACGTCTGTGTGCCGATAGCACCACCGGTGGCGGACAGACAGTGCCCAGAGGAAGGCACGGTGGATGAATCCGACCGTCATAGCCGTCGCGCTCGCGCTCGCCTCGGCCGTCGCCTACGCGACCGCGGCCGTGGCCCAGGAGCGGCTGGCCGCGGGCGGCCGGCCGGACCGCATGCCCCGGCTGCTGCTGCGCGGCGCCTGGTGGGGAGCGGTCGGCCTCAACTCCGCCGGTGCCCTGCTGCACGTGGCCGCGCTGCGGTACGGACCGCTCACCCTGGTCCAGCCGCTCGGCGCGCTGACCCTGGTGGCGGCCGTCCCGCTGGGCGCGCGGCTCGCGGGGCGGCGGGTGGTCCGGGATGAGTGGCGGGGCGTGGTCCTCGCCCTGCTCGGGCTCGGCGCCCTGCTGCCGGTCACCGCCGGGGAGACCCCGCGCGAGACGCTCGGCCTGCCGGAGGCGGTCGCGCTCGCGGCGGTCGTGCTGGCGTTCATCGGGCTGTGCGTCCGGCCGGGCCGCAGGGGGCGCGAAGCGCCGGGCCGGGGGCTGCGGTTCGCCACCGCGTCCGGGGTCGCCTCCGGCGTCGCCTCGGCGCTCACCCAGACCCTCACGGTCGCGCTCGCCGACTCCCGCGCCCCCGGGGCGGCGCTGGTGTCCTGGCGGACCGTGGTCGTGGCCGTCCTGGTCGCGGTCTTCGCGGTGAGCGGTCTGCTGCTGTCCCAGAGCGCCTACGGCAGCGGCCTCGGCGCGCCCCTGGCCACCCTGACCCTGGCCAACCCGGTGGCGGCGGCCGCCATCGGAATCGTCCTGCTGGACGAGCGGTTCCGGGGCGGCCCGGGCGGCTGGGCCCTGGCCGCCGCGGGCGCGGCGGCGGCCGCCCGAGGGGTGGTGCTGCTCTCCCGGGCTCCGCGGACGCGCGCGGGGGCACGCGGGGACGCCGTACGGGAGCCCGCCGTAGCCGTACGGGAGCCCGTAGTCGCTGTACGGGGGGAGGCCGTAGTCGCCGTACGGGGGGAGCCCGTAGTCGCCGTACGGGGGGAGGCCGTAGTCGCCGTACGGGGGGAGCCCGTAGTCGCCGTACGGGGGGAGGCCGTAGTCGCCGTACGGCAGCCTGCCGTACGCGAAGGCGCGGTGGCCGCACGGGAGCCCGCCGTGCACGAGGCCGCCCTGGAGGCCGTCGTACGCCAGTCCG
>NZ_JAEEAP010000841.1 GCF_016103465.1 Streptomyces sabulosicollis
GCCCCGGGGACCGCCCCGGCCCCGGCGAGGTGGCCGTATGGCTGCTGCGGATCCCGCCGTACGCCGCCGCTGCCGCCGCCGTCGCGGAGGACGTGCTGGACGAGCGGGAGCGCGAGCGCGCGGCGCGGCTGCGGTCCGATGTGGCGCGCGAGCGCTATGTGACCTCCCATGTGGGGCTGCGGACGCTGCTCGGCGGCTATCTCGGCATCGCCCCGGCCGAGGTCGCCTTCACCCGGGAGACCTGCGGCATGCCGGACTGCGACAAGCCGCACGGCCGCCCGGCTCTGGCGGGCGAGGACGCGCTGCACTTCTCCCTCTCCCACTCCGGGGACGCGGCCCTGTGCGCCGTCGCCGGGGTGCCCGTCGGCGCCGACGTCGAGGAGCGGGGCCCCGGCCGCGCCGGGGCCCGGCTGACGGGCCTGATCGGGCAGCTGCACCCCGAGGAGCGGGCGGCGATCGGCGCGCTTCCGGAGGAGCTGCGGGAGGAGGCGTTCCTGGGCTGCTGGGTCCGTAAGGAGGCGTACCTCAAGGGCATCGGCACCGGGCTGCCGGGCGGGATCGGCGCCCACCACGTGGGGCTCGCCGAGGGCCTGGCCCCGGCCGACGCCCCGCCCGGCCCGCGCGGCTGGGCCTTCGCCGACCTCGACGCCCCGCCCGGCTACCACGCCGCGATCGCCGTAAGGGACGAGCACGCCGCGATCGCCGTAAGGGACGAGACGGTACGGGAGGAGGCCGTACGGGGCGAGACCGGGCGGGACGAGACCGGGCGGGGCGAGGCTGTACGGGGCGAGACCGTAAGGGGCGTCGCCGTACGGGACGAGGGCGCGCCCGGCGGCGCGGCGCGGCCGGTGGTCACGCTGGCCGGTCTGCCCCTGGGGTGATCGCCCCGGGTACAGTCGGCGCCATGCCGCATCTCGAGGTGGAACTCTCGGCAGGCACCATCGAGTACGAGGACACGGGAGGCGAGGGCCCCGTCGCGGTCCTGCTGCACGGAGTCGCCATGGACGGCTCCCTGTGGCGTGAGGTGGTCGCCGCGCTGACCCCCGGCATCCGCTGTGTCGTCCCCACCCTCCCCCTGGGCGGGCACCGCCGCGCGATGCGGCCCGACGCGGATCTGTCGGTGCTCGGGGTGGCCCGGCTGGTCGCCGAGTTCCTGGACCGGCTCGACCTTACGGACGTCACGCTCGCCATGAACGACTGGGGCGGCGCGCAGGCGCTGGTCGCCGACGGCCGCGCCCAGCGGATCGGCCGACTGGTGATCACCTCCTGCGAGGCGTTCGAGAACTACCCGCCCGGGCTGCCGGGCAGGAACCTGCGGATGTCCGCGAAGCTCCCGGGCGGGCTCAACGCCGCCTTCAAGCTCCTGAAGCTCGCGCCCCTGCGACGGCTGCCGATGACCTGGGGCTGGATGACCAAGCGCCCGGTGGACCGCGAGGTGATGGACGCCTGGCTCCAGCCGCTGTGGACCTCCGCGGAGATCCGCCGCGACCTGCGCAAGTACATCCTCGGCGTGCCACCGGTGACCGAGCTGCTCCACTGGGCCGACGCCCTGCGCACCTTCGACCGCCCCGCCCTGGTGGCCTGGGCGTCCGAGGACCGCGTCATGCCGCCCGAGCACGGCCTGCGCCTGGCGGGTCTGCTGCCCCAAGGCAGCCTGGTGGAGATCCCCGACAGCTACACCTTGATCCCGCAGGACCAGCCGGGCCCGCTGGCCGACCTGATCCGCTCCTTCGTCCTGGGCGCCCCGGAGACCCCGTAGAAACGGCCCGAGGCGGCCCGGGGAACGGCCCGAGGCGGCCCGGGAGGCCCGGCCCCGGCTAGCGAACGGCCCGGCCCCGGCTAGCGAACGGCCCGGCCCCGGCTAGCGAACGGCCCCCGCGGCCCCGGCCCTGGCTCTTATACACATCTCCGAGCCCACGAGACACTCGCC
>NZ_JAEEAP010000842.1 GCF_016103465.1 Streptomyces sabulosicollis
CGACCAGCAATATTTACACTCGACTAGTCGTCGGCAGCGTCAGATTTGTATAAGAGACAGAGGCTACTGAGCGATCGCGAGCCGTGACATGCCCGGTCGAGTTTGTTTCGTGCCCGAGTCTGTTTACTTTCCTGCATCGCGCACGTAATCTGGCGGCGAAATCACAGGTTCGGACATGGAAGGGGCGTAAACCCACATGTACGCACCGGAGCGTCAGCAGGAGATTCTCCGGCTCGCCCGCGAGAGCGGGCGGGTGGAGGTCCTGTCCCTCGCCGAGGAGTTCCAGGTCACCGCCGAGACCGTACGGCGTGATCTGCGCGCCCTCGACCGGGCGGGGCTCGTCCGCCGTGTGCACGGGGGCGCCATCCCGGCCGGACGGCTGGACTTCGAGCCCGATCTCGCCGAGCGCGAGTCCACCGCCGCCGATGAGAAGGACCGTATCGCGCGGGCCGCCATCGCCGAGCTGCCGTCCGACGGCAGCGTGATCATCGACGCGGGGTCGACGGCGGCCCGGTTCGCCGCCGCCCTCCCGCTGGAGGCCAAGCTCACCGTCGTCACCCACGCCCTGCCGGTCGCCGCCCGCCTCGCCGACCACCCCGGTATCGCACTGCACCTCGTTGGCGGGCGGGTCCGCCACCGCACCCGGGCCGCCGTGGACGCATGGGCGCTGCGCGGCTACGGCGAGATCAAGGCCGATGTGGTCTTCCTCGCCACCAACGGCTTCTCGCTGGACGGCGGGCTCACCACGCCCGATCTCGCGGAGGGTGCCGTCAAGGGCGCCATGATCGCGGCGGGGCGGCGGGTGGTACTGCTCGCGGACTCCGCCAAGTTCGGCCGGGAACACTTCGCCCGGTTCGGCGGCCTGGACGCTGTCGATCTGCTCATCACGGACACCGGGCTCAGCCCGCAGGACGCCCTGGCCATCGAGCGCCAGGGCACGGAAGTGGCACGCGCATGATTCTCACCGTCACCCCCAACCCCAGCCTGGACCGCACCTACGAGATCCTCGCGCTGGAGCGCGGCGCCGTGCTGCGGGCCACGGCGGACCGGGTCGACCCCGGCGGGAAGGGCGTCAACGTCTCGCGCGCCGTGGCCGCCGCGGGGCAGCGCACGGTGGCCGTGCTGCCGCTCGGCGGACCGGAGGGCGCCCTGCTCGCCCGGCTGCTGGAGGAGCTGGGCATCGAGGCGGCGGGCGTGCCCGTGACGGGCTCGACCCGGGTCAACATCTCCGTGGCCGAACCGGACGGCACCCTCACCAAGCTCAACGCGGGCGGGCCCGAACTGACCGATGCCGAGGCCGAGGCGGTGCTGGAGGCCGTCCGGACGAGGGTCGAGAGCGCCGACTGGATCGCCTGCTGCGGCAGCCTGCCCCGAGGGCTCGCGCCCGAGTGGTACGCCGAGCTGGTGGCACGGGCCCACCGGGCGGGAGCCCGGATCGCCCTGGACACCTCCGGTCCCTCGCTGACCGCGGCGCTGCGCGAGCGTCCCGATGTGGTGAAGCCCAACGCCGAGGAGCTGGCCCAGGCCGTGGGCCGTCCGCTGGCCACCGTGGGCGAGGCGGTCAAGGCGGCCGAGGAACTGCGGGGGCTGGGTGCCCGCGCCGTACTGGCCAGCCTGGGCGCCGACGGCCAGCTGCTGGTGGACGAGACGGGCGCGTACTTCGGCACCGCCCCGGTCGCCGCCGTGCGCAGCAACGTTGGCGCGGGCGACGCCTCGCTCGCCGGATTCCTCGCGGCGGGCGGCTCCGGGCCCGCCGCACTGGCCTCGGCCGTGGCCCACGGGGCGGCCGCGGTGCAACTGCCGGGCAGCGCCATGCCGACCCCGGCCGACCTCGACCCGTCCGCCGTGATCACCACGGCGGACATCCCGCTGGACCGTGTGCTCAAGGAGCCCGCGTGACCGGCCGACCCCACTCCCACCCCCCAGTCC
>NZ_JAEEAP010000843.1 GCF_016103465.1 Streptomyces sabulosicollis
GAGGGAAGGTAGGTGTGGTTAGGGGGATAGGGTCACCCTGCTGGGTGACCATTGACTCCCTAGCGGGTGACCTTTCTGCCTTATTGCCCTCCCTCTGGGGTGACCTTTCGCCGTTAAAGGTCTCCCTAGCGGGTGACCTTTGGTTGTCGTACCAAGCATTGGCCTCCCTGTCGGGTGACCTTTCTCCTTCGTCGTCCCAGTAGGGCGCCACCCTCCCGGGGAACTCGGACTCGAACGGCACGCGGAACGTGCGCTGATGCCCTCGGTGGGCGTAGACGAGCTGCCCGCGCTTGTTGGTGAGGGGCTTGCCGTCCGAGCCGTTGATGGGGACGCGCAGTTCGATGCCGCGGGCGGAGAGCTTGCCGAGCACCTTGCCGATCTGGGCCTCGTTCTCGAAGCCGGTCTTGTGGAGCAGCTTGGCCATGAACAGTCGACCGAATCCGATCCGGCTGTCGTCCCAGACCAGGTCGGCGATGGCCAGGGCGACGACACGTTCGCCGGATGAGATCTCCTGCGGTAGCCGGTCCTCAAGCCAGCGGCGGAGCTCGTAGCCCATTGGTTCTCTTCTCTCGGGAGGTGTGTCTCTGCTGGTCGGGGCTGTTTTTGGGCAGCCCTCATGGGGGCTTCAGCAGGGCACGGTCCTTGCCCTTGATGTTGCCAAGCTTACCAAACTTACAACTTTGGTGACTCGCGCCAGAGTGAAAATGCCTTACACTCTGACCATGGCCACGGACCAGGAACCGGAGATCGCCGAGGACGGCGTACAGGAGGTGCCGCTGACGATCGCGCGCCCGCTGCTCACGCGACTCATCGAGCAGGCGCGCGAGGACGATCTCGTCAGTGCACTCACGGTGCGCGGCCGGCGCCGTGCGTACCTGGTGACGCCCGAGTTTCACGACCAGGCAGTGAAGGACAGGGCGTTCGTGAAGCGACTCGAAGCGGCCACGCGCAAGCTCACTCCCGCCCAGCAAGAGGCACTCGGCTCGGACCTGGTCCGCATGATGTTTCCGTCCTGACCTCATCCCTCTCCCCTCCTTGCCCCGCCATCGGCGGGGCTTTGTCGTGTGCGGCTATGCGGCGGTGTCGAGCCGGCTGCGCCATCCGGGTCCGCGGCGGCCGGCGAGCTGTTCGTGGACGTATTTCTGGGAGCGGCCGACGCGCTGGGCGATCTCGTGTTCGGGGATGTTGAAGGCGGCGAGGTGCTGGATTTCGGCGGCGACGTGGCGTGCGGTCTCGGACTGGTCGGGGACGTGGCCAGCGGCGGGCTCGAGCTCGGGCTGGGCGTCGGGGTTGTCGATGTCGTCCCAGGCGAGGGGGCCGTGCCAGCCCTTTGCCTTGGCGGTGTTCCGGCTGCGTGTGGTGAATTTGTTGACGGGCACGGGCTTGTAGGCGAGTCGCTTGTATGCGGCGTCGATGCGTTCAGCGAGGTTGCGTTGGATGGTGGGCTGTGCGCCGGATGCGATGGCGTGGATGCGCATGCGGCCAGTGCCCGCGGCCTCGGCGACGGCACGCAGCGAGTGGCCGACGTAGACGAGGGCTTGGATGCGTCGCCTGGAGCCGGTGACGTCGATGAGCTGTCCACCGTCGCCCTTGGCGGGTGGCTGGACGGCCAGGATCCTGGCGTGGGTGCTGCGGTGGATCTTGGTGCGTTCGCCGTTGTAGATGGCGACGAGTCCGCTCATGGGGACGCGGGTGGCTGCGGCGAGGCTGCGCCAGCCCATGGTCTGGTGAAGGAGCCGAATGTGCGCTTGGGCCTGGGCAGGGTTGATGAAGGGGCTGCGGCCGAGTTCCCTGTTGACCTTGGCGAGCTTGCTTCGCCTGCGCCGAGTGATGAGGCAGGGTTCGCATTTGCAGGGCGACCGGTAGCCGGGGCTGCCGTTGGCGCGGGCGTAGCTGCCGTGGGGCGGGAGGGTGC
>NZ_JAEEAP010000844.1 GCF_016103465.1 Streptomyces sabulosicollis
GTCTTTTGCCACTGCAAGCAGCATCCTCAGCGCCAGTTGCCTTTTCAGCACAATGCCCAGCGCATAACTAACCACCAGCGTCGTCTACGAGATATAAAACGTCAGCTACAATTTTTCGAGCAAAAGACGGCATACGAGATCAGCGAGTGTCTCGTGGGCTCGGAGATGTGTATAAGTGACAGGGTCGCCGGCACGACCCTGGTCGTCAATCTGCCCGGCTCCACCGGAGGGGTCCGTGACGGCCTTAAGGTGCTCGGCCGCCTCCTGGTCCACGCGGTCGACCAGATCCACGGCGGGGACCACCGCAGACCCGCCGATCCTGCCGACCCCGCCGATCCCGCGGGGCGGGCCGGGAGTGCGCGCTGAACGCCCCCTGGCCGGTCGTGCTGGCGGACGGCGACACCGTCCTCCGCCCCATAAAGCTGCGCGACCAGCGCGCCTGGCGCGAGGTCAACCAGCGCAACCGGGAGTGGCTGCGGCGCTGGGAGGCGACCATCCCGCCGCCCGCGCCGGGCGGCCCCGTCACCCACCGGCCCACCTACCGGCAGATGGTCCGCCATCTGCGGGCGGAGGCGCACGCGGGGCGGATGCTGCCGTTCATCATCGAGTACCAGGGGCGGCTGGCCGGGCAGTTGACGGTCGCCGGGATCACCTGGGGATCGATGTGCTCGGGCCATGTCGGCTACTGGATCGACCAGGCGGTGGCCGGGCGCGGAGTGATGCCGACCGCGGTCGCGCTCGCCGTCGACCATTGCTTCCGCGTCGTCGGACTGCACCGCATCGAGGTGTGTATCCGGCCCGAGAACCTGCCCAGCCGCCGGGTGGTGGAAAAACTCGGATTCCGCCAGGAAGGGCTGCGGCCGCGCTATCTCCACATCGACGGCGCATGGCGCGACCATCTGGTCTACGCGCTCACCGTGGAGGAACTGTCCGAGGGGCTGCTGGAACGGTGGCACCGGACGCGACCAGGCGCATCACAGAAATGAAATGCCTGTTCGAACAACGGGAGAACATTTCCAACCTGGTCATCCCAACAATCACAAATAACTTTCGAAATATCAGCCAGATCGTGCGACACACCGCGCCAATTGGCAGATGGCCTCATGCGGACCCCTCTACCGTGTGAGCGTGAGCAGCAGTGGCCTCATCTACGCAGTCATCGTCGGGGCCTGGGCCGCCTATTTGGTGCCGATGTGGCTTCGTAGGCAGGACGAGCTCAATGAGGCCCGTCCGACGGAACGCTTCAGCACCGCCATCCGGCTGCTGTCCGGACGGGCGGGCATGGAGCGCCGTTACGCCAAGAGCCGTGTGGACCTCGAGCGCCCCGGGAACCCGGCGGACGACCCCGCCGAGCGCACCGCGGAGGACGCGGACGCCCCCGCCACGGGGGGCGCCCCCGCCGAGCCGGGGCGCTACGCGGCCGACCCGGAAGCGGAGACCGACGCGGTCGACGTCCGGGCCTTCGCCGAACCCGTAACCCTGCGCGCCCCCGCCCTCTCGGGCGCCGACACCCCCGCCGAGAGCGCGTCGGCACCCGCGGCCGGGAGCGCGCGCGGCGTGGGCGCCGGAGGTGCGAGCGGTGCACGCGGGGCGGGCGGCGGAGGCTGGAGCGCGCTGGACCGTGGACGGCGTGCGCGGGTGCTCGCGCGCCGCCGCCGCACCACCGTGATCCTCTTCGTCGCCTTCACCCTCGGGGCGATCGTCGCGGCCGTCGGCGGCCTCGCCTTCCTGTGGGCCCCGGGCATCCCGGCCATACTGCTCAGCGCCTATATCGCCTACCTCCGCGCCCAGGAGCGCCGCCGCTTCGCCTTCACCATGGACCAGCGCCAGGCCGAGCAGGCCGCCCAGCGGCTGCGTGAGCGCCGTCCGCGGGCCCATCCGCCCGCCGAGGGCCCCTCCGCCGACGACTGCCC
>NZ_JAEEAP010000845.1 GCF_016103465.1 Streptomyces sabulosicollis
CCTCGGGACCGGTGGGACCTCCGGTGCGGTCGTCGGAGTCCGCGGCGGTTCTGGTCATCGCGACCAGCGTGGCGAGGGCGACGACGGCGATCACCGCCAATATGACCGCCGTACGGGCTCTGCGTAACCGGCGGCGGGCGGCGCGGCTCCGGCCGACCCGGTGCCCTCCGGAGCGAGTCCCGCTCGCGCCATCGGCCCCGTCCGCGCCGGTTCTGCCACCCGCGCCGGCTCTGCCCTCCACACCACCGGCCCGTCTGCTCCGCCGCGCCCCGATCGTGTCCAGGACCCGGTCGCGCAGCCGCTCCCACAGCGGGGCGCGGACCGCGTGCGCGGTGGGCGCGGCGGCGCGGGCGCTCGGCGCGGCGCCCGGGGCCCGCTCGGCGAGCGCGCGGCGCCGCTTGAGGTAGAGGTGCGCGCCCCAGCCGATGACCCCGCCCGCCAGCGCGCCGGGCAGCCCGGCCCCGTCCACATACATGCAGGTGGCCGCGTCCCGGCAGGTCCGGCAACGGGCGAGGTGCTGCCACAGGTCGGCGGGTGAGGGGGAGTCGGGCGCCCGGGTGGCGGCGTCCAGCAGCTTGGCGTAGCTGCGGCACTCCTCGTCGGTGAGGGTGTCCACATGGGCGCGCTGGCACCGTTCACGGAAGGCCGCGCGGACCCGGGCGATCTCCTCGGTGGCGTGCTCCGGGTCGTAACCCAGCTGCCGGGCCACCGCCTGCGTGGACCGCGCCTCCACCTCGACCAGCCACAGCAGCTCCCCGTCCACCTCCGGCAGGTCCCGCAGTGCGCGCAGGGCGAGCGGCTGGTCGCGGGGCGGGGCGGCGAACCGGGCGGCGAGGTCGGAGGCCAGCCAGGTCCGCAGCTCCGGGTTGAGCCGGTCTCCGTGCCGGTGGGCGTCCCAGTCGGCGGCGGTCTTCCGTACGGCGGTCAGGAAGAGCGGAAGCCACGGGAGGCGCTTGCCGAAGCCCCGGGTGCGGCGGTTGCGGGTCTCCCGGATGCCCCGCCGGAACGCCTCGGTGGCGAGCCGCATCCCGTCCTCGGGAGTGGTGGTGCACAGCTCCGCGTAGTCGGCGACCGCGTCCCAGTACGCGCCCAGCAGCGCGGTCGCGGAGGCCGCGCCGTCGACGTCCTCGGCGGGCGCCTCGGCGAGCCCGCGGCGCGTCGGGGAGCCGTCCCCGGGCGATTCCCTGGGAGATGAGTGGTCGGGCATGGAGGCAATTCCTCACTCACGAACAGCGGCGCCCCCGCCCGGGGGCAACCCTCTCACAAACGGGCCGCGGGGTGGTCAGCCAACAGCACAGCTCTGCCTCGGAGTTGGGGATTCCCCTTACGGGGCGCGCCGAGCCTTTCACGCCGGTGACCTGGCTGACAAGAGACGAAGAGCAGTCCCCGTTTGGGATTATGAGCCACCTGACAAGCCGTGGGATCCAGCCGAATCAACGTGAATAGTAGTCACGTTCGCTGTCCCGTGCGACACGAAGGCCACACCCGCAAAAGGTATAGACCGCACAGTTCGCGCTGTGAACTCCTGTGCGTTTTCGGTGACTTCCGGGAGCTGGTTTCCCTCGTTCCGAGGAGTGTGCGGTGTGACATTGCACTGCTACCGTCGAAGGGACAGTGGCCTGGTCCCCTCCTCGAGGAGGTTCCGCATGCCCGATCTCTCCGCGCCCTGGCGTGGCGTTCATGTCGCCACGGCGCTTCCGTTCCATGACGATGACGGTCTGTCGGTCGACTACGAGGGGTACGCCGCCCATGTGCGGTTCCTCGCCGAGCACGGATGTGACGGGGTCTGCCCCAATGGGTCGTTGGGGGAGTACCAGACCCTGACGGACGAGGAGCGGGCGCGGGTGGTGCGGGTGGCGGTGGAGGCGGCGCCCGAGGGGTTCGGGGTGATGCCGGGGGTGGCGG
>NZ_JAEEAP010000846.1 GCF_016103465.1 Streptomyces sabulosicollis
GTACTGGGGTTCCGGGTACGGGGCTCGCCCGGCGCCTGCCTCGGCGCCGGGCGGGAGAGCCGCGGGGATCCGGTCAGCTCTTGTCCAGCGGCAGCGCCTCGGCCAGCGTGCGCCACTCCGCGCGGGGGAGGGCGCTCGCCGGGTCGTCGCTCACCACCTGGATCGCGAGGTGGTCCGCGCCCGCGGCCAGGAACTCGTCCACGCGCGCCCGGATCGTCTCCGCGTCGCCGAGGGCGTACATCGCGGAGAGAAGGCGGTCGCTGCCGCCGTCCGCGAAGTCGGCGTCCTCGAAGCCCAGCCGCCGGAAGTTGTTGGTGTAGTTGGGCAGGGCCAGGTAGCGGCCGAGGTAGCCGCGGGCGGTGGCGCGGGCGCGGTCCAGATCCGTGTCGAGGACGACCTTCAGCTCCGGCGCGAGCACGGCCTCCTTGCCCAGGATGTCGCGGGCCTTGGCGGTGTGCTCCGGGGTGACGAGGTACGGATGCGCGCCGCCCGCGCGGTCGCGGGACAGCTCCAGCATCTTGGGGCCCAGCGCGGCCAGGACCCGCTCGGAGGCGGGGACCGGGGCCGGGGCGGAGTCCAGCCCGGTCAGGTACTCCTTCATCGCCGTGTACGGGCGCTGGTAGCGCTCACCTGCGAGCGCGCTGTGGCTCACGCCGAGGCCGAGGAGGAAGCGGCCGTCATGGGCCGCGTTGAGCGCGGTGTGCCGCTCGGCCACATAGGCGGCCTCGTGGTCCCAGATGCTCAGGATTCCGGTCGCGACGGTGATCCGGGAGGTGGCGTCCAGCAGGACCCCGGCCTGGTCCGGGCTGGGGCTGCCACCGAGCCAGATGGCGCCGTACCCCAGTTCGTCCAGTTCGGCCGCCGCCTCGCTGACCTGCTCCGATGGTGCGAAGTCCGTCTTCAGGGCCGCGGTCCAGATGCCGATCTTGCCAAGTGCGGGACGAGAAGTCATACAGGGGGAAGCCGGAGAGTCCTTCCGGATATTCCGTGTCCCCGCGGCTGTTCCGTTTCCCGCAGGATCCGTTGTCCCGGCTCCCGGCCGGTCCCGTCCCCGCCTCCACAGGATTCTCAGGTAATTCACAGGCAGCCGAAAGGGACCTCTCAGGGCCCGCCCCGAGGGTGAAGGTCATGATGCCGACCTCGCCTCATGGGCGTACCGAGCTGCTGCGCCCCGACGGGAGCCCCGTCCGGGTGCTGGTTGTGGACGATGAGTCGGCGCTCGCCGACCTGCTGTCGATGGCCCTGCGCTACGAGGGGTGGGAGGTGCGCACCGCGGGTGACGGCGCGGAGGCGATCCGGGTCACCCGTGAGCTGCGCCCGGACGCGGTGGTCCTCGACATCATGCTGCCCGATATGGACGGGCTCACGGTGCTGGGGCGGCTGCGCCGCGAACTGCCCGACGTCCCGGTGCTGTTCCTGACCGCGCGGGACGCGGTGGAGGACCGGATCGCGGGGCTGACGGCGGGTGGCGACGACTACGTGACCAAGCCGTTCAGCCTGGAGGAGGTCGTCGCCCGGCTGCGCGGGCTGCTGCGCAGGTCGGGGGCGGCGGCCGCGCGCAGTGAGTCGGTGCTGGCCGTCGGCGATCTGATCCTGGACGAGGACAGCCACGAGGTGTCGCGCGGGGGACAGGAGATCCACCTCACCGCGACCGAGTTCGAGCTGCTGCGCTATCTCATGCGCAATCCGCGCCGGGTGCTCAGCAAGGCGCAGATCCTCGACCGGGTCTGGAGCTATGACTTCGGCGGCCAGGCCAATGTCGTCGAGCTCTACATCTCGTATCTGCGGCGCAAGATCGACGCGGGGCGCAGCCCGATGATCCACACCCGGCGGGGCGCCGGGTATCTGATCAAGCCCGGGGAGTAGGCACCGTGGCGCACTTCCCCTGACTCTTATACACGGC
>NZ_JAEEAP010000847.1 GCF_016103465.1 Streptomyces sabulosicollis
AGTTTTCTTTTTTTTAAAGACAGAGCTACCAACGAAAGCTAAACTCGACTAGTCGTCGGCAGCGTCAGATGTGTATAAGATACAGGGGGCGGCCCGTAGCCATCTCCGGCCTCCTTGCTGCTGGCGCCGGACCTCGGCCGCGTGTTCTTCGCGGTCGAGGCCGTACCCGCGGATCGCCACGTCACCGTCGCGCACACCACGTACACGCGCACATCCGGAGGCGCGGCACGGGTACGTATCTCCAGGATCCGCCCCCGTCCCGCAAGCCTCAACCGCGGCTGAACCGCGGCTCAGCCGCAGCAGCCGCCCCCGCAGCAGCCGCCACCGCCGCCGCCGGACGGGGGCCGGGCCGAGGAAGCGGAGGACGACGAGGACGAGGCGCCGGTGACGGCCACGGTGGAGAGCAGCTTCACCGTGTCGTCGTGCCCGTCCGGGCAGGACGCGGGAGCGGAGGACTCGGCCATGGGCCGGTTCAGCTCGAAGGTGGTGCCACAGGCACGGCAGCGGTACTCATAGCGAGGCATGGCAGGAGCATAACCACCGAACCGCAGGTCAGCCCCCCCAATGAGCGGGTTGTGCGGCCCGCGCGGGGCTCAATGCCCCCCGCCCCGCTCGTCCCGGATCTCCTGGACGACCCGGGCGGCGGCCTGCCGCACGGCCTCGGTCTCGGAGAGGAAGTGCCACCAGTCCGGGTGCCGCCCCTCAAGACCAGCGATGGCCCGGTCGAGGCGCTCCACCGCGTCGTCCAGCGGACGCGCGTGGCGCGGATCGGGGGTGCTGCGCCCGGCCATCGCCAGCCGCTGGGCGTCGCGGATCGCGAACCGGGTGCGCTCGATCTCCTTCTGCTGGTCGTACGACACCTCGTCCAGCCGCCGCAGCCGGTCCCCGGCCGCCGAGACGGCCTCGTCCGTGCTGTTCAGCAGCGCCCGTACGGTGGCCAGCAGCGCGGTGGCATCCGGCCAGCGCTGCTCCTCGCGCGCCGCCTGTGCCTCCTTGAGCCTCTCCTCGGCCTGCGCCACGTCCCGCGCCGCCTGCGCGGGGACGGGCTGAAGATCCTGCCAGCAGGCCGCGGTGTAGCGGCGGCGCAGCTCGCTGAGGACGGGCTCGACCCCGGCGGCCCGCGTGGTGATCGCCTGGGCGCGGGTGCGCAGCGACACCAGCCGCTTGTCGATCTCCGCCGCCCGCTCCGGCAGCCGCTCGGCCTCCCCGCGCACGGCCTCGGCCCTGCGCAGCACGTCATCGGCGCGCCGCAGGGTCTCCTGCACACCGTGCTGCCCGGCCCCCTGGTTGAGCTTGGTCAGCTCCGGCGACAGCGCCGCCAGCCGGGCCGCCAGATCGTCCGCCCGCAGCCCCGAAGCACGCACCGCGTCCAGCGCGTTACTCGCGGCCAGCAGCGCCTGCCGCGCCCGCTCCACCGCCGGCGCCAGCCGCGCCAGCCGCGTCTCGGCCTGCTCCAGCAGTGGGCCCAGCCCCTGCGCGAACCGGTCCAGATCCGCCTTCGTCCGCTCCAGCGCGTCCTTCGCCCTGGTCAGATCGGTGCGGGCCCGGGAGGCCGTCGCCGCGTCCAGATCGTCCCGGTCCAGATCATGGGCGTCCACCGCCGTGATGTAGTCCTGGCTGACCTGGTCGATCCGCCGCTCCAGCGCCGAGAAGTCGGCCGCCGTCCGGCGCGCGGCGGGCGAATCGTCCACGGCGGTGATCGTCTCGATGGAGATCCGCAGGTCCCGCTGCGCGGTGTCCAGCTCGTAGAACGCCGCCGCGGCGGCGTCCTTCGCCGCCTGGGCCTCCGCCCGCTGACTCTCCCCCCGCCCCCCGCACCTGTCCCCTATACACATCTCCGATCCCCCGAGACACTCGCTAAAGCTGTATGCCGTCTTCCGGCTTGAAAGAAAAAT
>NZ_JAEEAP010000848.1 GCF_016103465.1 Streptomyces sabulosicollis
GTCGAACCCCAGCTCCTGGAACGGCTGGGCGGGTGGGATCGCGTCGATGGTGGGATGGCCGAGGATCGCGGCGGCATGCGTCTGGATGTGATGGAGCAGGAGCTGATGCTGCTGGGCGGGCGTGCCGGTGGCCAGCTGCCGCTGAAGCGAGCCGCTCATGGCCGAGGCGGCATCCGTGGCGGCATCGGTGGCGGCATCCGTGCCCGGCGACACGCTGGCGGCCAGCCCGGACAGCAGCGGACTGGGCCGCTGCGCGGTGAAACCGGCCGGGAACCTCTCCCAGTCGATGTCCGCGATGGTGATCGTGGTGTCGCCGTGGTCCAAGGAGTGCTGGAGGGAGGCGATGGCGAGATCGGTGTCCAGGGGACGCACCCCGCGCCGGCGGTAGTAGTCGATGACGGCCTGGTCGGCGGCCATGCCCGCATCGCTCCACGGCGCCCAGGCGAGGCTGGTGGCGGGCAGGCCCCGGGCCCGGCGGTGTTCGGCGAGGGCGTCGAGATAGGCGTTCGCGGCGGCGTACGAGGGCTGTCGACTGCCGCCCCAAGCGGCCGCCCCGGACGAGAAGAGCACGAAGGCGCTGAGGTCGAGGTCCTCGGTGAGCTCGTGGAGATGGGTGGCCGCGAGCGCCTTGGGCCGCAGCACCGCGTCGATCCCCCGAAGGTCCAACTCGGTGAGTGGGGTGTTCTCCGCGAGCCCCGCGGCGTGGACGACGGCGGTGAGGGGGTGTTCGGCCGGGATGGTCCCGAGGAGGTGCTGGAGCGCGGCGCGGTCGGATACGTCGCAGGCGGTGACGGTGACGGCCGTGCCCAACGCGACGAGTTCTCGACCGAGTTGGGCGGCGCCGGGGGCGTCGGGGCCGGAGCGGCTGATGAGGTGGAGATGAGGTGCGCCCTGGCGGGCCAGCCAGCGGGCCACATGGGCGCCGAGACCTCCGGTCCCGCCGGTGATCAGGGTCGTACCGGTGGGGCGCCACGCGGTGGGCTCGGTGTCCGTGCGGGCCGCGCGCTCCAGTCGCCGGGCCAGGGCGGTGGCGCGGATCGCCACCTGGTCCTCGGGCTGGCCGGGCGTCAGTACGGCGGCGATACGGGCGGGGGTGCGGGCGTCCACGTCGGCCGGGAGGTCGATGAGACCGCCCCAGAGGTGAGGGTGCTCCAGCGCCGCGACCCGGCCCATACCCCAGATCTGGGCCTGGCGCGGGTGGGGGAGCGGATCGGTGGCGGTGGCGGCCACCGCACCCTGGGTGACGCACCACAGGGGCGCGATGAGCGCCGTCCGGCTGAGGGCCTGGACCACAGCGGCCGTCGCGGCAAGCCCGGTGGGGACGGCCGGGTGGTCGGGGTGGGGCGTCTGGTCGAGCGCGAGCAGACTCAGAATGCCCTCGGGTGTGCTGCCGTCGGGGAGGTGCGAGAGCAGTGGGACGAGGGCGTCGCTCCGGGCGTCCGCACCGTCGAGCGACAGCATTTCGAGGCCCGCGCCATGGGCGTCCAGCGCCCGGGTGGTGGCGTCGACGGCCGGGTGGTCCTCCAGCCCGGAGGGCACGAGCAGCAGCCACGTCCCGCTGAGCGTCGGCGCGGTGGCGGGGTCAGGCAGCTGCTCCCATGCGACGCGATAGCGCCAGGAGTCGATGGTGGACCGCTCGCGGTGCCGGCGCCGCCAGGTCGACAGTACGGGGAGCGCGGGCAGCAGCGCGTCGACGCCGGGACCGTCCTTCTCCAACTGGAGTGTGCTGGTGAGGGCGTCGACGTCCAGCTCCTCAATGGCCTCCCAGAGCTTGGCCTCGGCCGGGTGGTGGCCGTTGACATGGCCATCGGCGCGCGGAGCGGGCGGGGCGAGCCAGTAGTGCTGGTGTTGGAAGGCGTAGGTGGGGAGGTCGATGGTGCGGGGGGT
>NZ_JAEEAP010000849.1 GCF_016103465.1 Streptomyces sabulosicollis
TCCGGGTCCTCCCCGCCCTCCCCGGTTCGCGGGCGACTCCCTGGGCGCGCCGCCATGGTGAACCCCGCCGAGGACAAGATCCTGGACCCCCACAGGACCGGCATATGAGACAGAAGACCACAGAGAGGCATCAGGCACCCATGGACGTCAGCGCTCGTATCGAGGCCGTCTACGCGCAGATCACGCACCGCAACCCCGGGGTGTCCGAGTTCCACCAGGCGGCGCGCGAGGTGCTGCCGACCCTCGCCCCCGTGCTCGGCGCGCATCCGGAGTATCTGGAGGCCCGGATCGTGGAGCGGCTGTGCGAGCCGGAACGGCAGCTCGTCTTCCGGGTGCCCTGGGTGGACGACGACGGCGAGGTCCAGGTCAACCGCGGCTTCCGGGTGGAGTTCAACAGCGCGCTGGGCCCCTACAAGGGCGGCTTGCGCTTCCACCCCAGCGTCAATCTGGGCATCGTGAAGTTCCTCGGCTTCGAGCAGATCTTCAAGAACGCGCTGACCGGCCTGGCCATCGGCGGTGGCAAGGGCGGCGCGGACTTCGACCCCAAGGGGCGCTCGGACGGCGAGGTCATGCGGTTCTGCCAGTCCTTCATGACCGAGCTCCACCGCCATCTGGGCGAGCACACCGATGTGCCGGCCGGGGACATCGGGGTGGGCGCCCGTGAGATCGGCTATCTCTTCGGCCAGTACAAGCGGCTGACCAATCGCTTCGAGGCCGGTGTGCTGACCGGCAAGCCGGTCGGCTGGGGCGGTTCACCCGCGCGTACCGAGGCCACGGGGTACGGCACCGTCCACTTCGCCCAGGAGATGCTGCGCACCCGTAAGAGGGATTTCGACGGCCTTACGGTCGTCGTCTCCGGATCCGGCAACGTGGCCCTCTACGCCATCGAGAAGGTCCACGCCCTCGGCGGCCGGGTGGTGGCCTGTTCCGACTCCTCCGGCCATGTGGTCGACCCGGACGGAATCGATCTCGCCCTGCTCAAGGAGATCAAGGAGGTCCGGCGACAGCGGATCGCCGCCTACGCCGACGCCAAGCCGGGCGCCGTCTTCTCCGGCCGCGGCTCGGTCTTCGAGCTGCCCTGCGAGGTCGCGCTGCCCTGCGCGACCCAGAACGAGCTGACCGAGCAGAGCGCGATCGCCCTGGTCAAGAACGGCGTACTGGCCGTGGCCGAGGGCGCCAACATGCCCTGCACCCCGGCGGCGATCGAGATCTTCCGGGAGGCCGACGTGCTCTTCGGTCCCGGTAAGGCCGCCAACGCGGGCGGTGTGGCCACCTCCGCGCTGGAGATGCAGCAGAACGCCTCCCGCGAGCGCTGGACCTTCGCCCAGACCGAGGCCCGCCTGGGCGCCGTCATGACCGAGGTCCACACCCTGTGCCGGGCCACCGCCGACCGCTACGGCTGCTCCCCCGACGACTACGCCCTGGGCGCGAACGCCGCCGGTTTCGTGCGGGTGGCGGAGGCGATGGCCGCCCAGGGCGTCGTCTGAGCCGTTGCCGGGGGCGGTTGCTGAGCCGTTGCCGGGGCACTGAGCGGGTCACGCCGACGGCACATCCGCCACCCTGTGCACCGCGCCCAGCACCGGCTTGCGGAGCAGCAGCAGCGCCGCGTCGTCGTGGAGCCGACCGCCCACGTGGGACAGCAGTTCGTCGTGGAGCGAGGCGAGGGTACGGGACGGCTCGTCGCAGATGTGCCGCGGCACCCGGTCCAGCAGCGGGAAGTACTCCCGGCCGTGGTCCCGGGCCTCGATGACCCCGTCGGTGTAGAGCAGCATCTGGTCGCCCTCGGCGAACGGCACCACCTGGAGGCTCGGCAGTTCGCCGCCCAGGGAGGCCAGACCGAGCGGCGGGGCCGGGCGGGTG
>NZ_JAEEAP010000084.1 GCF_016103465.1 Streptomyces sabulosicollis
CCCCTTCGACGTCAGGCCCCACCCATCCGGCGTCAGGCCGCCCCGCGCTGCAGGGCCTCGCAGACCGCCGTGGACTCCCGCACCCCGAGCTCAACCGCACGTCCACAGTGCGCGATCCACACCGCCATCCCCTCCGGCGTCCCGGACGCATAGCCCTCCAGCGCCGCCATGTACGGCGCGGCGCCCAACTCCGCGTACCCCACCTCGGCCGGGCAGATGGACTTCGGATCGAGACCGCTGCCGACCAGCACGATCCGCTCGGCCGCCCGCGCCACCAGGCCATTTCGCGAGACAAAGGGCCGCAGGGCGAGCAGTTCGCCATGCACCACCGCCGCCGTCACCAGCGCCGGAGCCTCGCTGCCGGCGAGCAGCAGCCGGGCCAGGCCATCAAGCCGCCCCGCCACCTCGTCCGCGTCCGGCAGCGGCAGATCGGATCCGATCAGCGGCTCGTCCACCGGCTCACCCGACTGCCGGGGGCGCCCGACCCTCTCGTCGCACTCACCCCCGCCCGCCGCGACCAGATGCAGCCGGGCCAGCACCCGCAGCGGCGACTGCCGCCAGATACTCAACAGCTGCCCCGCCTCGGCGGTCAGCCGCAGCGCCGCCCCTACCGTGCGCGGCTCACCCTCGGCCCCGAAGTCGGTGCGGCGGCGCACCTCTTCCAGCGCCCAGTCCGCACCGGCCAGCGCGGCGGAGCCCCGCGCCCCGCGCAACGCCGCCTCGGAGGTGACCTCATTGCTGCGGCGGCGCATCACCCGGTGCCCATAGACCCGGTCCACGGCGGTCCGTACGGCGTTCACGGACTCGGTCACACCGGGCAGCGCGGCCAGGGCGGCGAGCGGATCAGCTGACGTACTCATGAGTACGACACTACGCACCTCGCACCGGGCACCCCTCGTTGGAGTGGTGTTCTTCACGTAAATCCCTCATGGTCCGGGATCACTCACCTACGCTAGGTGAACATGAAGATCGCTTTCGTAGGCAAGGGTGGAAGCGGCAAGACCACGCTGTCGTCGCTGTTCATCCGCCATCTCGCCGCCACCCACGCCCCCGTCGTCGCCGTCGACGCCGATATCAATCAGCACCTGGGTGTGGCGCTGGGGCTCGACGAGGCGGAGGCCGCCGCCCTGCCCGCGATGGGCGCCCATCTCCCGCTGATCAAGGACTACTTGCGCGGTACGAACCCCCGGATCGCCTCCGCCGAGACCATGATCAAGACCACCCCGCCGGGTGAGGGCTCGCGGCTGCTGCGGATCGGCGAGGACAACCCCGTTTACCGGGCATGCGCCCGCACCCTGCCGCTGGACAATGGGTCGGTGCGGCTGATGGCGACCGGCCCCTTCACCGAATCCGACCTCGGTGTCGCCTGCTACCACTCCAAGGTCGGCGCGATCGAGCTGTGTCTGAACCATCTGGTCGACGGGCGCGGCGAGTTCGTGGTCGTCGATATGACGGCGGGCAGCGACTCCTTCGCCTCCGGCCTCTTCACCCGCTTCGACATGACGTTCCTGGTGGCCGAGCCCACGCGTAAGGGCGTCTCCGTCTACCGCCAGTACAAGGAGTACGCCCGCGACTTCGATGTGGCGCTCCAGGTGGTCGGCAACAAGGTGCAGGGCCCGGACGACCTGGACTTCCTCCGCGCGGAGGTGGGCGATGACCTCCTGGTCTCGTTCGGCCACTCCGACTGGGTCCGGGCGATGGAGAAGGGCCGCGCGCACCGGTTCGAGGAGTTGGAGGAGACGAACCGCGAGGCGCTGCGGACGCTCCAGGACGCGGTGGACGCCTCCTACGAGCGGCGCGACTGGCAGCGGTACACCCGACAGATGGTGCACTTCCACCTGAAGAACGCGCAGAGCTGGGGGAACGCTAAGACGGGTGCCGATCTGGCCGCCCAGGTCGACCCCGCCTTCGCGCTGCGGGAGTTCACGCCGGAGGAGAGCCCGGCGACTACTCCCGCTCCCGCTTAGGCGCATCCGAGTGGCGCTCGGACGTCCGCCCATGCGCCGGTGCGCGGTCGGACGTCCGCGCCGGCTCGGCGGCCAGGTAGCGCTTCCAGCCACCCGGCGGCCGCATCCCCACGTCCAGCACCCGCAGTTTCTCCAGGACGCGGGGGTTCTGCGCGTCCAGCCAGTCGGCCAGCTGCTTGAAGGAGACGCAGCGCACCCCCTTGCGCGGGCAGACCTCCTTGATGACGTCCTCCACGGCGCGCATATACGTTCCGCCGTTCCAGGACTCGAAGTGATTGCCGATGAACAGCGGCGCCCGGTTACCCTCGTACGCCCGCTCGAAGGCGGCGAGCATGCCATCGCGCATCGGACGGCCCCAGGTGGAACGCTTGGGCCGCTTGCCCTTCTTCTTGCGCGGCTTGTTGGCGAGGAAGTTGTAGTCCATGGAGAGCGTCTCGAACGCGCGGCCCGGAACCGGGATCTGCTGCAGCGGGAAGTCCCAGATGCCGTGGATCTTGCGGGGCCAGACCTGGAGGCCACCGGGTGAACTCGCGTCATAGCGCCAGCCCAGCTTAGCGGCCGCCCGGATCAGGTTCTTCTGCCCCTGGAGACAGGGAGCGCGGCCACCGACGAGCTCCTTGCCGTAGTCGAAGGGGAGCGCCTTCTCGTGCTCCAGACCCGCGTTGGTCTTCCAGTTCTCGACGAACGACTCGGCCTGCTGGATCTCGCTGGTCCACTGGCGCGCCGACCAGGTGCCGACCCCGCGACGGCGACCGCAGAAGTGGCCGTTGAAATGGGTGCCGATCTCGTTGCCGTCCAGCCAGGCGCCGCGGAGCTGCTCCACCGTGGCCTTGATGCCCTCGACGTCGTTGAAGCCGATGGACGAGGCGCCGCGCCGATGCTCGGGCGGGTCGTAGAGGTACCGCTTCTCCGCGGGCAGCAGGTACACCCCGCTGAGGAAGTACGTCATCGTCGCGCCGTACTTCTTGCCGACCGCGCGGAAGTGGGAGAACAGCTTCTGCTGGTCCTGGCCGGCGCCATCCCAGGAGAAGACGACGAACTGCGGTGGCCTCTCGCCCGGTTCGAGCGGTTCGGCCTTCGGCTGATGAGGCTGGGGGCCGGTGTCGGAGGTCGATCCGTCCCCGATGAGGCGTACCGCCTTAGGGGCCTTGTCGGGATGCTCCGGCGCTCCCCGACCCTTCTGCGGGCCGCCCCGGTCGTGGCGCGGACCCGCGGTGCCGCCCGGTCCATGGGCCCGGGGGGAGTCTTCTGAGCAGCCGACCGGCGCGGAGAGCGCCACCACGGCGGCCAGCAGTGCAGTGACGTTTCTTCTGACCCTTCCGGCTCTTCTGGCCCTCATACCGCCACCTCGTCCCTCGCGTCACGCCGTGACCGGAAGATCCGGGCCGGATGGGAGCCAACCTCGCATGAACGGAGAAAAAGACAGAGGATGACAAGGCGTTTTAAATGACTATTCACCCCATAGACGGAATATCACCCCACTCTCTCCCAAAAGGCTTCCCAGCGACTTTACTCGGCATTACGATTCATTTACCAACGCTTGAAAGTCAGTACCGCAGTACGCCGTGCCCCACGGCCGCGCCCTATCCGCGACCGAAGCCCCGGAGGAGACGGGAATGTTGAAGCTCTTGGACCGGATCCGCCGGGTCTCCCGCCTCAGGCACGGAGATCTCTCCGCCTCGGCCGCCCTCTTCCTGTTCGCCGTTCCCCTCTCTCTTGCTGTCGCCTCCGCCTCGCTGGGCATCGCCTCGGCCTGCGGCGCCTCGCTCCGAGCCGGGCTCATGTACGCTGCCGCGGCTCTCGCGATCACCCTCCTCACGATGCTCCTCCGGCCCTCGGGTTCCGGGCGGCCCTCAAGCTCCGGATGGCCCTCAAGCTCCGGACGGACGGCGAACTCCGGAGAGAAGACGAGCTCAGAACAGAGGACGAGGTCCGGACGGCCCTCGGGTTCCGGACGGCCCTCGGACTCCGGACGGAAGGCGGCCGCTGGACGGGGGGCGCGGCGGGTCGCGGAGGCGGGTGGCACCCGGGCCTGCCGACCGTGGACGCCTTGGCGTGATCACCACTGCACCCGTCCCGCCCCGGCGGCCGCGGGCGTCGGGGCGGCCATCGCTGCCGGCGGGCACGCGGGCGGTCAGTTGCTCGGCGGGGTGAGCGCGTTCCAGCGCCATACGGCACCGCTGGTCCGCGATGAGCTGGCCCGGCTGGCGCGGGAGGGACAGCGGCCCGGCCAGCTGTTCCTCACCTGCGCCGACTCCCGTCTGGTGACCAGCATGATCACCTCCAGTGGCCCCGGCGACCTGTTCACCGTGCGCAATGTCGGCAATCTGGTGCCACCACCGGGCGCCGATGGCTCCTGCGACTCGGTGGGCGCGGCGATCGAGTACGCGGTGGAGGTGCTAAGGGTCAGCAGCATCACGGTGTGCGGTCACTCCGGATGCGGTGCGATGCAGGCGCTGCTCGACTCATCGGCACCGGCCCGCACGCCGTCCTGGCCCGGGGAGCCCACCGGCGGGGGCGAGGCATCCAGCGGAAGCGGAGTGTCCGGCAGCGAAGACGGGGCGTCCAGCGGCAGGGGCGGGACATCCGCCGACGGGGCCCGGACACCGCTGGAGCGCTGGTTGCGCCACGGTAGGCCGGCGCTGGCGCGGATGGAGCGGATCGGCCGGCTGGGGCGTGGCGAGGTCGCCCTGTCGGGCCAGGCAGTGGCCGACGATGTGGAGCGGCTGGCACTGGTCAATGTGAGACAGCAGCTCGACCATCTGATGGAGCACGCCTGTGTGGCACGGCGGGTGGCCGAGGGCGGGCTGGCGCTGCACGGCATGTATTTCCATGTGGCGGAGGCCCAGGCGTATGTCCTGGACACGGGCTCGGGGAGATTCCTGCCCGTCCGCCCGGACCATGGCGCGCCGATGCCCGTCTGCCTCGCCACCGCGGCCCCCGCCCGGCCCGGAAGCAGTCGTTCCGGCGTGGCGGAGCGGGGTGGCGACCCCGTCCGGGGCGCCCTGGAGCTGGGACGGTGACATACGCGACGACAGGTCTAAACCAATTTTCGGCGACAGCCCTTGTCAGGGTGTGCCGTTGGCTGATGAGCTATGGCCTGGGACACAACGGACACCCTGGGAATGGGAGATGTCGTGAGTAACGAGAGCCTGGCCAACCTTCTTCGGGAGGAGCGTCGCTTCGCGCCGCCCGCCGAGCTGACCGCGAACGCCAATGTCACGGCCGAGGCGTATGAGCGGGCGAAGGCGGACCGCCTGGGCTTCTGGGCCGAGCAGGCCCGTCGGCTGTCCTGGGCGACCGCGCCGACCGAGACACTCGACTGGTCGAACCCGCCGTTCGCGAAGTGGTTCGCCGACGGCAAGCTCAATGTGGCGTACAACTGCGTCGACCGGCATGTCGAGAACGGTCTGGGCGACCGGGTGGCGCTCCACTTCGAGGGCGAGCCCGGCGACACCCGCTCCCTCACCTACGCCGAGCTGCAGCGGGAGATCTCCCAAGCGGCCCACGCGCTGACCGAGTTGGGGGTCCGGTCGGGCGACCGGGTCGCCATCTACATGCCGATGATCCCGGAGACCGTGGTCGCGATGCTGGCCTGCGCCCGTATCGGCGCCCCGCATTCGGTGGTCTTCGGCGGCTTCTCGGCCGACGCTCTCGCCACCCGTATCCAGGACGCCGACGCCCGGGTCGTCATCACCGCCGACGGCGGCTACCGCCGTGGCAAGCCGTCCGCGCTCAAGCCCGCCGTCGACGAGGCGCTCACCCGCCCGGGCACGGAGAACGTGCGCAATGTGCTGGTCGTCCGCCGCACCGGCCAGGAGGTGGACTGGAGCGAGGGCCGCGACGTCTGGTGGCACGAGATCGTGGAGCGCCAGCCGGAGCAGCACACCCCCGAGGCGTTCGACGCCGAGCACCCACTGTTCATCCTCTACACCTCGGGCACGACCGGTAAGCCGAAGGGCATCCTGCACACCTCCGGCGGCTACCTCACTCAGGTGTCCTACACCCACCACGCCGTCTTCGACCTCAAGCCGGAGACCGATGTCTTCTGGTGCACGGCGGACGTCGGCTGGGTCACCGGCCACTCGTACATCGTCTACGGCCCGCTCTCCAACGGCGCCACCGAGGTGCTCTACGAGGGCACCCCGGACACCCCGCACCAGGGCCGCTGGTGGGAGATCGTCCAGAAGTACGGCGTCACCATCCTGTACACCGCCCCGACCGCGATCCGCGCCTGCATGAAGTGGGGCGACGACATTCCGGCCAAGTTCGACCTCTCCTCGCTGCGGATCCTCGGCTCGGTCGGCGAGCCCATCAACCCCGAGGCATGGGTCTGGTACCGCAAGCACATCGGCGCGGACACCACACCCGTCGTCGACACGTGGTGGCAGACCGAGACCGGCGGCATCATGATCAGCCCGCTGCCGGGAGTCACCGCCACCAAGCCCGGTTCGGCCCAGGTCCCGCTGCCGGGCATCGCCGCCACCGTCGTGGACGACGAGGCCAATGAGGTGCCGAACGGCCATGGTGGATATCTCGTGCTCACCGAGCCGTGGCCATCCATGCTTCGCACCATCTGGGGCGATGACCAGCGCTATCTGGACACCTACTGGTCCCGCTTCGACAAGCGCTACTTCGCGGGCGACGGCGCCAAGAAGGACGACGACGGCGACATCTGGCTGCTCGGCCGGGTCGATGATGTGATGCTGGTGTCCGGCCACAACATCTCCACGACCGAGGTCGAATCGGCGCTCGTCTCGCATCCCAAGGTCGCCGAGGCGGCGGTCGTCGGCGCCACCGACCCGCAGACCACCCAGGCCATCTGCGCGTTCGTCATCCTGCGCGGCGGCGCGGCCGAGGACGAGGGCCTGGCCGAGGAGTTGCGGGCGCATGTGGCCAAGCAGCTCGGCCCGATCGCCAAGCCCAAGCGGATCCTGCCGGTGGCCGAGCTGCCCAAGACCCGCTCCGGCAAGATCATGCGCCGTCTGCTGCGCGATGTCGCCGAGAACCGGGCGCTGGGCGACGTCACCACGCTCACCGACTCCTCCGTCATGGAGCTGATCCAGAGCAAGCTGCCCTCCGCGCCCAGCGAAGACTGAACCGAGGACTGAAGCGGGGACCGACCGCGAGGACCGAAGCGGGGACCGACCGCGAGGACTGATAGCGAGGGCTGACCCCGCCACCCGGGGTCAGCGCTCCACGACGCACGAGGGGGCGCTCCCGCCTGGCGGGGGCGCCCCCTCGCTGTGGCTGCTGCGGATCGCCGCCCCGGCTGGTCACCGCCGGAGGCTTTCGCAGGTGGCTGTCGCGCAAAAATTGCGACAAGATGATGAACGGGAGCGCCGGGAAGTCTGGTCGGCATACGCCATACGTGTATCCGCACCACCGACCCCAGGAGGCCCGCCCGTGGCCGCGCCCACCAGCCGCAAGTTCCTCGGACGCCTGTCGCTGCCCGAGCGTACGTTCGTCACCGACGCGCTGCGCACCGAGACGGTCGGCGGTGTGATCCTCCTGGTGGCAGCCATCGTGGCGCTCGTCCTCGCCAACACCCCGCTCAGCGGTGTCTACGGCGACATCAGGGACTTCTCCTTCGGCCCCCAGGCACTGCATCTGCATCTCTCGATCGCCTCCTGGGCCACCGACGGCCTGCTGACGATCTTCTTCTTCGTCGCCGGTATCGAACTCAAGCGCGAGCTGGTCGCGGGCGAGCTGCGTGACCCCAAGGCCGCCGCACTGCCCGTGATCGCCGCCGTCTGCGGCATGGCCGTGCCCGCGCTCGTCTATGTCATCGTCAGTGCGAGCGGCGGTGGCAGCCTCAAGGGCTGGGCCGTGCCGACCGCGACCGATATCGCCTTCGCGCTCGCCGTCCTCGCCGTGATCGGCACCGCGCTGCCCGCCGCGCTGCGCGCCTTCCTGCTCACCCTCGCGGTCGTCGATGACCTCGGCGCGATCCTCATCATCGCGATCTTCTTCACCCAGCACATCAACTTCGTCGCCCTGATCCTGGCCATCGCCGCGCTCGCCCTCTTCTGGCTGCTGCAGCGCAAGGGCGTCCGGACGGCCTGGATCCACCTCCCGCTCGCCGTGGTGATCTGGGCGCTGATGCACGCCAGCGGTGTGCACGCCACCATCTCCGGCGTCGCAATGGGCCTGATGCTGCGCTGCACCGTGCGGGAGGGCGAGGAGCGCTCCCCCGCCGAGCGGATCGAGCACCGGGTGCGGCCGGTGTCGGCGGGGGTGGCGGTGCCGCTGTTCGCGCTGTTCGCGGCGGGGGTGCCGCTCTCCGGTGGCGCCGTGGCGGATGTCTTCACCCGCCCGGAGACCCTCGGCGTCGTCCTCGGCCTCGTCGTGGGCAAGGCGGTCGGCGTCTTCGGCGGTTCCTGGTGTGCCGCCCGCTTTACCAGGGCCGAGCTGAACGAAGACCTGGCCTGGGCCGATGTCTTCGCCGTGGCCACCCTCGCCGGAATCGGGTTCACCGTCTCCCTGCTCATCGACGAGCTCGCCTTCCCCGGCGATCCCACGCTCGCCGAGGAGGTCAAGGCGGCGGTCCTCATCGGCTCGCTGAGCGCCGCCCTGTTCGCCGGGATCCTCCTCAAGCTGCGCAACGCCAAGTACCAGCGGCTGTGTCAGGAGGAGGAGCGGGACGAGGACATGGACGGCATCCCCGATGTCTATGAGCTGGACAGCCCCGCGTACCACCTGCGCATGGCCGCCATTCACGAGGCAAAGGCCGCCGAGCACCGACGGCTTGCCGAAGTAGCCGCCGCGAACGACTCCGGCGACGATGGTCCGGCATGATCTGAGAGGCTTGACACCCCTGGAAATGCGCAGAAGACGTAGCAAGCACTGACGACGTACCAAGCGCGGACGACGCAGCACGAGCGCAAGACGCACAAGACACGAGCGTAAGACGCACAAGAGCAGAGGGAGATGGCGATGAGCGCAGCCGACGACGGCGGCAACCGCAGCCTCGGCCAGCTGGTGGCGACGGCGACCACCGAGCTGTCGGCGCTGGTGCACGACGAGATCGCGCTGGCCAAGGCCGAGCTCCGGGTGGGGGCCAAGAAGGCCGCAGTGGGCAGCGGCGCGGGGATGGCGGCCGGGGTGCTGCTGCTGTTCTCGCTGCCGGTGCTGAGTTTCGCCCTCGCCTACGGCATGCGCTCGTGGACCGGCCTCGGCCTCGCGTGGTGCTTCCTGATCGTGGGCGGTATCTACTGGCTGTTCGCCGGGATCCTGGGCCTGCTGGCGCTGCTGAAGTTCAAGAAGGTCAAGGCCCCGAAGCGGTCGATCTCCTCGTCCAAGGAGACGGCCGCCGTACTGGGGAGCGTCAAGCCGCATCCGCGTGCCGAGAGCAATGGCGGACGCCCGGCGCGGGATGTGACACGCTCGTCGGCATGACCGCCCCTGACACCGCCGCGTCGGTCGTACGACTCGACGGCCCCTGGACCCACCGGGATGTCGCGGCCAACGGCGCGCGCTTCCACATCGCCGAGCTGGGTGACGGCCCGCTGGTGCTGCTGCTGCACGGCTTTCCGCAGTTCTGGTGGACCTGGCGGCACCAGCTGCCCGCGCTCGCCGACGCCGGCTACCGCGCGGTCGCGATGGATCTGCGCGGGGTGGGCGGCAGCGACCGTACGCCCCGGGGTTACGACCCGGCCAACCTCGCTCTCGACATCACCGGTGTGATCCGCTCGCTGGGCGAGCCGGACGCCGCCCTCGTCGGCCATGACCTGGGCGGATACCTGGCCTGGACGGCCGCCGTGATGCGGCCGAAGCTGGTGCGGCGGCTCGCGGTGGCCTCGATGCCGCATCCCCGCCGCTGGCGCTCGGCGATGGTCGCCGACGTCAAGCAGAGCGCCGCCGGCTCCCATATCTGGGGCTTCCAGCGGCCCTGGCTGCCCGAGCGCCAGCTGGTCGCGGACGACGCGGCGGCCGTGGGGCGGCTGATCCGCGACTGGTCCGGACCGCGACTGCCCGAGGACGAGGCGGTGGAGGTCTACCGGCGCGCGATGTGCATCCCCTCGACCGCGCACTGCTCGATCGAGCCGTACCGCTGGATGGTGCGGTCGCTGGCACGGCCGGACGGCTTCCAGTTCAACCGGCGGATGAAGCGGCCGGTGCGGGTGCCGACCCTGCATCTGCACGGGTCACTCGACCCGGTGATGCGCACCCGCAGCGCGGCGGGCTCCGGGGAGTATGTCGAGGCCCCCTACCGCTGGCGGCTCTTCGACGGGCTCGGCCACTTCCCGCACGAGGAGGACCCCCATGCCTTCACCACCGAGCTGATCAACTGGCTGAAGGACCCCGAACCCGACCGCTGAACCCCAAAGGATCCCGGGCCCGACCGCTGAGCCCCAAGGGACCCCGAACCCGACCGCTGAGCGTCATCGGCCGTACGCATTCCGACCACGGCACCACGGCCGGGCGAACATCTGTTTTTCGAACAGCCAATTGCCTGGAGCATAGGCCAATTGCCGCAGCCAGCGGCGATTACGGACCTTGGGTCAGGGGCACACACCGAGGTATGGGCTGGACGCACGACTACCGTGACGCACCAAACAGCCGCGGCCCCGAGGCCGCCGCTACTGCCAATGCCGCGCTGAGTGTTTCCGAGCGGGGCGGCTCCGGGCCTACCCAAGGCCATGACCCGAACATCGGGATTCCCCGCATCATCCGCCGCCGGGCCCGGTGGGTCTCGGCGCGACTGCGCCATCCACGCAGCCGCTAGCAGTACCTCCGGCGCGGCCCGGGGCACGGCGACACCGGAAACCCCTGGTAGCACGCTTCGGCACAACACCGGCATCATCCGCTCCGGAGGCTCACTCCGCTGGGCACATCCCGCTCTGAAGGACACGCTTCCCCGGGCACACCCGCTCCGGAGGGCGTCTCCCCGAGCTAGAGGGCACACCCCTGGCTGTCCACCGGCTGGTCCGCCGTGCGCCCCTTCTGGATGTCCTCGCTCACCTCGTCCGCCGTCAGCGCGTACCCCGTGTTGGCGTCGTCGAGGGACTTGGCGAAGACCACGCCGTACACCCGCCCCTGCGGGGTGAGCAGCGGACCGCCGGAGTTGCCCTGCCGCACCGTCGCGTACAGCGAGTACACATCGCGGTGCACGGTGGAGCGGCGGTAGATGTCGGGCCCATTGGCCTCGATACGGCCGCGCACGCGGGCGGCGCGCACATCGAAGGCGCCGTTCTCCGGGAAGCCGGCGACGATCGCGCCATCACCGGTGCGCGCGTCTTCCTGCGCGAACTGCAGCGCCGGGGCCTGCAGCGAGGGCACGTCGAGGACCGCGATATCGCGCTTCCAGTCGTAGAGCACGACCTTGGCGTCGTAGAGCCGGCCCTCGCCGCCTATCTGCACGGTCGGGTCGCTGACGCCGCCGACGACGTGGGCGTTGGTCATGACCCGGTTCGGGGCGAAGACGAAGCCACTGCCCTCGAGGACCTTGCCGCAGCTGGGGGCGGTGCCGACGACCTTGACGATGCTCTCCTGCGCCCGCGTGGCCACCGGCGACCGGGCGAGCGCGGGGTCGGGCTGCGGCACCGAGGTGATCGGCTCGTTGGCGAAGGGCGAGAAGACCTGCGGGAAGCCGTTCTGCGCGAGGACGGACGAGAAGTCGGTGAACCAGGTGTTCGCCTCGTCCGGAACGACGCGGGAGACCCCGAGCAGCACCTTGGAGTCACGGACCTCCCTGCCCAGGGTGGGCAGCGAGGTCTGGGCCACCAGGGAGCCGATCAGCCAGGACACCAGCAGCATCGCCAGGACGTTCACCAGCGCGCCGCCGGTCGCGTCCAGGGCGCGCGCCGGTGACCAGGTGATGTACCGCCGCAGCTTGTTCCCCAGGTGGGTGGTGGCCGCCTGTCCGACCGAGGCGCACACGATCACCAGGACGATCGCCACCACGGCACCGGCGGTGCCGGGGGATGCCTTGTCGTCGGTGGTGCCGTCCCATATGAGCGGCAGCAGATAGACCGCGATCAGCCCGCCTCCGATGAACCCCGTCACCGACAGCACGCCGACGACGAAACCCTGGCGGTAGCCGACGATCGCGAACCACACGGCGGCGAGCAGCAGCAGGATGTCCAGCACATTCACCGGAACACCGTCTCACGCGCGCCAGTCGAGTGGGACGCGCTTGGCGCGGTCCCACGGTCGCTCCCACCCCGCGTAATGCAGGATGCGATCGATCACTCCGGCGGTGAAACCCCAGACCAGAGCGGATCCCACCAGGAAGGCGGGCCCCCGGTGGCCGCTGGGGTGGACGGTGGTGGCCCGGTTCGCCGGATCCGTGAGATCCGCCACGGGAACCGTGAAGACCCGGGCCGTCTCGGCCGGGTCCACCGGCCCCACCGGGGTGGGCCGGCGCCACCAGCCCAGCACCGGCGTGACGACGAAACCGCTCACCGGGATGTAGAGGCGCGGCAGCATCGCGAAGACCTGGACCCCCGAGGGGTCGAGCCCGGTCTCCTCCTCGGCCTCGCGCAGCGCCGCGCGCAGCGGGCCGTCCTGCTCCGGATCCCCGTCCTCCGGGTCGAGGGCGCCGCCGGGGAAAGAGGGCTGGCCGGCGTGCGAGCGCAGCGAGCCGGAGCGCTCCATGAGCAGCAGCTCGGGACCGCCGGGGCCCTCGCCGAAGAGCACCAGCACGGCGGAAGGACGGCCTCCGCCCTGCGCGGGCGGCAGGTACCGGCTCAGCTGGCGCGGCTCGATCGTCTCGGCCAGCCGGGCCACCGGGAGCAGCCACTCGGGCAGCCCCTGGGCACTGACCTCCACATCCCCGTACGTGCTCGTCACTCGGCCGCTCCCAGGGGAGCGGCGGGACGGCCGGGGTAGTCGGACGGCGGGCGCAGGCGCTGGCCCGGCTGGCCGCCCATCTCGTACTTCAGCAGCTTCTTCGCCTTGTCCGGGTCGGTCTCGCCCTCCCCGTAAGCCGGGCAGAGCGGGGCGATCGGGCAGGCGCCGCACGCGGGCTTGCGGGCGTGGCAGACGCGGCGGCCGTGGAAGATGATGCGGTGCGAGAGCATCGTCCACTCGCTCTTGGGGAAGAGCGCGGCGATCTCCGCCTCGACCTTCTCGGGGTCCTCCTGGGCGGTCCACTTCCAGCGCCGCACCAGCCGCCCGAAGTGGGTGTCCACGGTCAGGCCCGGCACCCCGAAGGCATTGCCGAGCACCACATTGGCCGTCTTACGGCCGACACCGGGCAGGGTGACCAGGTCCTCGAGCCGGCCCGGGACCTCGCCGCCGAAGCGGTCGCGGAGCGCGGCGGACAGCCCGAGCAGCGATTTGGCCTTGGCGCGGAAGAAACCGGTGGGCCGGATCAGCTGCTCCAGGGCCTCCGGGTCGGCGGCCGCCATGTCCTCGGGCGTCGGATAGGCGGCGAAGAGCGCGGGGGTGGTCTGGTTGACCCGCAGATCGGTGGTCTGGGCCGACAGGACCGTGGCCACCAGCAGCTGGAACGGGTTCTCGAAGTCCAGCTCGGGATGGGCGTACGGATACACGTCGGCGAGCTCACGGTTGATGCGCCGGGCGCGGCGGACGAGGGCGAGCCGGGACTCGGGACGCGCGCTCTTCGAGCTCTTGACCGATTTATGCGGTTTCGAGGCTTCTGTCGAGTCGGCGGACCCTTGTTCGCCCACAGCGGAATTACGAGATGCGGTCACCCGTCCGGCCCCCTTGCCCTGTGCTCTCACCGGCGTATTGGACACCCGGCCAGCCTAAGCCCACCCACTGACATCCGGCCCGGCCGCCGTGAAGAGGCCCCCAATCGGACCCCTGCCGCACAGCTCGGCAGGCCAGTGCGTCAAACTTGTGATTGATCGCACTGTTTTACCGTCCGGCATCATGGGGACGTCGGTCCCCTGTGCATGTCGACAAGGAGAGACTCGTGGACGACGTTCTGCGGCGCGCCCCGCTCTTCGCGGCGCTCGATGACGAGCAGGCCGCTGAGCTGCGCGCCTCCATGGGAGAGGTCACCCTCGCGCGAGGTGACGCACTCTTCCACGAAGGGGACCCCGGCGATCGCCTGTACGTGGTCACCGAGGGCAAGGTGAAGCTCCACCGCACCTCTCCCGACGGCCGCGAGAACATGCTGGCCGTGCTCGGCCCCGGCGAGCTGATCGGCGAGCTGTCGCTGTTCGACCCGGGCCCGCGCACCGCCACCGCCACCGCCCTCACCGAGGTCAAGCTGCTCGGCCTCGGCCACGGCGATCTGCAGCCGTGGCTGAACGCCCGGCCCGAGGTCGCCTCCGCGCTGCTGCGCGCGGTCGCCCGGCGCCTGCGCAAGACCAACGACCAGATGTCCGACCTGGTCTTCTCCGACGTTCCGGGCCGGGTCGCCAGGGCCCTGCTGGACCTGTCCCGCCGCTTCGGCGTGCAGTCGGAGGAAGGCATCCACGTCGTCCACGACCTGACCCAGGAGGAGCTGGCCCAGCTGGTCGGCGCCTCCCGCGAGACCGTCAACAAGGCGCTCGCCGACTTCGCGGGCCGCGGCTGGCTGCGGCTGGAGGCGCGCGCGGTGATCCTGCTGGACGTCGAGCGGCTGGCCAAGCGCTCCCGCTGACGCCGGACGGAACCCGAAGACCGAACGTAAGGGCCCAGCCGGATTCCGGCGGGGCCCTTACGGCGCTCACGCTCATGAACGGCTGGTCCCACAGGCCGCGGGCCTACGAGACTCCGCGGGTCCGCAAGACTCCGCGGACCCACCAAGCTCTGCGGGTCCGCAAGGCTCCGCGAGCCCACAAGACGCCGTGGGCCCACGAGCCCCGGCAGGCGCAAGCCTCAGATCAGCCCGTGCTCGCGCAGATAGTCCAGCTGGGCCCGGACCGACAGCTCCGCCGCCGGCCACAGGGACCGGTCCACGTCCGCGTACACGTGCGCCACGACCTCCGAGGGCGTCCGGTGGCCGTCCTCGACCGCCGTCTCCACCTGCGCGAGCCGGTTGGCGCGATGCGCGAGGTAGTACTCCACGGCGCCCCGGGCGTCGTTCAGCACCGGCCCGTGCCCCGGCAGGACGGTGTCCACCCCATCGTCCACCGCCAGCGAACGCAGCCGCCGCAGCGAGTCCAGATAGTCGCCGAGCCGCCCGTCCGGATGCGCGACGACGGTCGTGCCCCGCCCGAGCACCGTGTCGCCCGTAAGGACCGCGCCATCGGCGGGGAGGTGGAAGCACAGCGAGTCGGCGGTGTGGCCGGGTGTGGGCACCACCCGTAGCTCCAGACCCCCGGTGGTTATGACGTCCCCCAGCTCCAGGCCCTCGTCCCCCAGCCGCAGCGCCGGATCCAGCGCCCTTACGGACGTCCGCGTCAGCTCGGCGAAGCGCGCCGCGCCCTCCGCGTGGTCCGGGTGGCCGTGGGTGAGCAGCGTCAGCGCGACCCGCCTGCCCGCCCGCTCGGCGGTCGCGATGACCTCCTTGAGGTGGGCGTCGTCCAGCGGCCCGGGGTCGATGACGACGGCGAGGTCGGAGTCGGGCTCGGCGACGATCCAGGTGTTGGTGCCGTCCAGGGTCATGGGCGAGGCGTTCGGCGCCAGGACGCAGACGGCCCGGTCGGTGGCCGGGCCCCCGATGGTGCCCCCGCGCGGCTGGCCGGGCAGAGCGGATGCGTACGTCATGCGGAGGGTCCCCCCGTGGCTCCCGGGATGTGCTTGGTGAACTCATCATGGCCCGGCCAGCTCAGCACCAGTTCCCCGTTCTCCAGCCGCGCCCGGGCCAGGACCGGCGTCAGATCCCGGTCCGCCGCCGCGGCCAGCGCGTCGGCGACCGAGCCGTAGGCCGCGAGCTGGCGCAGCGTCGCGATCGTGGGCGGCATCATCAGCAGCTCACCCCGGTCGTAGCCGTCGGCCGCGTCACCCGGGCGGATCCAGACGGTCCGGTCCGCCTCCGTGGAGGCGTTACGGGTGCGCTGCCCCCGCGGCAGCGCAGCCACGAAGAACCAGGTGTCGTAGCGGCGGGGTTCGAACTCCGGGGTGATCCAGCGCGCCCAGCAGCTCAGGAGGTCCGACCGCAGGACGAGCCCCCGGCGGTCCAGGAACTCCGCGAAGGACAGGTCCCGGGCGACCAGCGCCGCGCGGTCCGCCTCCCAGTCGTCCCCCGTCGTGTCCGCGACCACGGTGTGCGGTGTCGGGCCCGCGAGCAGCACCCCCGCCTCCTCGAAGGTCTCGCGGACCGCCGCGCACACGATGGCCTGCGCCTGTGTCCCCTCGCTCGGGTCCAGGCCCAGCCGCCGCGCCCACTGCGCCCGCGAGGGACCGGCCCAGGTGACCATCCGCTCGTCGCGCGGGTCCACGGAACCGCCCGGATAGGCGTACGCGCCTCCGGCGAAGGCCATGGAGGCGCGTCTGCGCAGCATGTAGACGGCGGGACCGGCGGCCCCTCCCGCCGCGTCCGCCGGGCCCTCTGGGGGCGGTTCCGGGCCTTCCGTGGCGCCGACGGGCTCCGGCGCCCCTGCGGGCTCCGGCGCCCCCGCGGGCTCCCGCGCCGCGTCGGGCCTCTCCGCCGCGTCGACCTCGTCCGGTGCCGGTGTGTGCTCCCCGTCCCCGCCCTGAGCGTCCTGAGCGTCCTGAGCTCCCTGAGCGTCCTGTGGTGCGTCCTGCCCGGCCGCTCCGTCCCGCAGCAGCAGCACGGTGGCGGCCCGGCGCGGTGTCACCGGTGTGAGCTCACCGGCCGACAGGAGCCGGATCCGCTCTGGCCACTCGGGTGGGTACCACTGGCCATTCGTAGTGGACATGGCCGGATGCTATGCGCTTACGGGCTGATGTTCGAGTGGCCCCCTCCGCGCCACGCCGGGGCCGGTCCGCGACCCGGCGCCCGCTAGTCCGCGACCTCGACCTGGATCTCGACCTCGACCGGCGCGTCCAGCGGCAGCACCGCCACGCCCACCGCGCTGCGCGCGTGCACGCCCGCGTCACCCAGGGCCTCGCCCAGCAGCTCGCTCGCGCCGTTGATGACACCCGGCTGTCCGGTGAAGTCCGGCGCCGAGGCGACGAAGCCGACGACCTTCACGACCCGCACGATCCGGTCGAGGTCGCCGACGGCCGACTTCACGGCGGCCAGCGCGTTCAGCGCACAGGTGCGCGCCAGGTCCTTGGCCTCCTCAGGGGTGACCTCCGCGCCGACCTTGCCGGTCACGCCCAGCTTCCCCTCGACCAGCGGCAGCTGGCCCGAGGTGTAGACGTACGGGCCGGTGCGGAGCGCGGGCACATAGGAAGCCAGGGGGGCCGCGACCTCGGGCACCGTCAGGCCGAGCCCGGCGAGCCTGCCCTCGACCGTGCCGCTCGCCATCAGCCCTTCTCCCGCTTCAGATAGGCCACCAGCTGCTCCGGGTTCGGCCCGGGGACCACCTGGACCAGCTCCCAGCCGTCCTCGCCCCACGTGTCCAGAATCTGCTTCGTGGCGTGCACGAGCAGCGGTACGGTCGCGTATTCCCACTTGGTCATGGGGCCGACTGTAATGCCTCTCCGCCGGGCCCTGGTGCGTAGGGCGAGGGGGGACTGGTTAGGCTCCCCACTGTGAGCAGGCTCCATGTCGTCAGTGGCAAGGGCGGAACCGGCAAGACCACGGTCGCCGCCGCACTCGCGCTGGCCCTCGCCGCCGATGGCAGGCGCACCCTGCTGGTGGAGGTCGAGGGCCGCCAGGGCATCGCGCAGCTCTTCGAGACGGAGCCGCTGCCCTACGAGGAGCGGAAGATCGCCACCGCGCCGGGCGGCGGGGAGGTGCACGCCCTGGCGATCGACCCGGAGTTCGCACTTCTGGACTACCTCCACATGTTCTACAAGCTGGGCTCGGCCGGACGCGCCCTCAAGAAGCTCGGCGCGATCGACTTCGCGACCACCATCGCCCCGGGGCTGCGGGACGTCCTGCTGACCGGCAAGGCGTGCGAGGCCGTGCGCCGTAAGGGCAAGGACGGCCGCTTCGTCTACGACTCCGTGGTCATGGACGCGCCGCCCACCGGCCGCATCACCCGCTTCCTGAACGTCAACCACGAGGTGGCGGGGCTGGCCCGGACCGGCCCGATACACAACCAGGCCCAGGCTGTGATGCGCGTCCTGAAGTCCCCCCAGACCGCGGTCCACATGGTGACCCTGCTGGAGGAGATGCCGGTCCAGGAGACCGCGGACGGCATCGCCGAGCTGCGTGCCGACGGCCTTCCGACGGGCGGGGTCATCATCAACATGGTCCGGCCCGCGATCCTCGACCACGAGGCCCTCGAGGTCGCCGCCAACGGGCAGCGCACGGCCGTCGCCCAAGCCCTCTCCCAGGCGGGCCTGGGCGGTGCGCGCCGCGGCGGCATGGCCGAGCGGCTGGTCGACCCGCTGCTGGAGCAGGCGCGCGAGCACGCCGAGCGGGTGGAGCTGGAGCGGGTGCAGCGCGCCGAGCTGACCGGGCTGGGGCTGCCGCTGCACGAGTTGGAGCTGCTCACCGACGGCATCGACCTGGCCGGGCTGTACCGGCTCGCGGCGGATCTGCGCAAGCAGTGGCCGACGTGAGCGGCGTCCGCCGTAAGGGCGCCACGGACAACGAGTCGTACGCAGGAGGCGGCATGAGCATGGACGTGGCACCCCGGCTGGACATCGACGTCCTGCTGGACGATCCGCAGACCCGCATCGTGGTGTGCTGCGGATCCGGTGGCGTCGGTAAGACCACCACCGCCGCCGCCCTGGGCGTACGGGCCGCCGAGCGCGGCCGTAAGGTCGTCGTCCTCACCATCGACCCGGCCCGCCGGCTCGCCCAGTCCATGGGCATCGACGCGCTGGACAACATCCCGCGCCGGGTGGAGGGCATCGGCGACGGGAACGGCGGCGAACTGCACGCCATGATGCTCGACATGAAGCGGACCTTCGACGAGTTCGTCGAGGCGCACGCCGACCCCGAGCGCGCCCGGGCGATCCTCGCGAACCCCTTCTACCAGTCGCTCTCGGCCGGTTTCGCGGGCACGCAGGAGTACATGGCCATGGAGAAGCTCGGCCAGCTCCGGGCCCGCGACGAATGGGATCTGATCGTCGTCGACACCCCGCCCAGCCGGTCGGCGCTGGACTTCCTGGACGCGCCGAAACGTCTCGGCTCCTTCCTGGACGGGAAGTTCATCAAGGTTCTGATGGCCCCGGCGAAGGTGGGCGGCAAGGCCGGGATGAAGTTCCTGAACGTGGGCGTCTCGATGATGACGGGCACGGTCAGCAAGGTGCTCGGCGGGCAGCTGATGCGCGACGTTCAGACGTTTGCTGCCGCGATGGACACCATGTTCGGCGGATTCCGTACTCGCGCGGAGGCCACCTACCGGCTCCTGCAGGCTCCGGGGACGGCCTTCCTCGTGGTGGCCGCGCCCGAGCGGGACGCCCTGCGGGAGGCCGCCTACTTCGTGGAACGGCTGGCCGCGGACCAGATGCCGCTGGCCGGGCTGGTGCTGAACCGGGTACACGGCAGCGGTGCCGAACAGCTGTCGGCGGAACGTGCGTTGGCCGCCGCGGAGATCCTCACCCTGGCGGGCGACCCCGCGGATCCGGACGATGCGCTCGCGAACCCCACGGAGGGAAGCGATCCGGCCAAGAACGGCGCCGGGACAGAAAATCTTGGTGACGGCGGATTTGTCGATCCCCCCTCAGGGAATGCTCAAGCGCGGAACCCCTCGGCAGCGGACCCCGACGTCTCCCCCACGTCGGCGGACTCGTCGGCGGAGCGGCTCGCCGCGGGACTGCTTCGGCTGCACGCGGAGCGTATGCAGGTGCTCGGACGCGAGCAGCGCACACACGACCGCTTCACGGCACTCCACCCCGAGGTTCCGGTGGCCCAAGTGGCCGCACTTCCTGGCGACGTACACGACTTGGCAGGACTGCGGGCGATCGGCGAACGCCTCGCGGTCCCGCCGGAGCGGACCAAGCGCGCGGCGGGCTGAGTCGGTGCCCCCCGGGCGGTCGGCCGCCCGCGCATGGATGGAGACGCACGGCAGCACGACAGACAGCACGCATAGCGACAATGAGCGACAGCGATGACGATGGCGATGGCGACAGCGGTGATGGACCGCATGGCGCCCGGTGAGGCACACCGAGGCGGACAGGCGCGCGAGCACCCCGTAGCGGCGGCGAGCATCCCGTAGCGGCGTGCGGGCATCCGTAGCCGGGCCTCGGCCTCCGGCGGACGCGTCTGGCTCGGTCGGCGGCCCACGGCACGCGCAGCAGAGACCCACACGCGGGCAGGCCACAGTCACCGGCGGCCGAGGGCGCAAACCGGTAGCCGGGGGCGCAACCGGGTAGTCGAGGGCATCACCAGCGGCCTGAACGGCGGGCCAACCCCCGGCCCGCAACGACCCGTTGAGACACGAGCCCCCCAGGCAAGCCACGTGTTCCGAGGCAAGCCACGCATCCCGAGGCCAAGCCATGCCACCCGAGGCCGTGTCACACGCGCCCCCACAGCCCCACGGCCGACCGCGGCCAGGGCCGCGGTCGTGCTCGGAGGCGTGCGCGTACCCGTACCCGCCCCTGACGAGGCGCGCCCGTACTCGCACCCCCACTCGTGCCGATGACGAGAGGTGGGTGATGAGGTGATGGTGAGGCGAGACGCTCACACCGGCAGGCCGTGAGCCCAGCAGGCCGTCAGCCCAGCAGGCCGTCACCCGGCAAGCTGTCAGCGAACCGCCGGCGGACCGCCGTCCGGCCTATCCGACCGCGGCGAAGCGCTCGTAGTCCTCGTCGTCGAAGGGCAGAATCCCCGCGCTGCGCTCGTACTCGATGCGCGCGGTCTCCAGGAGCCTGCGCCAGGAGGTCACCGTTGGCCGGCGGCGCAGCAGTGCTCGCCGCTCGCGCTCGGTCATCCCTCCCCACACACCGAACTCCACGCGGTTGTCCAAGGCATCCGCAAGGCACTCGGTGCGCACCGGGCATCCGGTGCAGACCGCTTTGGCCCTGTTCTGTGCCGCGCCCTGGACGAACAGTTCATCTGGATCAGTAGTGCGGCAGGCGGCCTGCGCACTCCAGTCGGTTACCCAGCCCATGCTGGCGCCGTCCTCTCCCGAATCGGAGCTCCCCCACGGCGACAAACGGCATATTCACCGTCGCCAGTTGAGGACGTTACGGAAGCGAGACACAGCGCAACACCCCCTGCAGGCCCAATCTTGGATGGTCCGAACGGACTATGGGTACGCGGCAGATCACCCAACGGAGTGAGCTGGCGACATTTGCGATTACTAGTGCAAATCCGGGCAGTTCGCGCACCGAACAACGGGCAGCTCAGGACAGGGGCCGCAATCCGGGCAGGTCTCATCACTCACTTGAGTGATGGTGGGGGTGTGGCTCAGCCACTCACCTGTGGCTGGCGTGAAACAGCTTATGCGAACACCCGGTCCCCTGTCCGGCGATTCGAGACGTAGGCTGCGTCCTATGGGAAACACGCGCTCGAGCGGAGGGCTGTCCACCGCTCAACAGGCCGCCAAGTTCCTCGGCGTCAGCGCGCTGGCCGGTGCCGTGATGGCCGGGCTCGCGCTTCCCGCCGTCGGGGCGCTCGGCCTCGCGGCCAAGGGAACGGTCGAGGAGTTCGACGGAATTCCGGCCAATCTCAAGACACCGCCGCTCAGCCAGCGGACCACGATCCTGGACGCCAAGGGCGGGGAGATCGCGAAGGTCTACTCCCGCGACCGGACGATCGTGAAGCTGAAGGACATCTCCCCGTACATGCGGCAGGCGATCGTCGCGATCGAGGACGCGCGCTTCTACGAGCACGGGGCGGTCGACCTCAAGGGCGTGCTCCGCGCGGTCAACACCAACGCGCAGGACGGCGGGGTCTCCCAGGGCGCCTCCACCCTGACCCAGCAGTATGTGAAGAACGTGTTCGTCGAGGAGGCGGGCGACGACAAGGAGAAGGTCGCCGAGGCCACCCAGCAGTCCATCGGCCGCAAGATCAAGGAACTGAAGTACGCGATCAAGGTCGAGAAGGAACTGGGCAAGAAGCGGATCCTCGAGAACTACCTGAACATCACCTTCTTCGGGCAGCAGGCGTACGGCATCGAGGCGGCCTCCCAGCGCTACTTCAGCAAGTCCGCCAAGGACCTGAAGCTGGAGCAGGCGGCGCTGCTGGCCGGTCTCGTCCAGTCGCCCAGCCGCTACGACCCGATCAACGCCCCGGAGGCCGCCAAGGCGCGCCGCGACACCGTTCTGCGGCGCATGGCCGAGGTGAAGGACATCACCCCGGCACAGGCCGCCGCGGCCCAGAAGAAGCCGCTCGGCCTCAAGGCCAGCATGCCCAGGAGCGGCTGCATCACGGCCGTCCAGGGCGCCGGGTTCTTCTGTGACTACGTCCGCGAGATCCTGCTCAACGACCCGAGCTTCGGCAAGACGGCGGAGGCGCGCGCCAAGCGCTGGACCCAGGGTGGTCTGACGATCCGTACGACGCTCGACCCGCAGGCCCAGGAGTCGGTCCAGAAGTCGATCAAGAAGCATGTCTACCAGTCCGACCCGGTGGCCACCGCGGTGACGCTCGTGGAGCCGGGCACCGGCAAGGTGCTGGGGATGGGCCAGTCCAGGCCGTACGGCTTCGGCGAGAACGAGACCCAGATCAACCTGTCCGCGGACAAGTCCATGGGCGGCTCGAACTACGGCTTCCAGGTCGGCTCCACGTTCAAGCCGATCACCGCGGCGGCCGCCATCGAGCAGGGCAAGAAGCCGTACCAGCGCTACTCCTCGCCGTACAAGATGAAGTACCCGAGCCCGGTCACCACCTGCAAGGGCACCTGGAGCAACGACGAGGGCGCGACGGTCGAGAACGAGAACGAGAAGGAGGTCGGCCCGTACGGGATGAAGGAGGCGACCGCCAAGTCGGTCAACACCTACTTCGTCCAGCTGATCAGCGACATCGGGGTCTGCCCGGTGACGCAGATGGCCGACAAGATGGGGGCGAAGCGCGCCGACGGCAAGGAGCACAACCAGGTGCCCTCCCTCACCCTCGGCTCCGAGGGCTTCTCGCCGCTGACGATGGCCAACGCCTACGCGACCTTCGCCAACCGCGGTGTCTACTGCTCGCCCGTCTTCATCGAGTCGATCACCGGCCCCGGCGGCAAGAAGCTGAAGGTGCCGCAGTCGAAGTGCTCGCGCGCGATGTCGGAGAAGACCGCGGACACCATCAACACGCTGCTGCGCGGGGTGGTCGAGGACGGCACCGGCAAGCAGGCCGGGCTCCAGAGCCGCCCGAGCGCCGGTAAGACGGGTACGACGGACGAGCGCAGGGCCGCGTGGTTCGTCGGCTACACCCCGAACATGGCCGGTGCGGTGTGGGTCGGCGGCCCCGGCGCCAAGGGCGTCAAGATGGAGAACATCACCATCGGCGGCGTCCCCCACGACAAGGTCTACGGCGCGGACACCCCCGGCCCGATCTGGAAGGACGCGATGAGCGGCGCGCTGGACGGCAAGCCGGCGCCGAACTTCGTGAACGTCCAGATCAAGGACCCGAACCAGCGCAAGCCCCACGACGACAAGAAGCCGGGCGACCGCAGGCCGGGCCGCGACAGGGGCGACGACAACGGCGGCAACGGCGGGCAGGACGACCCGTGGCCGGACATCTCCCTGCCCCCGGACCTGATCGGCGGCGGCAACGGCAACGGCGGGAACGGCAACGGGAACGGCGGGTGGCGCTTCCCGCGCTAGCCGTGGCTCGTGATGGAGCGGTGAAGGGGGCCGGACGAAGACGTCCGGCCCCCTTCTCATCTGTCCTTATCTGTGCGCCCGCGCCGTCCTCAGGTGCGCACCCCACGGCAGCCACCCGACGCACGCACCCCACGGCGGCCCGCCCGATGCACGCAGCGCACTGGCACACCCGGCGCACGCAGCGCACACGATCGGTAACCCCGCGCGACAAGGCACCCTCTGGGCGGGGACTACCCGCCCGCGAGCTGACGCTTCACCGCGGCGGCGACCCGGCCGCCCTCCGCCCGCCCGGCGATCTTCGGGTTCACGATCTTCATCACGGCGCCCATGGCCCGCGGGCCCTCCGCGCCGCCCGCCGCGGCCTCCCGCACCGCCTCGGCCACCAGGCCGTTCAGCTCGTCGTCCGTAAGGGGCTTCGGCAGATACTCGGCGAGCACCTCGCCCTCCGCCCGCTCCCGCTCGGCCTGCTCCGCGCGTCCGCCCTTCTCGAACGCCTCGGCGGCCTCGCGGCGCTTCTTGGCCTCCCGCGCGACGATCTTCTCCACCTCGGCGTCGGACAGCTCACGTGCGCTCTCGCCCGCGACCTCTTCCTTGGTGATCGCGGTGATGGTGAGCCGGAGAGTCGAGGAGCGCAGCTCGTCGCGCGCCTTGATCGCCGTGGTGAGATCGTCCTGCAGCCTGGACTTGAGCGTGGTGGTCATGGCGTCGAGTGTGCCAGCACTGGCCGGGAATCACCCGAAGATTTCACCACCGTCGGCGTTCTGCGACCATGGACGGCATGCGCGCGCGATACGGAGTACCCCTGGGAATCACGGCGGTCGGCGCGGCCGGCCTCGCCTACGCCGTCGGCTTCGAAGTCCGGTCCTTCAGGCTCCGGCGGATCTCCGTCCCGGTGCTCCCGCGCGGGATGCGGCCCCTGCGCGTCCTGCAGGTCTCCGACATCCACATGGTGAGCGGACAGCGCAAGAAGCAGCGCTGGCTGCAGTCCCTGGCCGGGCTGCGCCCCGATTTCGTGGTGAACACGGGGGACAACCTCTCGGACCCCGAGGGCGTGCCGGAGGTCCTGGACGCGCTGGGCCCGCTGATGGAGTTCCCCGGCGCGTATGTCTTCGGCTCGAACGACTACTACGGCCCGAAGCTGCGCAACCCCGCCCGCTACCTCCTGGAGAAGGCCAGCGGCAAGCACGGCCTGAACGGCAACCCTCCGGCCGTCGGCGCCATCCACAACCCGTGGACGGAACTCCGCGACGCCTTCGACGCGGCCGGCTGGGTCGGGCTGTCGAACACCCGCGGCCGGCTGAAGCTGGAGGACATCGAGATCGCCCTCACCGGCCTCGACGACCCCCACATCAAGCGCGACCGCTACGCCGAGGTGGCCGGCGGCCCCGAGTCGGGCGCCGACCTCTCCCTGGCCGTGGTCCACGCCCCGTACCTGCGTGTCCTCGACGCCTTCACCGCGGACCGCTACCCCCTGATCCTCGCGGGCCACACCCACGGCGGTCAGCTGTGCATCCCCTTCTACGGCGCCCTGGTCACCAACTGCGACCTGGACACCCGCCGGGTCAAGGGCCTCTCCCAGCACCAGGCCGGCGGCCACACCTCCTACCTCCACGTCTCCGCGGGCTGCGGCACCAACCGCTACACCCCGGTCCGCTTCGCCTGCCCCCCGGAAGCCACCCTGCTCACCCCTGCCTCTTATACACATCTGACCCTGC
>NZ_JAEEAP010000850.1 GCF_016103465.1 Streptomyces sabulosicollis
GCTCTCTTTTCCTTTTGCTTAAAGTCAAAGTATTCTTTTTTTTTTTCAAGCAGAAGACGGCATACGAGCTTAGCGAGTGTCTCGTGGGCTCGGAGAGGTGTATAAGAGACAGGCGGGCGGCGCGGGGCGTCCTGACGGTGGACCGGTGCCCCGCCGCGGCCGCCACCGATCTGCGGCGGATCCTCACCGTACGCCCGGACGTGCTGCATCTGGTCTGCCGCCGCGAGCGGCGCACGCTGGTCTTCGAGGACGGCGACGGGCGGGCACACCGCACACCCGCCGCACACCTGGCCGAGCTGCTGACCGCCTACCGCCGGCTGACCGGCGCCCCGCTGCCCGGTGTGGTGCTCGGCTGCCCCCACGGCGCGCCGCTGGCCGGGCTCTTCGCCCGCGCGGCCGAGGTGGTGGTGGCCCACCGCGGACCGCTGGACGGCACGGCGTCGGCGGCCTTCGCGGGCGGGCTCTACGGTCTGCTGGGCGAGGTGGCCACGCTGGAGCGGGCGGCGGAGCGCATGGGACGGGACGGGGACGGCGTGCTGGTCCTGCGCGGGCGCCCCTGGTAGACGGTCCGGCGGGAATACCGAAGGGAATGCCGGGCAGCTGTTGATCGTTGTACGTAATGGAATTCCGCAAGCCACATCCGACGTTAGGATCGACTGCTCGTGAGCAAGGTCCCCTTCATCACGCTCAACAACGGCGTACGGATGCCGCAGCTCGGCTTCGGTGTCTGGCAGGTCCCGGACGACGAGGCGCAGGTCGCGGTGCGCAACGCGCTGGACGCCGGGTACCGCAGCATCGACACGGCCGCGATATACGGCAACGAGGAGGGCACGGGGAAGGCGCTCGCCGCGTCGGGCATCGCGCGCGACGAGCTGTTCATCACCACCAAGCTCTGGAACGGTGAGCAGGGGTACGACTCGACCCTGCGCGCCTTCGACACCTCGCTGACCAAGCTGGGCCTGGACTATGTGGATCTCTACCTGATCCACTGGCCGATGCCCGCGGTCGACAAGTACGTGGACACCTGGAAGGCGTTCGAGAAGATCTACTCCGAGGGCCGCGCCAAGGCCATCGGCGTGTCCAACTTCCACCCCGCCCACATCCAGCGGCTGCTCTCCGAGACCTCGATCGTCCCGGTGATCGACCAGATCGAGCTGCATCCGCAGCTGCCGCAGGCGGAGCTGCGTGCCTTCAACGCCCGCCATGACATCGCCACCGAGGCGTGGTCCCCGCTCGGCCAGGGCAAGGGCCTGCTGGAGGACCCGAAGCTGGCGGCGATCGCCGAGAAGCACGGGAAGTCCCCGGCCCAGGTGGTGCTGCGCTGGCACCTGGACCTCGGCAACGTGGTGATCCCCAAGTCCGTGACCCCGTCGCGGATCAAGGAGAACATCGACGTCTTCGACTTCCAGCTGGACTCCGAGGACCTGGCGGCGATCGACTCCCTGGACACCGGCGTCCGTCTGGGTCTGGACCCCGAGACCTTCAACAGCTGAGCCGAGACCGTCAGCGGGTGAGCCCGGGCGCTCCACCGGCTCCACCGTCCGCCCCGTCGCGTCCCCCGCGGCGGGGCGGATCCATGTCCAGGGTGGGTGCCACGCGCGTCCACCGCCGCTCACCGCCCTGGCATATCCCGGGCGCATGACCCCCGTGCGGGGCCGATGCGGCCACCGAGCGCGGCACGTCCCCGGCAATTACGCTTGGCGCCCAGATGGGCACACAGCGTGACCACTTCCCTAGCCGAGGAGACCGAAGATGTCCCGCAGACGCCGTCACGGCCTTGAGCTGGCCGCCGGTTGCACCGTCGCGATAGCCGCCCTCTTCCTGGGGAGCGGCATCCCCGCGGTGGCCGACCCCGGTGA
>NZ_JAEEAP010000851.1 GCF_016103465.1 Streptomyces sabulosicollis
GGCCCACTCCCCGTACGAGGACACGGAAGGGGTGATCCGCCACCAGGAGACGTCCCTCTACCGTGCCCCGAGCGGCGCCCTGGTCTTCGCGTCGGGGACGTTCGCGTGGTCGCCGGCGCTGGATCGTCCGGGACATACGGATGAGCGGGTTCAGCGGGCGACGGCGAATCTGCTGGACCGGATCTGCAAGCGGGGTTGACCCCCTACCCCACCGGGGCCAGGGGCGGCGGCTTCCGTACGCCGAAACGGTGGCGCAGCGCCGACAAGGCCGCCAGGTAGCCGCACATCCCATGGACCCCCGGGCCCGGCGGGGTGGCCGACGAGCAGAGGAAGAGGCCGGGCAGCGGGGTGCGGTACGGATCGAGGCGGGGCACCGGACGGGCGAGGCTCTGCCATATCGTCATCGCGCCGGAGCCGATGTCCCCGCCCACGTCGTTGGGGTCGTACGCCTCCAGGTCCCGCCCCGACATCCCGCGCGCCGCGAGCACCGTGTCGCCGAACCCGGGGGCGTACGCCTCGATGCGGGAGCGGATCAGCTCCACCGGATCGGTGCCGTCCCCGTTCGGCATGTGGGCGTAGGCCCACACCGGGCGCCTGCCGGGCCGGGCGCGCCCGGGGTCGGTGACGGCCGGGTCGACGAGCAGGACGAAGGGCGCCCGGCTGCGCACCCCGCCCACCGTCCGGTTCTCCTCCCGGACCAGTTCGGCGTGGGTGCCGCCCAGGTGCACGGTCCCGGCCCGCCCCACGGCGGGGTCGGCCCACGGGATCGGCTCGCTCACCAGGAAGTCGGCCTTGGCGGCGGCCGGGCCGTAGCGGAACCGCCGCAGCGCCCGGGCGTAACGAGCGGGCAGCGCGCGCCCCGCGATGTCCAGCAGCCCCGGGACACCGGTGTCGAGCAGCACCGCGCGGTACCCGTCCAGCTCGCCGAGGTCGCCGATCGCGCGTCCGGTGTGGAAGGTGCCGCCGTGCGCGGTGATGTCGTCCACCATGGCCTCGGCGATCCGGGCGCTGCCGCCGCGCGGCAGCGGCCAGCCGGGGCCGTGGGCCAGATGCCCGAGGAGGGCCGCCACCGCACCACCGGCCAGGCTCGGCAGCTTGCCCACCGCATGGGCGGCGACCCCGGTGAGCAGGGCGGGCGCCGCCTCACCGGTGAAGCGGGCGGCACCGAGCCCGGTGCCGTGGACGAGGATCCGCGTGGCCAGCAGCAGCGGTGCCACCGGATCGCGGGGGAGGGCGCGCTGCCCGGAGAGCATGACGTCGACGACGCCCTCGCTGTGCCGCACCAGCGGCGCCATCAGCCGCCGCCAGCGCTCCCCGTCCGGGCCGAGCCCGGCGCAGGTGGTCTCCAGATCGCGGTGGGCGAGCGCGGCGCGGCCGCCGTCCAGCGGATGGGCATAGGAGACCTCGGGCGTCAGCAGTTCCACTCCGCGCGCGGCCAGGCCGAACTCGCGGAAGAAGCGGGAGGCGGGCGCCATGGGGTGGACCGCCGAGCAGATGTCGTGGGTGATCTCCGCGTCGAAGAGCGGCTGGGTGCGCAGCCCGCCGCCGATGTCGGCGGCGGCCTCGTACACCGCCACCCGCAGCCCGGCGCGGGCCAGGGTGACGGCGGCAGCGAGCCCGTTGGGCCCACTGCCCACGATCGCCGCGTCGCTCATGCGCACCTCGCCTCCGGCTCTCGGCCCGTCCGCCGCCCCTGTGTCCTGCGCCCCCCTGTCTCTTTTACACATCTCCGAGCCCACGAGACACTCGCTAAGCTCGTATGCCGGCTCCTGTTTGAAAAAAAAAACATTTTGCCCAGCAATCATAATAAATCAGTGATCGACACTATAATTAAGTAAACAACTATTTTGCACAC
>NZ_JAEEAP010000852.1 GCF_016103465.1 Streptomyces sabulosicollis
TCTTTTTTTTCAAAAGAAAGAGGCGACCACCGAGATATACACTCGACTAGTCGTCGGCAGCGTCAGATGTGTAAAAGAGACAGCACCAGGCCCCTGCTGCCTGCCGTCCCCACTGCGACCGCCGTTCCCGCCGCCCCCACCGCGCCCGTCATGGCCGCCGTAAGGAGCGCGATCGGCCGCGCCGAAGAGCCCCTCCCGTTCCGCGGCCCGCGCCCGCAGCCGGTGGACGGGGCCGAAGAGCAGCTCATCCGAGGCGGCTCGCTTGAAGTAGAGATGCGCCTCATGCTCCCAGGTGAAGCCGATCCCGCCGTGCAACTGCACCGCCTCGGCCGCCGCCGTGCGCTGCGCCTCCAGCGCCTGCGCGAGCGCCAGCCCGCCCGCCACCGCTGCTTCCGCACCGGCTGTACTGCCCGTACTGCCTGTACTGCCCGTACTGCCCATACCGCCCTGGGCCGCGGCCCACGCCGCGTAGTACGCCGCCGAACGGGCGGCCTGCACCGCGACGTACACATCCGCCAGCCGGTGCTTGACCGCCTGGAAGGAGCCGATCGGGCGGCCGAACTGCTCACGCGCCCGCACATACTCGACCGTCCGCGCCAGGGCCGCGTCCGCCGCCCCCACGGCCTCGGCGGCGAGCACGGCCGCGGCCGCCGTACCCACGGCCGCCAGCGCCTCGGCCACCGCTTCCCCGCTCCCGCTCCCGCCGTCGTCCACCCCCAGCAGCTCGGCCGATACGTTCCGCAGCTCGATCCGGGACTGCGGGCGCGTCGCGTCGAGCGCGGTCAGCCGGGTGCGGACCAGCCCCTCCGCCCCGGCCGGGACGACGAACAGCAGCGTCCGTCCGCGCGTATAGCCCCCGGCACGGGCGGCGACCAGCAGCAGTTCGGCGCTGTGCCCACCCGGCACCTGCTCCACCTGCCCGTACAGCCGCCACCCCGCGCCGCCGTCCCTGTCCGGGCGCGCCTGGACGCCCCCCGCGCGCCCGCCACCGGCCCACGCGCCGTCCCGCGCTCCTACGAGCCCGAGCGCCTCGGGCAGCGCGCGCCCCGGCACCGCGAGTGCCGCCGTAAGGGCGCCGTCCGCGATGCGCGGCAGCAGCTCGGCGCGCTGCGCCTCCGTCCCGAGCGCGGCGACCAGGGGCGCCGCGAACACGGCGGTGGCCAGGAGCGGCGAGGGGAGCAGCACGCGCCCGGTCTCCTCACAGGCCAGCGCCAGCTCGGTGATGCCGCAGCCGACGCCCCCGTACGCCGCCGGAAGGGCGAGGCCCGGCAGTCCGAGCGTCTGGGCGAGCCGCCGCCACAGCGTCTCGTCGTAGCCCGGCGCGGTCTGGACCGCCGCCTTGACCTCGTCCGGCCCGCACCGCTCCCGCAGCAGAGTGCGCAGCGTACGGCGGATCTCGTCCTGTTCCTCGGTGAACGCGGCGTCCATCGGCGAGCACCTCCGTTTTCTGACGGGCCGTCATACTAGGGACGAGCTCCGGACTTTCCCACCCCTTCCGCTCCCTCCACGGCTAAGCTACTGCCGCCTCACCACGCTCTTCCCCGTTCGCTCCGCCGGAGCGCAGACCGGACCGGCGGTGGCCCTGTCCTCCGGGGCCTGTCGGAGGAGCGAGGAGGGGAAATGGACGATCGGAGCACGCAGGAGACAAGCGACGCCCGATGGACCGGCCCGGACAAGTGGCAGGTCGTGATCGGAGTGCTGAGCCTTCTGGTGGCGATCGCCGCTTGTGTGGGGCAGTTCCTGCAGTAGCCGGGCGCCTCACGCGTGGTCCGGACGGGGCTGGTGCTCGAGGCGTGAGCACGGCCATACGGGAGATCGTCCGGACCGCCCCCTTCTCCCCGGCC
>NZ_JAEEAP010000853.1 GCF_016103465.1 Streptomyces sabulosicollis
CCCGCACCCGGCCCCGCCTCGCCGCGCTCCCCACCCCGGACATCCGGTTCAACTACCTCGGCCGCATCGCCGCTCCCCGCGACACGGCACCGTGGGCACCCGCCGGGGACGGTACGAGCGGCCCGCTCATGGCGGGAGCGGACGCCGACGCCCCGCTGCCGTACGCCCTGGAGCTCAACGCCGTCACGTACGACGGTCCCGACGGCCCGCGCCTCGTGGCGCACTGGTCCTGGGCCCGCGGGCTGCTCACCGAGGAGGAGGTGAGCGATCTCGCACACACCTGGTTCACCGTGCTGAGGGCCATCACGGCGCATGCCGAACGCCCGGACGCCGGCGGCCGCACACCCTCCGACCTCCCCCTGGTGAACCTCAACCAGGACCAGATCGACCAACTCGAGGCAGCGTGGAGGAAGAAGCGATGACACAGTCAGGACTGCTCGACGTCTTGCCGCTGTCGCCCCTGCAGGAAGGGCTGCTCTTCCACGCCGTCCATGACGTCAACGCCGTACACGACGCCAATACCGCCCACGGCGTTCAGGACGGAAGCGGCGTCCGTGACGTGAGCGGCGTCCATGACGGGAGCGGCGCCGACGGGTACACCGTCCAGATCGTCCTCCGACTGGACGGGCACCTGCGCCCGGCCGCGCTCCGGGCGGCGGCCGAAACGCTTCTGGACCGCCACCAGAACCTCCGCGCCGCCTTCCTGCACGAGGGGATGGACCAGCCCGTCCAGGTCATCCCCCGCGAGATCGAGCTGCCGTGGGAGGAGGTCGACCTCACCGGAACCGCCGAGACCGAGCGCCACGCCGCATGCGAGCGCGTGCTCCACGGGGAGCGAAGCCATCGGTTCGACCCCTCCGACCCCCCTTTGCTCCGCTTCACCCTGATCCGTATCGGCACCGACCGCCACCTGCTGGCGCTCACCAACCACCACATCCTGCTCGACGGCTGGTCCTATCCCGTCCTGCTCCGCGAGCTGTTCGAGCTCTACGCCCGCGAAGGCGACGACAGCCACCTGCCGCCGGTGACGCCCTACCGGGACTACCTCGCCTGGCTCGCGGCGCGGGACCGGGAAACGGCGCAGGAGGGATGGCGGCAGGCCCTGGCCGGGCTCGAGGAGCCCACCCTGCTGGCCCCGGCCGCCAACCCGGCACACCCGGCCCGGCGGGACCGGGTCGCACGGGAGCTCTCCCGTGACCTCACCGCCCGGTTGGAAGGCTGGGCCCGCGACCACGGCCTGACCCTCGGTACCGTCATCCAGGGCGCCTGGGCCATCATGCTGCACCGCCTGACCGGCCGTGACGACGTGGTCTTCGGCATCACCACGGCCGGAAGGCCACCGGAGCTCCCGGGCGTCGAGAGCATGGTCGGGCTGTTCATCAACACCGTGCCGGTGCGGATCACACTCGACCAGAACGAGACCCTGGCCACCCTGCTCGCCCGGGTGCAGAAGGAGCACGCCCGTCTCCTGGACCGCCAGTACACCGGCCTCACCGAGGTATGCCAACTGGCCGGACACCCACGGCTTTTCGACTCGCTCGTCGTCGTGGAGAACTACCCCATGGACCCGGACGCCGTCTGTCCACCGGAAACCGGCCTCCGGGTGACCGACATCAACGGCCACGACGGCACCCACTACCCGCTCAGCCTGGTCGTCTTCCCGGGCGACACCCTGCGCCTCCGACTGGACTACCGCGCCGATGTCTTCGACCGCGCCACGGTCGAGAGCGTGCTGCGGCGCCTGTCCACCCTGCTGGATGCGGTGGTGGTGGGCGCGGGTGGGTGTGTGGGTGGGGTGGATGTGGTGTCGGTGGTGGAGCGTGGGGTGTTGTTGGGGTGGGGG
>NZ_JAEEAP010000854.1 GCF_016103465.1 Streptomyces sabulosicollis
GCCCGGTGGAGTCTCAGCAGCGCAGCCGGGCGGTGTGGCCGTCGATGCGCAGGATGCATTCGGTGAACAGCGCCATCGACGGGCTGTCGTCCGTGGGGACCAGCCGCAGCCCGAGGTCCATGATGGACCGGATGACCTGGGCCGTACGGCTTCCGTCGGGATCCTGCCCGCGCAGCGCGGACCACGCCTCGAACTGCGCCCGTACCGCTTCCCACGCCGGTCCCGGCGTGAAGTGGCACAGAGAAACCGGCTGGTCGACCCCGTACTGGCGTAACTCGCCGACTGCGGCCTCACCTTGCATAAGCCACCATGTGGCAGTCATCTCGTCCCCAACTCCGTACACGGGAGTGGATACCCATCATACGGGTGCGGTCGGCCCAACGAGGACCGACTCCACATCAGGGGCCCATCCCAGCAGCCGCTCGTCCGCTCCCGGCCGGGCCACGCACTGCACGCCCAGCGGAAGGGAGTTGGCCGCCCGGCCCGCGGGCAGCGCCAGGGCAGGGGCTCCCGCGTAGCTCCAGGGGAGGCTCATCACGAAGTCGCCGGTGCTCTTCAGGCCGTACGGCGCGGGGCCCGTGGCGGCCGGGGTGATCCACAGGTCGAATGCCGTCCCGGTCCATGGCGGCCACCAGCCGCGCCAGGAAGTCGGTACGGGCGCGCAGGGCCGCGGCAACCACCTCTTGTGGGTGGACCCGGCCCGTGACCTCACCCTCGTCTCACGCTGGGGTGCCGATGTGGAAGCCCTCGTCGCGGCGGTCCGGAGGCGGTCCGCCCCTGCTGATGACGCCGGCGAGAACACCGCTGAAGCGGGCTTCCACATCGGCCGCGGGCGTCAGCTGCCGCCCGTCACCTTGACGTAGTCGACGACCAGCTGCTGCGGGAAGGAGGTGTTGCCGTCCGGGTCGCCGGGCCAGTATCCGCCGACGGCCAGGTTGAGGATGATGTAGAAGGGGTGGTCGAAGACCCAGCGGTTGCCGTTGAGGTCCGAGGGCGTGCGGGTCTGGTAGACGTTCCCGTCGACGGACCAGGTGATCTTGTTGGGCGACCAGTCGATGGCGAAGGTGTGGAAGCCGTCCGAGAACTTGCCGCCGTTGGGCAGGGTGTAACCGGCGCCGATGCCGCCCGAGCCGGAGTAGCCGGGGCCGTGGATGGTGCCGTGGACGGTGCTGGGCTCGAAGCCCACGTTCTCCATGATGTCTATCTCGCCGCAGTTGGGCCAGCCCGCGCTGCCGATGTCGTTGCCGAGCATCCAGAAGGCGGGCCACATGCCCTGGCCCTGCGGCAGCTTCATCCGGGCCTCGACGTGGCCGGAGGCGGTGGTGAACTTCTGCGAGGTGTTGAGGCGGGCGGAGGTGTACTCACACCGGCCGTACCAGCAGTTGTAGTTGGCCGGGTTCTCCTTGCGGGCGGTGATGACGAGGTTGCCGTTGCCGTCCAGCGCCGCGTTCTTGTTGCCGTCGGTGTAGTACTGCCGCTCGTGGTTGTTGACGTTGTCGCCGGTCTCCAGGCCCCACTTGGAGCCGTCGACCGCGCTGCCCGCCGGGCCGTCGAAGTTGTCGGTGAATTCGGCCGCGGCGGCGGTGGTCTGGGGGGTGGCCGTGGCCGGGGCGGTGAGCCAGGGCGTGGCGGCGAGTGCGGTCGCGGAGAGCAGACCGATCACGGTGTTGCGCAGCGTACTTCTCATGGAACGGTGGTGCCTTCCTGTGTGGGGGATGGGACCGGTGGGTGCCGGTCCGGTGGGGGGAAGGTGTGTGTCCGGCCCGCGCCGGAGCGGGTGGGGCGCGGCCGGGCCCGCGGGCGCTATGGCACGGGCATGCGGGTGGTGGGGGC
>NZ_JAEEAP010000855.1 GCF_016103465.1 Streptomyces sabulosicollis
GGCCAGGGGAGGGGGCGGAGGGCTCCTGCGCGGCGGAGGCGGTGATCCGCGCGGCCCTGGAGGCGGGGGAGCGGGGCGAGGCGTTCCTGGACGCGCTGGCGGCCCGGATCGCGCTGGGCGTCGCCGCGATCTGCGCGGTGCTCGACCCGGGCTGCGCGGTGCTCGGCGGCGAGGTCGGCCGGGCCGGGGGCGAGGGGCTCGCCCGGCGGGTGGAGGAGCATGTGGCCCGGCTGTCGCCGCTGCGGACGCGGGTACGCGCGGGGGTGGTGGGTGGTGGCGGGGTACTGCGGGGCGCCGTGCTGACGGCGCTGGACGCGACGCAGAACGAGCTGTTCGGCGCTCCGTAGGCGGCCGCGGCCCGGCGGCCGGCCGGCCCTGTGGGGGCGAGTGGATTCCTGTGCGATCTCTTGTCGTGCCCATGGAGCCGTCCTACTCTGAGCCCGATCTCAATTCTGAATAGCGTTCAGATATCTGATTGGAGTGCTCGATGGGTGCACCTCCAGCGGGACGCGGGCGGATCGCCCGGGTGATCGTCGCCGCCTCCGCCCTCCTGGCCGTCCTGGCGATCCCCGCCGCCCCCTCCGCGCAGGGGGCCGAGCGCGTCCGGCATTCCGGCCCGGTGCCTCGTACGGTGGTGCTCGACGGGCCCCGGCTGTCCCTCACCAAGCTGAAACTGCAGCTCGGAGACCGGAATCTGCGGCGTACCGTACGCGATCTGACCACCCAGGCCGACCAGTGGATGGAGCAGGGCCCCTGGACGGTCACCGACAAGGACCAGACGCCGCCCAGCGGCGACAAACACGACTACTTCAGTCAGGCGCCCTACTGGTGGCCCAGCCAGCCCAAGACCGACGACAATCCGTACGGCTGCCCCTACGTTCAGAAGGATGGCCAACGGAACCCCGACGTGGACAAGATGACGGACCGTCCCGAGGTCGGGAAGGTCTTCGAGTCCGCCTACGAGCTCTCCCTGGCCTGGTATTACACCGGTAAGCGGGCCTACGCCGAGCACGCCGCGGACATCCTGCGCACCTGGTTCGTCACCCCGGCGACCCGGATGAACCCGAACCTGAACCACGCGCAGTTCATCCCCTGCATGTACGACGGCCGCTCGATCGGGATCATCGACTTCTCCCAGGCTTTCACCAGCCTCCTCGACGCCGCCGCGCTCCTCGACACCGGCGCCCCCGGCTGGTCCAAGAGCGACCACGCGGGCTTCCGCACCTGGAACAAGCAGTTCCTGGACTGGCTGGTGAACAGCGACTTCGGCAAGGAGGAGGGCGCCGCCGAGAACAACCACGGCACCTTCTACGACATGCAGGTCGCCGCCATCGCCACCGCCGTGGGCGACCGGGACCGCGCCCGCCAGGTGCTCCGCGACGCCCGCACCAAGCGCATCGACACGCAGATCGCGGCCGACGGCACGCAGCCGCAGGAGCTGGAGCGCACCCGCAGCTTCCACTACTCGACCTTCAACCTGGTCGCGTACACCCGGATGGCCGCCATCGGCAGGCACGTCGGGGTGGACCTGTGGCACTACACCGGGCCCGGCGGCGCGAACCTCTTCAAGGCGGTCGACGTCCTGCTCCCGGCGGCCACGGGCGCCGCGCCCTGGCCGTACCCGGAGCTCGACTTCCGCGCCTACGCGGCGAGCGACATCGTCCACGCGGCCGCCGACGCCGGTGACCGCAAGGCCCGCGCGGCCCTGCCCAAGCTCCAGACACCACCCGGCGGTGACCTGTGGGCCCTGCGGCCGGCGGTGGAGCAACTGGACAGCATCGCCCAGGGCTAACGCCCGTGTCCTGTCTCTTATACACATCTGACGCTGC
>NZ_JAEEAP010000857.1 GCF_016103465.1 Streptomyces sabulosicollis
GCCCGTGCCCGACCCCCTCTGACCGCACACCACCCCCGGGAGAAGGACCTCACCGTATGTCCGACCGAATATCCGACGACACGGGCCGCGCATCCGGTGACGAGGAGCGGACGCGGCGCGTCGCGCTGGTCTCCGGCGGCTCCCGCGGCATAGGCCGGGCCACCGTGCTGCGGCTGGCCCGGGACGGTTTCGACGTGGCGTTCTGCCATCGCTCCAGCCCCGACGCCGCCCGTGGGCTCGAGGAGGAGGCGGCGGGGCTCGGCGGCGGGCGGGTGCTCGGCAGACAGACGGACGTCCGCGACGCGGGCGCGGTGCGCGAGCTGGTCGCCTTCACCGAGGAGTCGCTGGGCCCGGTCGAGGTCGCGGTCACCTCCGCCGGGATCACCCGGGACAATCCGCTGCTGCTGATGAAGGACGAGGAGTGGCGGGGCGTCCTGGAGGTCAACCTGGACGGCACCTATCACCTGTGCCGTTCCGTGGTGTTCGGAATGATGAAACGCAAGTCCGGATGCCTCGTCAACATCTCGTCCGTCGCCGGCGTCCACGGCAATGCGACCCAGAGCAATTACGCGGCCTCCAAAGCGGGGATCATCGGCTTCACCAAGTCGCTCGCCAAGGAGGTCGGCCGGTACGGCATTCGAGCCAATGTGGTGGCGCCCGGCTTCGTCGAGACCGATATGACGGCCGAGCTGTCCGACCGGGTGCGCAAGGAGGCGGAGCAGAGCATCCCGCTGCGCCGCTTCGGCCGCCCGGAGGAGGTCGCCGACATGGTCGCGTACCTGGTCGGAGCGGAATATGTGACCGGCGCGGTGTTCCAGGTGGACGGCGGCATCGTCCTCTGACGGGCGCCGCCGCGCCGATATGCGGGCGGCCCCCGCACGATGCGATCGCGCGCTGAACGAGCGTCACACAGGAGACGGAACGAGCGAGGGGGTACGGACATGGCAGCCAAGCGCAGCAAAGTACCGCGGTTCTATTTCAATTTCCGCAGCCCGTACAGCTGGATCGCCTACCGTGATCTGATGGACCGCTATCCGGACGTCGCGCAGGCGGTGGAATGGCACCTGTGGTGGGAGCCGGACGCGGACGGGGAGCGCCGTATGGCCGAACACGGCCATCACTTCCCGTATTCGGCGATGTCCCGGGAGAAACATCTCTATATCCTCCAGGATGTGCGCCGGCTGACGAACGACCGCGGTCTCGCGGTCAGCTGGCCGGTGGATCACGACCCGGTCTGGGAGGTGCCGCATCTGCCGTACTTCCTCGCGCTGGACGCGGGGCTCGGCCCCGCCTGGATCGAGCGCGTCTACCGGGCGCGCTGGCAGGAGGGCCGCGACATCTGCGACCGTACGACCATCGCGGACATCGCCGGGGAGCTGGGGCTTCCGGCCGAACGGGCGGCGGCGGCCGCCGATGACGAGGAGCTGCGCGGTGGCCGGGGGCTGCGGGCCCTGCTCCAGCTCAGCGACGCCGGGGCGTTCGGCGTGCCGTTCTTCACCCACGGCTACGACAAGTTCTGGGGCGTGGACCGGCTGCCGGCCTTCGTCGCCTCGGTCCGCTCCGGGGCCGGGTCCGGGTCCGGCTCGGGCTCCGGGTCCGGCTCGGGCGCCCGGTCGCGGGACACGCCCCCCGCCGGGGCCGCGGACGCCGACGTCGCCGGGGTGCCGGACACGGACGTCGCCGGGGTGCCGGACGCGGACTTCGCCGCCGCCCGGTCGGCCGATCCGGGACATGCCGGAGGCTGTGGCTGACTCTTCGCCCGCCCGCTCGTTCACACGTTGTCGCCCGTCCACCCGCCCGCTCCGACCGCACAGCGCCACCCGCAC
>NZ_JAEEAP010000858.1 GCF_016103465.1 Streptomyces sabulosicollis
GCCCACCCCGATTTCGCCTATTCGGACCTGCTGCCCTTGGGAGAGGACACCACGCCGTACCGTCTGGTGACCTCCGAGGGCGTGAGCACCTTCGAGGCCGATGGGCGCACCTTCCTGAAGGTCGAGCCGGAGGCGCTGCGCACGCTCGCGGCCGAGGCGATGCACGACATCTCGCACTATCTGCGCCCCGCCCACCTCGCCCAGCTGCGCCGCATCCTCGACGACCCCGAGGCCAGCGCCAACGACCGCTTCGTCGCGTTGGACCTGCTGAAGAACGCGAACATCGCGGCCGCCGGGGTGCTCCCGATGTGCCAGGACACCGGCACGGCGATCGTCATGGGCAAGCGCGGACAGAACGTGCTCACGCAGGGCGGCGACGAGGAGGCCCTCTCGCGCGGCGTCTACGACGCGTACACCAAGCTCAACCTGCGCTACTCCCAGATGGCCCCGCTGACCATGTGGGAGGAGAAGAACACCGGTTCCAACCTGCCCGCGCAGATCGAGCTGTACGCGACCGACGGCGGCGCCTACAAGTTCCTCTTCATGGCCAAGGGCGGCGGCTCGGCCAACAAGTCCTTCCTCTACCAGGAGACGAAGGCGGTGCTGAACGAGGCATCGATGATGAAGTTCCTGGAGGAGAAGATCCGCTCGCTGGGCACGGCCGCCTGCCCGCCGTACCACCTGGCGATCGTGGTCGGTGGCACCAGCGCCGAGTACGCGCTGAAGACCGCGAAGTACGCCTCCGCCCACTACCTCGACGAGCTGCCCACGTCGGGCTCGCCGACCGGGCACGGCTTCCGCGACAAGGAGCTGGAGGAGAGGGTCTTCGAGCTGACCCAGAAGATCGGGATCGGCGCGCAGTTCGGCGGCAAGTACTTCTGCCACGACGTGCGGGTCGTACGGCTGCCGCGGCACGGCGCGTCCTGCCCGGTCGCGATCGCGGTCTCGTGCTCCGCCGACCGACAGGCGCTCGCCAAGATCACGCCGGAGGGCGTCTTCCTGGAGCAGCTGGAGACCGACCCGGCGCGCTTCCTCCCGGACACCACGGACGAGGAGCTGGTCAAGGGCGCGGGCCCGGACCTGGACGCGGTCGCCATCGACCTCGACCGGCCGATGGACGAGGTGCTGGCCGAGCTCACCAAGCACCCGGTCAAGACCCGGCTCTCGCTCACCGGCACGCTGGTGGTCGCCCGGGACATCGCCCACGCGAAGATCAAGGAGCGGCTGGACGCGGGCGAGGGGATGCCGGAGTACCTGAAGAACCACCCGGTCTACTACGCGGGCCCGGCCAAGACCCCCGAGGGCTACGCCTCGGGCTCCTTCGGGCCGACGACGGCGGGCCGGATGGACGCGTACGTCGAGCAGTTCCAGGCCGCGGGCGGCTCGAAGGTCATGCTGGCCAAGGGCAACCGCTCCCAGCAGGTCACCGACGCCTGTGCCGCGCACGGCGGCTTCTACCTGGGCTCCATCGGCGGCCCGGCGGCCCGGCTGGCCCAGGACTGCATCAAGAAGGTCGAGGTCCTCGAGTACGAGGAGCTGGGCATGGAGGCGGTCTGGAAGATCGAGGTCGAGGACTTCCCGGCGTTCATCGTGGTGGACGACAAGGGGAACGACTTCTTCCAGGACCCGGCGCCCCAGCCGACGTTCACCAGCATCCCGGTGCGGGGCCCCGGGACGGCGTAACGCCTTCGGGGCGGCGGGGACGGACGCGCCCCGCCGCCCCTGCTCGTGCCGGGGTCAGCCCCGCAGCTGTCTCTTATCCACATCTCCGAGCCCACGAGACACTCGCTAAA
>NZ_JAEEAP010000859.1 GCF_016103465.1 Streptomyces sabulosicollis
ACCACCCGTCCCATCTCCCGCTCCGCCGTCCGCCCCACTCGCCCCCGGCGCCAGTCCCGCCGCGCTCACCAGCAGGTACGTCGCCCAGGCGGCGCCCGCCGCGACCAGGGCGTAGGAGCGGCCCTCCTGGGCGTAGTGGGTGACCACGGGCGTGGTCGCGTAGAGCAGACCGGCCCACAGGCCCACCCGGGGGCGGGCGAGGCGGCAGCCCAGGGCGGCGACCAGGGCGGTGGTGGCCACGGCGGCGAGCAGCGACGGCAGACGCATGGTCACCTCGGCGGGGCGCAGCGCCAGGACCGGGTGCATCAGCAGGTAGTAGAGCCCGTGGACGGCGTCCACCGTGCCGAGGGCGTCGCGGAGCTGAGGGAGGGTCCGCCGGGCCATCTGGTACGTCGCGGACTCATCGCGCCACATCGTGCCCCGGTCCAGCCCCCACAGCCCCAGCCCGAGCATGACGGCCATCGGGACCACGATCGCCGTCCGCTCGGAGATCCCGCGTTTCCGCACCCTCGTCCTCACCTCATCTCACCCACCCACCTCACCCGACAACAAAAGGCATAAATACGACTATTCGCCTACAGTGTGCAGTCAGGACGACTCATCCGCCGCGAAGGGCACGCGTCATGAACCGCCTCGGTATCGAAAGCCCCCGCGGTCTCGTGGCCTTCGCCGCGCTGACCGGGTGTCTGGTGGCCATGGCGGTGGCGGCGCTCACCGGGGCCGGAGGGGTCTTCGCGGCCGCCGGGCTGGCCGGGTGCGGCTGCGAGCTGCTGCTGCACCGCACCGCTCCGGGACTGATGACCCGTCTGGGGCGGCTCCACATGGGCGCCACGTCACGCTTCGAGTTCCGCTGTGTCCTGCTGCTCCTCCTGCTCGGCCGACTCCACGTCACCGGGCCCATCGGACTCGCCGCGGCCATGACGCTGGTGCTGTGTCTGCTCGCCGGGCAGGCCCTGCACGCCGCGCTCACCACCCTCATCCGGCGGCGCCGCGCCCTCGCGGTCGCGGCCCGCAACATCGATCTGCGCCGACTGGACATCAGCGACCGGCCGCCCCGCAGACTCACCGAATGGCCCGGTCAGCGGATCCTGGTCTACGAGCTGTCGGCCCTGCTCGGGCTCACCGCGTCGCTGACGACCGGTGACGCCCGCTGGGTGGTGGCGGCGCTCACCCTGGCCGCCGGGTCCTCCCTGATCACGGTGGTGGCGCTCGTTCCGTACCTCGTCCGGGCCACCCGTCGGCTGCCCGGCGCCGCCGAGGTGCTGGCCGAGGTGGACGCCTGGCTGATGCGTCACCGCCCCCGCACGGTGCTGTACTTCTCCGGCCCGCGCGACCGCGCCGACCAGGTCACCCGGTGGCTGGGGCCGGTGGCCGCGCTGCACACCCCCTCCCTGGTCATCCTGCGCGAGCGGGAGCTGCTGGAAGCCCTGGACCCCACCCCGCTGCCGGTGCTGTGCGTGCCGAGCGCCGCCCATCTGTCGCAGCTGGACCTGAGCGGGGTGCGGGTGGCGCTGTACCCCGCCAACACCGGCCGGAACATCCACCTCCTGCGGATCCCCACCATGCAGCACGTCTTCCTGGCCCCCGGCGACGGTGACGAGACCGCGGCCGTCGATCCGTACAGCAAGGTCTACGACCAGGTGTGGGTCGCGGGCGAGGCGGGACGCCGACGCTATGTGCGGGCCGCCGTCGGCGTCGAGGACGCCGACATCGTGGAGATCGGCCGACCCCAGCTGGACGGCCTGCGCGTCGCGGGAACCGGCCATGCCCCCGCGCCCCCGCCCGCCTCCCTGCCCACGGTGCTGTAC
>NZ_JAEEAP010000085.1 GCF_016103465.1 Streptomyces sabulosicollis
GCCCGCGCCGCCGACCTCGGCCATCCGCTGCTGACCCGGCCCAGCGCCCATATCCCCGCCGCCGAGGCCAGGGGCACCACCAACTTCAACGCCCTCACCGACGAACGCGTCGCCGAGTACCTCGACCGCACCGACGCCGATGTCGTCATCGCCACCCGCCCCGGCCTGGTCATCTACCTCGCCGCGCTCGGCCGCGCCGGGCGCTTCCTGCGGATCGGCCAGGAGCACCGCCTCTACGGCACCCACCGCGCCGAGATCCGCGCCGCCTGCGACGCCGCCATACCCCACCTCGACGCCCACACCTCCGTCTCCGAGGCCGACGCGGCCACCCACCGGGCCCACCTCCCCGGTGTCACCACCCGGCTGACCGCGCTGCCCAACGGGGTGCCCGCCACCGGGATCGAGCCCTCCGACGGCCGCGCCAAACTCGTCGTGGCCGCGGGCCGGCTGATCCCCGTCAAACGCTACGACCTGCTGGTGGCCGCCTGGGAGACGGTGGCGGCCAAACACCCCGACTGGCGGTTGCGCATCTACGGCCGCGGCCCCCAACTCCCCGCCCTGCGCCGCCAGATCGACGAGCTCGGACTGGCCGCCCACATCACCCTGATGGGCGCCCACTCCCCCATCGAGACCGAGTGGGCCAAGGGCGCGATCGCCGCCGTCACCTCCCGCGAGGAGTCGTTCGGCATGACGATCGTCGAGGCGATGCACTGCGGGGTGCCCGTGGTCGCCACCGACTGCCCGCACGGTCCTGGCGAGATCATCACCGATGGCCGGGACGGTCTGCTGGTGCCGGTCGGCGACGCCGACGGGATCGCCAAGGGGCTGCTGACCCTGATCGAGGACGACGAACTGCGCCGCTCGATGGGCGAGGCCGCCCGGATCGCGGCCCGGCGATACGCGCCCGAGCGCGTGGCGGCCGCCTATGAGCGGCTGATCGAGGAGCTCCACACCGCCCGCGGCACCTCGGCGGCCCCGGCCCACCGGCGCCGTACGGCCGCGCCGTTGCGGGGCCGTACGGCCGGAGCGCCGCTGGCCGACACTCTCAAGGGCGCGGTCAAGCAGCTGATCCGCAAGCCCCTGCGGCCCGTCGCCTCCTGCCGGGTCACCGCCGAGGGCGATCTGTCGGTGCTGCTGGAGCCCGCCGGTCTGCACGGCGGCGAGCTCGAACTGACCGTCACCCGCCGCAAGAGCGACGAGCCCCCCTTCCGCGTACCGCTGCTGCCCCCGGTCGGCGCCGCGCCGTCCGCGCCCTGGACGGCCACGCTCGACCGCGCCACGCTCGACCTCGCCGAGGGCCGCTGGGACCTGCATGTGGTCCGCCCCTCCGACGGCGTCCGCCGCCGGGTCGTCTGCCGCTTCGCCGAGGGGCGCGGGCTGCTGGGCCTGGAGCCGCTGCCCGGTTCCCCGTTCACCTGGTGGATCCCCTACCCCACCGTCGACGGCTATCTCGCGCTGCGCTCCTGGCGACGCCCGGTCCACGCCGAAGCCCGGGTGATCCGCCTGGACGCCGAGGGGCTCGCCGTCGAAGGCACCCTGCACGGGGCGCGCTTCGGGCCCGGCGACGCCCCGACCGCGGTGGCCACCCCGTCCAGGGGACCGGCCCGCCCGTTCCTCACCGGTGTCACGGCGCTCGACGGCGGCCGGTTCCGCTTCACCGTCCCGTACGAGAGGATCCTTCAGGCCCGTGCCGACGAAGGGGGCGCCGCCGGCTGGTCCCTGACGCTCCATAAGTCCGCCCGGGCCGAGACCCCGATCCGGATCGGACGCATCGTCGGCGACATCGTGGACCGCGACAAAACGGACCTCTTTCCGGTCACCCACGGTATCCGGCCGCACCTCACCCGCACCGGTGACCTCGCCATCATCTCCGGCACCACGGGGAATTGAGGGCCTCGATCCAAAGGTGCGGTGTTTGCCGCGGAGATCACCGGTAACACTCGGTGATAACAGCCTCGAGCGAGGGAAATCTCTGCGGAAGGCACAGCGATGTCAACAGTCACGCTCATCATCCTGCTGGTGGCGCTGGCCGCCATGGCCGGCCTGGTGATCGCCCCCTCGGTGCGGCAGGGCCGCAAGGGCGAACTGCCGGTCCGAAGCCTGCCCTCGGACGCCAGGGAGCAGTACGCGGCGCGGTGGGCGGGCCTGCAGGAGCGGTTCGTGGACTCCCCCGGATGGGCCCTGCGCGAAGCCGACCGGCTGCTGGGCGCGTTGGCCGTCGACCGCGGCTATCCGGCCGAGTCCGACGAGAAGCGGATGGACGCGCTGTCCATCCGTCACCCCGAGGAGATCGACGGCTACCGCCGGCTGCACGCCATGGCCGCGCGGGTGCACGAGGGCGAGGCGGCCACGGAGCGGATGCGGGAGGCGCTGGTCGCGGCGCGCCCCCTGTTCGAGCGGCTGGTCCGCGCCCAGCCGCACGACGAGCGCCCGCTCCCGCCTCCGGTCCCCCGACAGCGGGACCTGCGGCGGGGCGGTATCCCGCGGCAGCGCCTCGGCCCGGCCGCCGATCACTGACCGGTGAGCCGCACCGCCAGCGCGAGGGTGTCATCCGGATGCAGGATCACCGTGTGCATATCCTCCGCGATGGCGCCGGGGACCTCCTCTATCGGGCTCTGCAGATGCTTGTGCGCGGCCTCGATCAGGCGCTTCTCGCCCTCGATCGGGTCCCGGCGGCTCTCGGTGAGACCGTCGGTGTAGAGCAGGAGGAGGTCCCCGGTGGCCAGCCGCTCGGTGAGCGGGGTCTCGCTGCCGGGCAGCGGAAAGCCGATCCCCCGCCCCCGGGCCTCCAGATACCGGGCCGTCCCGTCGCGGCGCAGCAGCAGCGCCGGCGGATGGCTCCCATTGGCCAGCCACAGCTCGCCGGAGGCCGGATCGATCCGGGCGAGCAGCACGGTGGCCATCACGGACCGGTCGAAGGGGCGCAGGATCTCGTCGGTGCGGGCCACGATCGACTCGAGCCGGTGGCCCTCCAGGGCCAGGGTGCGCACCGCGTGGGTGACGTTGAGCGCGCTGCGCGTACTGGTCACCCCATGGCCCAGGGCGTCCACGATGGTGATGTGGACGGTGCCGTCGGGCAGCACGAACCAGTCGTACAGATCCCCGCCGGTCGGCGCGTCGGTGCCGGCCGGCTCGTAGTGCACGGCGAGTTCGAGACCGTCGGCCTTGATGGGCGGCGGGCGCAGCGCGTCCTCCAGCTCCCGCAGGGTCTGGCCGTGCGCGGTGCGCAACTGCTTGTCCCGCTCGTCGAGCTGGACGTAGAGCGCGAGCACCCCGCTGTTGGTCTCGGCGAGTTCGTCCTTGAGGCGGCGGTGCTCGGAGGTGAGCGCGTCGGCGGCGGCCACGATGGCGCGCAGCTCCTCCACGGCCAGGGCGTCCTCGTCGGGGGCCCCGTCCGCGGTGTCGTCCGACGGGGGTGACGCCGGGAGACGCCAGACCACCTCCCCGCCGGTGACCGCGTCGGGGGCCATCGTGAGGTCCGCCACCGCCGGGCCCGCCTCGCCCGGCGTCCGCAGCACCACCGTGAGCAGTCCCTCGCCCGGGTCGTAACGCCACTCGAGGTCCGTCCCGCCCCCGTCGCGCAGCGCCGCCCCGGCGGCCTCGGCGGCGGACAGCACCAGGCGCGCCCGGACCGCGGGGTCCAGGGCGTGCTCCCGGGCCAGCGCCCGAACGGCCCGGCTGAGCGCCGCCGTCGTGGCGCAGGTGAGGTTCCTCTTCGTCATGGAAGCCTTAAGGGGGGCCTGGCCGCGAGCACCGTGGCGTCGTCGCGGACGCGGCGATGGCCATGGGCGAGTGCGGCGGACAGCAGGGGCGGCGGAAGACGGAGCACGGACGGGGGCGGGTCGAGCGACCAGCGGGCGTCGATACCGTCGCTGTGCAGCACCGCCGTGCCGCCCCGGGGCAGCGGGAAGTCATGGACGCGGGGGGTGGGCATACCCCAGCCGACGATACCGGGCTGCCCGGTCAGCCGGTGCTGAACCTTCTCATGGGTCAGGGCGAGGGCGCGGATGTTGCCGATGCCGCAGTAGTCGGCGTGCTCGGGGTACAGCCGCAGCACGCCCACGGCGGCCCCCCGGGTGTGCCGCAGGGCCCGGTTCATCCGGCTGAGCACCTCCGGCAGCGGCCGGTCGGGGTCGGCGTGGAAGGTCCGCAGCGCCGCCTGGGCCGCCTCGGCGGCGGGCTGCCCGTGGCCGAGCCCGTCCAGGACGACCGCGGTGCGGGCGGAGTCCGTGTCGACGATCGCGCGGGCGTCGCCACAGCCCTCCTCCCCCTCGACGGGCAGACAGACGGCGCCCACCCCCTGCCACTCCGGGCGCTGCTCGCCCGGCGCGGCGAGGCGGGCGCAGGCCCAGGTGCCGGTGTGGGCGCCGTCGGCGCTGCGCATGGTGAAGTGGGTCGCCATCCGCTTGACGGCGCCGAGCCCGACCCCCAGCGTGCCGGAGGTGGTGTAGCCGTCCGCCAGACAGCGCTCGGGTTCGCGCATCCCCGGGCCGCGGTCGGCGGCCAGGATCTCCACCCCGTGGCCGAGCGGCAGGGGCTGGACGTAGAGCGTGCCGTCGCTGGCGTGCTTGTCCAGGTTGGTCGCCAGCTCCGAGGCGATCACCGCCGCCTGGTCGGGCAGCGCCCCTGGCAGCTCGCACCCCCGGGCCACCTCACGCGCCGTCTCCGCGGCCAGATGCACGGCGCTGTGGTGATCGACGCGCACCTGGGCGGTGGGCGCCGTGAACGTATGGATCACCGGGACGTCCAGCGGGTGACGACCACCACCGTGCCCTCCCCCGGGCCGGTGCGCACCGTGAACTCGTCCATCAGCCGCCGGGCGCCACCCAGCCCGTGGCCCAGGCCCCCGCCGGTGGTGAAGCCGTCGGTGAGCGCCGCGTCGAGGTCGGCGATCCCCGGCCCCTCGTCCTTGACGGTCAGCCGCAGCCCCCGCCGTCCGCCGGGCTCGCGCGGATACTCGAGCGTCACCGTGCCGCCGCCCCCGTGGACATAGGCGTTACGGGCGAGTTCGCTGGCGGCCGTGACCACTCGGGTCTGGTCCACCAGGCCGAAGCCCGCCTCGACGGTGGCCGCGCGCACCGCGTGGCGGACCGTCAGCAGGTCCTCCTCCGTGCGCACTGGATACGTGGCCGGCGCGGGCGGGCGCCGGGTCTCCGCCCGCCCTGGCCTCTTGGCCCCGCGGGAGGCGAGGGTGGATTCACCGGGCAGTGCCACGTCGGGCCCCTTCCAGGGGCTGCGGGGCCTGACGCCACCCCAGCGCGGCCATGCCCTGCTCGGGATTGAGGGCGGTCTCCACCCCGACGAGCTCGATCCCCAGCTCGACCAGGGTGATCGCCACCGGCGGTCGCATCCCGGCCACGATCACCCGTGCGCCCAGCAGCCGGGCCACCGTGGTCAGCTCCATCAGCGTCCGGGCCACGAAGGAGTCGATGACCTCCAGCCGGGAGATGTCGATGAGCACCCCGCGGGCGCCCTCGGCCGAGATCCGCTCGGTCAGCTCCTCGGTGAAGGCGATGGCGGTCCGGTCGTCGAGCTCATTGAGCAGCCCGGTGACCAGGACGTCTCCCAGTCGCAGAATCGGAACGCCGGGCTGGGGCTGACCGGTCACCGGCCGTCTCCTTCATCACCGTCGGGCCCGGGCCCGTCGATCAGCTTGATCGCGGCGGCCAGCGCGTCGGCCAGCGTCGCCCGCGTGAGGATGGTGGACAGGTCGATGCCGAGCTGGGCGATGGTCTGGGCGATCGAGGGGCGCACCCCGCTGATCACACAGTCCGCGCCCATGAGCCGCACCGCGTTGACGGTCTGCATCAGATGCTGGGCGACGGCGGTGTCCACCGTGGGCACACCCGTGATGTCGACGATCGCGACCAGCGCCTCGTGGTCCTGGATGGCCTGGAGCAGGTTCTCCATGACCACCTGGGTCCGTGCGGTGTCCAGCGTGCCGATCAGCGGCACCGCCAGCACCTGCCGCCACAGCCGCACCACCGGCGTCGACTGCTCCATCAGCTGCTGGCTCTGCCGGCGGATGATCTCCTCGCGGCCCTCCACATACGTCTCGAAGGACAGCGCCCCGGCCACATCGAGCAGCCGGTTCATGAAGACGGCCGAGGCGAACAGCTCCTCGGCGTCCCGGGTGTCTCGCTGCACCGCCTTCAGCAGCGCCTCCTTGAGCGCGAGCACCGCGAGCGAGGTCGCCGTCGGGGTGGCCCCGGCCCGCGCCCGGCGCAGCGACAGCCCGACCACGGCCTCGTGCAACCCCGGCGTGGAGGTCACCACGCGGTCCACCGGCACACCGCTCCGCAGCCCCGGGACCAGCGCCTCGATCAAGGCGTCGGCCTCCTCCCGGAGTTCGGCCTCGCCGATGTCGGTGTCCAGCAGGGCCTGCTCCATCTGCAGCTCGACCCAGCGGTCGGCGATCTCCTCGCCGCGTTCATGGAGCGCCCTGGTCAGACGCTCTCGCACAGCGGCATCGCTGGTACTCACGCGGTTCCCTTCGCGGTCGGCGACCGTTGTCGGTGGGCAAATTTTATCGATCTTCCGGGAGCCCCGGAAGCCGCATCATGCCGATCGCCGCGCCGCCTTGACTTCTCGCGTGAGAGCCGTTCGCACACGATGCGCGTCGCGAGTACCCGTTGTCCGGCGGTCCACACCCACCGATCTCAGCAGCAGCCGGAACCGATCGCCGTCGCGCCCGGCAGGGAGCGCTTGTTGCGGGACTCCCGGTTACGGGCGGCGAGTTGGCCGTCGGCCGGGTAGCCGACCTCCTCCAGGGTCAGGCCGTGGGGGCGTACGACATGGACGGCGGAGTCGCGCAGCCCGGCGGAGAGCACCTTGGCGGGCCAGTCCGGGGGGCGGTGGCCGTCGCCGACGAAGAGCAGGGCGCCCACCAGCGAGCGCACCATGTTGTGGCAGAAGGCGTCCGCCCGCACCGTCGCGGTGATCACGCCGTCGGCACCGCGCACCCAGTCCAGCCGCTGGAGGGTGCGGATGGTGGTGGCGCCGTCGCGCTTCTTGCAGTACGCGGCGAAGTCGTGCTCGCCCAGGAGCCGTGTCGAGGCCGCGTTCATGGCGTCCACGTCCAGCGGCCAGTCGTGCCACAGCACATGGCCGCGCAACAGCGGGTCGACCCCGCCGGGGTGGTCGGTGACCCGGTAGGCGTAGCGCCGCCAGATCGCGGAGAAGCGGGCGTTGAACCCGTGCGGGGCCTCGGCGACCCGCCAGACCCGTACGTCATGGGGCAGCCGCCCGGCCAGCCGCCGCAGCAGCCGGTCCCGGTGCTCGGCCCACAGCGCCTCGGGCAGATCCACGTGCGCCACCTGGCCGCGGGCGTGGACCCCCGCGTCGGTGCGGCCCGCGACGGTCAGCTCGAAGGTCTCCGAGGAGCGCGTCACCGTCCGCAGCGCGCTCTCCAGCTCGCCCTGTACGGTGCGCCGCTCGCGCTGCCTGGCCCAGCCCGAGAAGTCCCTGCCGTCGTAACTCAGATCCAGCCGGACCCGTACGAAACCGGGCGCCGCTTCGTCACTCACCCAACCGTTCCTCTCCATGCGGAACGGGCCCGCTCCCAGGATCTGGGGGCGGGCCCGTCCGTACGACGAAAGCCGTCGGGACGCCTCAGGCGTCCTTCGGCTCCTCGGCCTCGGCCGGAGCCTCGGCGGCCTCGGTTGCCGGGGTCTCCTTCTTGAGGTCCGCGGCGGCCTGGTCACCGGCGGCGTCCTTGGCGGAGCGCTTGGTGGCGGCCTCGGCCTCGCCGACTGCCTCCTGCTGCACGGTCAGCGCCTCGACCAGCTCGATGACCGCCATCGGGGCGTTGTCGCCACGGCGGTTACCGATCTTGGTGATGCGGGTGTAGCCACCCGGCCGGTTCTCGTAGCGCGGTGCGATCTCGGTGAAGAGGGTGTGCACGACGCTCTTGTCGCGGATGGTCTGGAGCACCAGACGGCGGTTGTGAAGGTCGCCCTTCTTCGCCTTGGTGACCAGCTTCTCCGCGACCGGGCGCAGGCGGCGGGCCTTCGCCTCGGTGGTGGTGATCCGGCCGTGCTCGAACAGCGCCGTGGCGAGGTTCGCCAGCAGGAGCCGCTCGTGCGCAGCGCTGCCGCCCAGACGGGCGCCCTTGGTGGGCTTCGGCATGGTGTATCTCCTCGATGTCTGCACCGGCCGTATCAGGTACCGGTGTCAGTGAACAAAATCCAGCCCGTCCGGCGATTGAGGACACCGCCTCAGCCACAGCGGACCAGCAGGTTCTAGTACTGCTCGGTCTCCACGAAACCGGCGTCCGCGTCGTCGTCGGCCCCGAAGGCGTCCGCCGCGGCGGTCGGGTCGAATCCGGGCGGGCTGTCCTTGAGCGCCAGGCCCATACCGGCCAGCTTCGCCTTGACCTCGTCGATCGACTTGGCGCCGAAGTTGCGGATGTCGAGCAGGTCCGCCTCGGACCGCGCCACGAGCTCACCCACGGAGTGGATGCCCTCGCGCTTGAGGCAGTTGTACGAACGAACGGTGAGCTCGAGCTCCTCGATCGGCAGCGCCAGGTCGGCGGCGAGGGCGGCGTCCGTCGGGGACGGGCCCATGTCGATGCCCTCGGCGTCCACGTTCAGCTCGCGGGCCAGGCCGAACAGCTCGACCAGGGTCTTACCGGCCGACGCCATGGCGTCACGCGGCCGCATGGCCTGCTTGGTCTCGACGTCGACGATCAGCTTGTCGAAGTCGGTGCGCTGCTCGACACGGGTCGCCTCGACCTTGTAGGTGACCTTGAGCACCGGCGAGTAGATCGAGTCGACCGGGATCCGGCCGATCTCCTGACCGACCTGCTTGTTCTGCACGGCGGAGACATAGCCGCGACCGCGCTCGACGGTCAGCTCCATCTCCAGCTTGCCCTTGCCGTTCAGCGTGGCCAGGACCAGGTCGGGGTTGTGCACCTCGACACCGGCCGGCGGCGCGATGTCGGCGGCGGTGACCAGACCCGGGCCCTGCTTGCGCAGGTACATCACGACCGGCTCGTCGTGCTCCGAGGAGACGACCAGCTGCTTGATGTTGAGGATCAGGTCGGTGACGTCCTCCTTGACGCCCGGCACGGTGGTGAACTCGTGCAGGACCCCGTCGATCCGGATGGACGTGACCGCCGCACCGGGGATCGAGGAGAGGAGCGTACGACGCAGGGAGTTTCCGAGGGTGTAGCCGAAGCCCGGCTCCAGCGGCTCGATCACGAACCGGGAGCGGAATTCGTCGACGACCTCTTCGGTCAACGAGGGACGCTGAGCGATCAGCATGGGTATTGCCTCCAGTCTCCGGCGCCCGCTATTTGACGCCGAACCCTTCAATGGTACGGGCGGTACGTGCCAAACGGCTCCGTACCGCCCGTATCGTCTGAGTCTCTCCTACTTGGAGTAGAGCTCGACGATCAGCTGCTCCTGCACCTGGGTGTCGATCACCTGGCGCTCGGGCATGGAGTGCACGAGGATCCGCAGCTGCGACGGAATGGCCTCCAGCCACGCCGGCACGGTGCGCTCGCCGGCCTCGGCCTGAGCCACCTGGAAGGGGGTCAGGGTCCGGGACTTCGGACGAACCTCGATGATGTCGTTCACGGTGACGCGGGCCGACGGGATGTCGGTCTTGCGGCCGTTCACGTTGAAGTGGCCGTGGCGGACCAGCTGACGGGCGTGGTCGCGGGACTTGGCGAAGCCCGCCCGGTAGACCACGTTGTCGAGGCGGGTCTCGAGGATGCGAAGAAGGTTCTCACCGGTCTTGCCGGTCTTCTTGTTCGCCTCCGCGTAGTAGCCACGGAACTGCTTCTCAAGGACACCGTAGATGCGGGTGGCCTTCTGCTTCTCACGGAGCTGCAGCAGGTACTCGCTGTCCTTGGTGCGCCCGCGACCGTGCTCACCCGGGGGGTAAGGACGGATCTCGATCGGGCACTTCGCGCTCTCGCACTTGCTCCCCTTGAGGAAGAGCTTCTGCTTCTCCCGACGGCAACGCTTGCAGTCGGCCCCGGTGTAACGCGCCATTGTTTCTGTTGTCTCCTACTTCAGCCGGTCAGACGCGCCGACGCTTGGGCGGGCGGCATCCGTTGTGCGGAGTCGGAGTGACGTCCTGGATCGAGCCCACCTCCAGGCCGGTGGCCTGGAGGGAGCGGATCGCGGTCTCACGGCCGGAGCCCGGACCCTTGACGAACACGTCGACCTTGCGCATGCCGTGCTCCTGCGCGCGGCGGGCGGCCGACTCGGCGGCCATCTGCGCGGCGAACGGAGTGGACTTGCGCGAGCCCTTGAAGCCGACGTGGCCGGCCGAGGCCCAAGAGATCACGTTCCCGGTCGGGTCGGTGATCGAGACGATGGTGTTGTTGAACGTGCTCTTGATGTGAGCGTGCCCGTGGGCGACGTTCTTCTTCTCCTTGCGGCGCACCTTCTTGGCGCCGGCCGTCCTGCTCTTCGGAGGCATTCTCGAAATCTCCCGTGGAGGTGGTCGGTCCTACAGCTCGGACCGCTTGGCAGCGTCCGGTGCGGACTACTTCTTGCCCGGCTTCTTCTTGCCGGCGATGGCGCGACGCGGGCCCTTGCGGGTGCGGGCGTTGGTGGACGTGCGCTGGCCGTGGACCGGAAGGCCGCGACGGTGGCGCAGGCCCTGGTAGCAGCCGATCTCGACCTTGCGGCGGATGTCGGCCTGGATCTCGCGACGGAGGTCACCCTCGGTCTTGATGTTGTTGTCCACGTACTCGCGGATCTTGACCAGGTCCTCTTCGGCCAGGTCGCGAACGCGGGTGTCCGGGTTCACACCGGTGTTGGCGAGCGTCTGCTGGGCAAGGGTGCGACCGATGCCGAAGACGTAGGTGAGGGCGACCTCGACGCGCTTGTCGCGCGGGAGGTCAACGCCTGCGAGGCGTGCCATGAATCTGGCTCCAGATGGTTGTCGGAGGTCTTCCGCAGCACCACTCCCGGCCGCCGTGCGGGACGGCTCCCGGGTCCCCGGCCTCCGACCGGGGGTGTCGTCCCCGCCTAGCGGGAACGGGTGACTGCGTATGTACGCAAAGTTATGACGTCGCGCGAAGATGCTGCGAGTGGTGCAGGAACGCGGCCGGTGTGCGTCAGCCCTGGCGCTGCTTGTGGCGCAGGTTGTCGCAGATGACCATGACCCGGCCGTGGCGGCGGATCACCTTGCACTTGTCGCAGATCTTCTTGACGCTCGGCTTGACCTTCATGGGTGTGAGGTTCTCCGGGTCGTGAGATCTACTTGTAGCGGTAGACGATCCGTCCGCGCGTGAGGTCGTACGGAGACAGCTCCACGACCACCCGGTCATCGGGCAGGATGCGGATGTAGTGCATGCGCATCTTGCCACTGATGTGCGCGAGGACCTTGTGACCGTTCTGAAGCTCCACCTTGAACATCGCGTTCGGCAGAGACTCGATCACGGTGCCCTCGATTTCGATGGCGCCTTGCTTCTTGGCCATGTCCTGCTTTCGGGATCGGCTACCTTGATCGGCTCGCGACATGCGGGAGGGCATGCGAGAGCCGACGTGTCAGTCTACGTCAGGGCATCCCGAAACACGAATCCGGGGCATCATGCCCCGATTTTGAGATCTTTATGCCCACGGAGATCGTCAGCCCAGCGGGTCGGGCGCGGCCTCCACGCCCAGCTCGGCCAGCCTGGCCTTGCCGCCGTCCACGGCGGTCAGCACCAGCGGGCCCTCCTCGGTCAGCGCGACCGAGTGCTCCCAGTGGCTGGACCAGGTCCCGTCGTCCGTCTTGACCGTCCAGTCGTCGGCCAGCACATGCGTCTTCGCGGTGCCCAGGCTCACCATGGGCTCGATCGCGATGCAGAAGCCGGGGACCAGCCGGGGGCCCTTGCCGCGCTTCTTGGAGACATAGTTCAGCAGATGCGGGTCCATGTGCATCTGGGTCCCGATGCCATGGCCGCCGTAGTCCTCGATGATCCCGTACCTGCCGGAGGCCGGGCGGGGCTGGCGGCGGATGTAGCCCTCGATCGCCTTGGAGATGTCGACCAGCCGGTTGCCCTTGCGGACCGCGGCGATCCCGGCCCACATCGACTCCTCGGTGACCCGGCTGAGCTCGTACAGCTCCGGGGCGTGGCCGGTGCCCACGAAGGCGGTGAAGGCGGCGTCGCCGTGCCAGCCGTCCACGATCGCGCCCGCGTCGATGGAGATGATGTCGCCGTCCTTCAGGACGGTCTCCCGGTCCGGGATGCCGTGCACCACGACATCGTTCACCGAGGTGCAGATCGTCGCGGGGAAGCCGCCGTACCCCAGGAAGTTCGACTTGGCGCCGTGGTCGGCGATGACCTTACGGGCGACGTCGTCCAGGTCCCTGGTGCTGGCGCCAGGGACGGCCGCCGCGCGCGTCGCCTCGTGAATGGCGGCGACGACCAGTCCCGCCTCGCGCATCTTCGCGATCTGCTCGGGGGTCTTGATCTCCACCATGCGGGGCCTTCCGGGGTATGTCTCTGGTGCGGTGTGTGCTGTGACGTATCTGCTCAACAATACGGCCGCGGTGCCCGTGCCCGGGCACCGCGGCCGTCCGTACCGGTCCTGGCGGCTCTCAGGCCGCCTTCGCGGCCAGGGCGTCCATCGCCCGCTGGGTGACCTCGGAGACCTTGCCCAGCGCGGAGATCGTCACGACCAGGCCCTTGGCCTTGTAGTAGTCGATGATCGGCTCGGTCTCCCGGTGGTAGACCTCCAGGCGCTTGCGGACCGTCTCCTCGCTGTCGTCCTCGCGCTGGTACAGCTCGCCGCCACAGACGTCGCACACGCCCTGGGCCTTCGGCGGCTTGTACTCCACGTGGAAGGTGTGTGAGCTGTCATTGCGGCAGGTACGACGGCCCGCGATGCGCTTGATCACCTCGGACTCGGGGACCTCCAGGTCCAGCACCGCGTCCAGCGAGACGCCGCGGTCCGCCAGATAGGTGTCCAGGGCCTCGGCCTGGATCTGGTTCCGCGGGAACCCGTCCAGCAGGAAGCCCCGCTGCGCGTCCGGCTGGTCCAGCCGGTCCTCCGCCATGCCGATGGTGACCTCGTCCGGTACCAGCTGTCCGGCCCGCATGTACTCCTGCGCCTGCTTGCCGAGGGGGGTGCCCTGGCTGATGTTCGCGCGGAACAGGTCGCCTGTGGAGATATGCGGGATCGACAGCTTCTCGGCGAGGTACGCGGCCTGCGTACCCTTGCCGGCTCCCGGAGGCCCGACGAGGACGATTCGCATCAGCGGAGGAACCCTTCGTAGTGTCGCTGCTGAAGCTGGCTCTCGATCTGCTTCACAGTCTCCAGGCCGACACCCACGATGATCAGGATGCTCGTGCCGCCGAACGGGAAGTTCTGATTGGCGTTGAGCGTCACCAGCGCCACCGTGGGCACCAGGGCGATCAAGCCCAGATAGAGCGCGCCGGGCCACGTGATGCGGTTCAGCACGTAGCTCAGATACTCCGCGGTGGGACGACCAGCCCGGATACCCGGGATGAACCCACCATACTTCTTCATGTTGTCGGCAACTTCTTCGGGGTTGAAGCTGATGGCGACATAGAAGAATGCGAAGAAGACGATCAGCAGGAAGTACGTGGCGATGTAGATCGGGTGGTCGCCCTTGACGAAGTTCTGCGAGATCCAGGTCGCCCAGCCGGCCTTCGAATTGGAGAACTGGACGATCAGCGCCGGGATGTACAGCAGCGATGAGGCGAAGATCACGGGGATCACACCCGCCTGGTTCACCTTCATCGGGATGTAGGTGGACGTACCGCCGTAGCTGCGACGGCCGATCATGCGTTTGGCGTACTGCACGGGGATCCGGCGCTGGGCCTGCTCGACGAAGACCACCAGGCCGACCATGGCCAGACCACAGAGGATCACCAGGCCGAACTCCAGCCAGCCGTCCATGATCTTGCCCTGCTGCTTGATGCTCCACATCGCGCTCGGGAAACCGGCGGCGATCGAGACGAACATCAGGATCGACATGCCGTTGCCGATGCCGCGGTCGGTGACCAGCTCACCGAGCCACATGATCAGCGCGGTGCCCGCGGTCATCGTGATGACCATCACGGCGGTGGTGAAGATCGAGTCGTCCCGTACGATCTGGCCGCCGACCGGGCAGCTCTGGAAGAGCGAGCCGCTGCGGGCGGTGGCCACCAGGCCGGTGCCCTGGAGGATCGCCAGCGCGATGGTCAGATAGCGGGTGTACTGCGTGATCTTCGCCTGACCGGCCTGGCCCTCCTTCTTGAGGGCCTCGAGGCGCGGGATCACCACGGTCAGCAGCTGCAGGATGATGCTCGCCGTGATGTACGGCATGATCCCGAGCGCGAAGATGGTGATCTGGAGCAGTGCGCCACCACTGAACATGTTGACCAGGCCGAACAGCCCCTGCTGGCCCTTGGCGAGGTCCATGCACGTCTGGACGTTCTTGTAGTCGATGCCCGGGATCGGGACGTGTTGCCCGAGCCGGAAGAGCACGATGATGCCCAGCGTGAACAGCAGCTTCTTGCGCAGGTCGGGCGTCTTGAACGCCCGGGCGAACGCGGTGAGCACGGTGCCTCCTGCGCCCCCCGCGTCGCTTCGCGAGAGGTGACGGTCTTGAGGATCGACGAATACTTATCAGCCAGGACCCGCGCGGAGACGTACCGCGCGGAAGGTAACAACGCCAGCCACCTTACCGGCGACCCGGCCCCGCTTGGAACGACCAACCGGGGATGCCCCGTATCTGGGGCACCCCCGGTCAGAAATGCACCGTGCTCAGACGAGCTCGGTAACGGTGCCGCCGGCGGCGGTGATCTTCTCCTTGGCGGAGCCGGAGACGGCGTCGACCGTCACCTGGAGCGCCACGGAGACCTCGCCGGAGCCCAGCACCTTGACGAGCTGGTTCTTGCGAACCGCACCCTTGGCGACCAGGTCGGCCACCGTGACCTCGCCACCCTCGGGGTAGAGCGCGGCCAGCCTGTCCAGGTTCACGACCTGGTACTCGGTGCGGAACGGGTTCTTGAAGCCCTTGAGCTTCGGGAGCCGCATGTGGAGGGGCATCTGCCCACCCTCGAAGCGCTCCGGAACCTGGTAGCGGGCCTTGGTGCCCTTGGTGCCACGACCAGCGGTCTTACCCTTGGACGCCTCACCACGACCGACACGGGTCTTGGCGGTCTTGGCGCCCGGGGCGGGCCGGAGGTTGTGGACCTTCAGCGGGTTGTTCTCCGCCATCTCAGTCGACCTCCTCGACCGTCACGAGGTGCCGCACGGACTGCGCCATGCCGCGGAACTCGGGGCGGTCCTCCTTGACGACCACGTCGCCGAGCTTCTTCAGCCCGAGCGTACGCAGCGTGTCGCGGTGGTTCTGCTTGCTGCCGATGTAGGACTTCGTCTGCGTGATCTTCAGGCGGGCCATGCTCACACACCCACCCCGGCACGCGCCCGCAGCAGAGCGGCGGGGGCGACGTCCTCCAGCGGCAGACCACGACGGGCGGCGATCTCCTCGGGACGCTGGAGGCCCCGCAGAGCGGCCACCGTGGCGTGCACGATGTTGATCGGGTTCGCCGAGCCGAGCGACTTGCTCAGCACGTCGTGGATGCCCGCGCACTCCAGCACGGCGCGCACCGGACCACCGGCGATCACACCGGTACCGGGCGACGCCGGCTTCAGCAGCACGACACCCGCGGCCTCCTCACCCTGGATCGGGTGCGGGATGGTGCCGGCGATCCGGGGGACCTTGAAGAAGTGCTTCTTGGCCTCCTCCACGCCCTTGGCGATCGCGGCCGGCACCTCCTTGGCCTTGCCGTAACCGACACCCACGGTGCCGTCACCGTCGCCCACCACGACCAGCGCGGTGAAGCTGAAGCGACGACCACCCTTCACAACCTTGGCGACGCGGTTGATCGCGACAACACGCTCGACGTAAGCGGTCTTCTCGGCGGCAGCGCCACCGTCCCGCCGGTCCTTCCGGTCCCGCCGCTCGCCGCCACCGGCGCCGCCACCGCGGCGCTGGGGTCCAGCCATTGGATTTACCTCTCTCGTTTCCGCTTTGCGTTGGAACCGGGGCTCAGAACTTCAGCCCGGCCTCGCGGGCGGCGTCCGCCAGAGCGGCGATCCGCCCGGCGTACTTGTTGCCACCGCGGTCGAACACGACGGCCTCGATGCCCGCGGCCTTCGCCCGCTCGGCCACCAGGGCGCCGACCTGCTGCGCCTGGGCGCTCTTGTCGCCCTCGGCCGCCCGGATGGAGCTGTCCAGCGTCGACGCCGAGGCCAGGGTGTGGCCCGCGATGTCGTCGATGACCTGCGCCACCATGTGACGGTTGGACCGCGTCACCACGAGGCGGGGACGGGCCGGCGTACCGGAGACCCGCTTGCGGACGCGGATGTGACGCCGCTTGACGGCAGCGGCCTTGCGGGCGTTGCCCTTGGCGATCTTCACACCGTATGTCATGGCTTACTTACCAGCCTTTCCGACCTTGCGGCGGATGACCTCGCCCGCGTACTTCACGCCCTTGGCCTTGTACGGGTCGGGCTTGCGCAGCTTGCGGATGTTCGCGGCGACCTCGCCGACCTTCTGCTTGTCGATGCCCTCGACGCTCAGCTTGGTCGGGGACTCCACCTTGAAGGTGATGCCCTCGGGGGCCTCGACCAGGATCGGGTGGCTGTAGCCCAGGGAGAACTCCAGGTTGGAGCCCTTGGCCTGGACGCGGTAACCGACACCGCTGATCTCGAGCGCCTTGCTGTAGCCCTGGGTCACGCCGGTGATCATGTTCGCCACCAGCGTGCGCGACAGGCCGTGCAGGGCCTTGTTCTGACGCTCGTCGTTCGGGCGGGTGACAACGAGGACGTTGTCCTCACCCTTGGCGACCTCGATCGGCGCGGCGACGGTGTGCGAGAGAGAGCCCTTGGGGCCCTTCACGGCGACCGTGCGGCCATCGATGGTGACGTCCACACCAGCGGGAACCTGGATGGGCAGCTTGCCAATGCGCGACATGTGCTTCCTCCGTTCCCTGGTTACCAGACGTAGGCGAGGACTTCCCCACCCACGCCCTTCTTGCCGGCCTGCTTGTCGGTGAGGAGCCCGTGCGACGTGGAGATGATCGCCACGCCCAGGCCGCCGAGCACCTTCGGCAGGTTGGTGGACTTTGCGTAGACCCGCAGGCCCGGCTTCGAGATCCGCTTGATGCCGGCGATCGAGCGCTCGCGGTTCGGGCCGAACTTCAGCTCGAGGACGAGGTTCTTGCCGACCTCGGCGTCCTCGACCTTCCAGCCGGTGATGTAGCCCTCCTGCTGGAGGATCTCCGCGATATGCGACTTGATCTTGCTGTGGGGCATCACGACGGAGTCGTGGTACGCCGAGTTCGCGTTTCGCAGACGCGTCAGCATGTCTGCGATCGGATCGGTCATGGTCATGATGGCCTTCGGCCTCTCTCGCCGGGGTTTCCTGTATGCGCCATCCCTCTCACCCGCTCAGTGGCGGGCACGGGTGCGGCGCGGGGACCTACGGCGTAGTAAGGATTCTGGGCGGCGAGCGCCCAACCCTTCCACTCTACGGGAGCGGACGGGCGGGCCTCGCCATCCATTTGCTTACCGAGAGCCCGGTATCAACCCGAAATTCCGTCTTTCGCCCGCCAGGGCGTCCGTTGAGGGCGGTGGCGGGAGACGGGTGGGCTGATTACCAGGAGCTCTTGGTCACGCCCGGCAGCTCGCCGCGGTGAGCCATCTCACGGAGGCACACGCGGCACAGGCCGAACTTGCGGTACACGGAGTGCGGACGTCCGCAGCGCTGGCAGCGCGTGTACGCACGCACGCCGAACTTGGGCTTGCGGGCGGCCTTGGCAATGAGAGCCTTCTTCGCCACGGCTCACGCCTCCTTGAACGGGAAGCCGAGGTGACGCAGCAGGGCGCGGCCCTCTTCGTCGTTGGTCGCCGTGGTCACCACGGTGATGTCCATACCCCGGACGCGGTCGATCTTGTCCTGGTCGATCTCGTGGAACATGACCTGCTCCGTGAGACCGAAGGTGTAGTTGCCCCGGCCGTCGAACTGCTTCGGCGACAGACCGCGGAAGTCGCGGATGCGCGGAAGCGCGAGCGACACCAGGCGGTCCAGGAACTCCCACATGCGGTCACCGCGGAGGGTGACGTGGGCACCGATCGGCTGGCCCTCACGCAGCTTGAACTGCGCGATGGACTTACGGGCCTTGGTGACGGCGGGCTTCTGGCCGGTGATCGTGGCGAGGTCGCGGATGGCGCCCTCGATCAGCTTGGAGTCGCGGGCGGCGTCGCCCACACCCATGTTGACCACGACCTTGGTCAGACCCGGGATCTGCATGACGTTCCCGTACGAGAACTGCTCCTGCAGCTTGCCCTGGATCTCTTCGCGGTAGCGCGTCTTGAGACGCGGTGCAGTGGTGGTGGCAGTCATCAGATGTCCTCACCGGTCCGCTTGGCAACGCGGATCTTGTTGCCCTCGTCGTCGAAGCGGTATCCGACGCGGGTGACGACCTTCTTGCCGTCCTTCTCCACCACGAGCTGCACGTTGCTCACGTGGATGGGGGCCTCGGTCGTCACGATGCCGCCGGTCTTCGAACCACGAGCGGTCTGTCCGGCCTTGGTGTGCTTCTTGACCCGGTTGACACCCTCGACCAGGACCCGGTCCTCGCGCGGGAAGGCCGCGATGACCTTGCCCTGCTTGCCCTTGTCCTTACCGGTGATGACCTGGACCAGGTCGCCCTTCTTGATCTTCATCGGTTACAGCACCTCCGGCGCGAGCGAGATGATCTTCATGAACTTCTTCTCGCGCAGCTCACGGCCCACGGGGCCGAAGATACGGGTGCCACGGGGGTCGCCATCGTTCTTGAGGATGACGGCCGCGTTCTCGTCGAAGCGGATGTACGAACCGTCCGGGCGGCGGCGCTCCTTCACGGTGCGCACGATGACCGCCTTGACGACGTCACCCTTCTTCACGTTGCCACCGGGGATCGCGTCCTTGACGGTGGCGACGATGACGTCACCAATGCCCGCGTAGCGGCGACCGGAGCCACCGAGAACACGGATGCAAAGGATCTCCTTCGCGCCCGTGTTGTCGGCGACGCGCAGTCGCGACTCCTGCTGGATCACGTCTATCTCCTGATCGTCTGCCGGTTCCCGGCGGGGGCCCTGGTCGGGGCCCCCGCCGAGCCTGGCGGAACTGGCCTGAGGACTGCTGTCCTCAGGGGGTTACTTGGCCTTCTCGAGGATCTCGACGACGCGCCAGCGCTTGGTCGCGGACAGCGGCCGGGTCTCCATCAGGAGGACGCGGTCGCCGACACCCGCGGCGTTCTGCTCGTCGTGCGCCTTGAGCTTGTTGGTACGGCGGATGACCTTGCCGTACAGCGCGTGCTTGACGCGGTCCTCGACGGCGACGACGACGGTCTTGTCCATCTTGTCGCTGACGACCAGACCCTCACGGGTCTTGCGGAAGCCGCGGTTCTGCGTTGCGTTCTCAGTCACATTCGTCTCGCTCATCAGGCGCTCTCCACCGTCTCGATGCCGAGCTCGCGCTCCCGCATCAGGGTGTAGATCCGGGCGATGTCCTTCCGGACGGCCTTCAGCCGGCCGTGGTTCTCGAGCTGTCCGGTCGCCGCCTGGAAGCGGAGGTTGAACAGCTCTTCCTTGGCCTCACGCAGCTTGCCAACGAGGTCCTCGTTGTTCAGCTCACGCAGCTCGGACGCCTTGGTACCGGCCGCCATCACGACTCACCTGCCTCGCGCCGCACGATCCGGCACTTCATCGGGAGCTTGTGAGCAGCGCGGGTGAGCGCCTCACGCGCAGTCTTCTCGTTCGGGTAGGACAGCTCGAACATCACCCGACCGGGCTTGACGTTCGCGACCCACCACTCCGGCGAACCCTTACCGGAACCCATGCGGGTCTCGGCAGGCTTCTTCGTCAGCGGACGGTCCGGGTAGATGTTGATCCAGACCTTGCCGCCACGCTTGATGTGGCGGGTCATCGCGATACGAGCGGCCTCGATCTGACGGTTGGTGACGTACGCCGGGGTGACGGCCTGGATGCCGTACTCGCCGAACGCCAGCTCCGTACCGCCCTTGGCCATGCCGGACCGCTTGGGGTGGTGCTGCTTGCGGTGCTTGACCCTGCGAGGGATCAGCATGGGGTCAGCTCTCCTTTCCGGCTGCGCTGGGCTCGGCCGCCGGAGCGGCGGGCGCCTCGGCCTTGTTGGCCTCGGCGGCCGCGGCGGACTGCTGCGGCTTACGGCCGCGGCCACCGCGCTCGCCACCACGGCGCTGCGGGCGGTCGCTGCCGCCACGCGACGGGCGGTTGCCGGCGCGGGCGGCGGCGTTCTCGGCGCGGACCTCGGCGATGTTCTTCACGTCGCCCTTGTAGATCCACACCTTGACGCCGATGCGGCCGAAGGTGGTCTTGGCCTCGAAGAAGCCGTACTCGACGTTCGCGCGAAGGGTGTGCAGCGGCACCCGGCCCTCGCGGTAGAACTCCGAGCGGGACATCTCGGCGCCGCCGAGACGGCCACCACACTGGATCTTGATGCCCTTGGCACCGGCCTTCATCGCGCTCTGCATCGACTTGCGCATGGCGCGGCGGAAGGAGACGCGGGAGGACAGCTGCTCGGCGACGGCCTGGGCCACCAGCTGAGCGTCGATCTCGGGGTTCTTCACCTCGAGGATGTTCAGCTGCACCTGCTTGCCGGTCAGCTTCTCCAGGTCGCCGCGGATACGGTCGGCCTCGGCGCCGCGACGGCCGATGACGATGCCCGGCCGGGCGGTGTGGATGTCGACGCGGACCCGGTCACGGGTGCGCTCGATCTCCACCTTGGAGATACCGGCGCGCTCCATGCCCGACGTCATCATCCGGCGGATGGCGACGTCTTCCTTGACGTAGTCCTTGTACAGCTTGTCGGCGTACCAGCGCGACTTGAAGTCGGTGGTGATGCCGAGCCGGAACCCGTGCGGGTTTACCTTCTGGCCCATTACCGGGTTCCTTCCTTGCTGCTGACGACCACGGTGATGTGGCTGGTCCGCTTGCGGATCCGGTAGGCGCGGCCCTGGGCGCGCGGACGGAACCGCTTCAGGGTCGGGCCCTCGTCGACGTACGCCTCGGAGATGAAGAGGCTGTCGGCGTCGGTGTGGTCGTAGTTGTGCGCGGCGTTGGCGATGGCGCTGTCCAGCACCTTGCCGACCGGCACGCTCGCGGCCTGCGGGGCGAAACGCAGGACCGCCTGGGCCTCCGTGGCACTCATGCCACGGATGAGGTCCACCACGCGGCGGGCCTTCATGGGCGTGACGCGGATGTACCGCGCCTGGGCCCTGGCTTCCATGGTTGTCCCTTCGGTGTCTGTCATGAGTCTTTTCCGCTGATCAGCGACGACGCGACTTGCGGTCGTCCTTCTCATGGCCGCGGAAGGTGCGGGTCGGCGCGAACTCGCCGAGCTTGTGGCCGACCATCGACTCGGTGACGAACACCGGGACGTGCTTGCGGCCGTCGTGCACCGCGATCGTGTGGCCGAGCATGGCCGGGACGATCATCGAGCGGCGGGACCAGGTCTTGATGACGTTCTTGGTGCCTGCTTCGTTCTGCGTGTCCACCTTCTTGATCAGGTGGTCGTCGACGAAGGGCCCCTTCTTGAGACTGCGCGGCATCTAAACCCGCTCCTAGCGCTTCTTGTTCGTCTTGCGGCGGCGGACGATGTACTTGTTGCTGGCCTTCTTCGGCGAGCGCGTACGGCCCTCCTTCTGACCCCACGGCGAGACCGGGTGGCGACCACCGGAGGTCTTGCCCTCACCACCACCGTGCGGGTGGTCGACGGGGTTCATGACCACACCACGAACGGTCGGGCGGACGCCCTTCCAGCGCATGCGGCCGGCCTTGCCCCAGTTGATGTTCGACTGCTCGGCGTTGCCGACCTCGCCGACGGTGGCGCGGCAGCGGACATCGACCAGGCGGATCTCACCGGACGGCATGCGCAGGTGGGCCATGGAGCCCTCCTTCGCCAGCAGCTGCACGGAGGCACCCGCGGAGCGGGCGAACTTCGCGCCGCCGCCGGGCCGCAGCTCGATGGCGTGGAGCGTGGTACCAACCGGGATGTTGCGCAGCGCGAGGTTGTTACCGGGCTTGATGTCGGCGCCGGGGCCGTTCTCGATCCGGTCGCCCTGCGCCAGGCCGCGCGGCGCGAGGATGTAGCGCTTCTCGCCGTCGGCGTAGTGCAGCAGCGCGATGCGCGCGGTGCGGTTGGGGTCGTATTCGATGTGTGCGACCTTCGCCGGGACGCCGTCCTTGTCGTGACGGCGGAAGTCGATCACGCGGTACGCACGCTTGTGACCGCCACCCTGGTGGCGGACCGTGATGCGGCCGGCGTTGTTACGACCACCCTTGCTGTGCAGCGGGCGGACCAGCGACTTCTCCGGCGTGGACCGCGTGATCTCGACGAAGTCGGCGACGCTGGAGCCACGACGGCCCGGGGTCGTCGGCTTGTACTTGCGGATACCCATTTCTCAGTCCTCGGAAGATTCCGGACTTCTGGACGTTCCGATCTCCGTTAGGAGACCGGGCCGCCGAAGATGTCGATGCGGTCGCCCTCGGCGAGGGTCACGATGGCGCGCTTGGTGTCCTTGCGCTTGCCGAAACCGGTGCGGGTGCGCTTGCGCTTGCCCTGGCGGTTGATCGTGTTGACCCCGGTGACCTTGACCGAGAAGACCGCCTCGACGGCCTGCTTGATCTGGGTCTTGTTCGCGCGCGGGTCGACGATGAACGTGTACTTGTTCTCGTCCAGCAGCGCGTAGCTCTTCTCCGAGACCACCGGCTTGACGAGGACGTCGCGGGGGTCGGTGAAGGTCTTGCTGGTGACAGCGGTCGCCTCACTCATCAGGCGGCGCTCCCTTCGGTCTTCTCAGCGGCCTTGGGACCAGCCACGAAGGACTCGAAGGCGGCCTTGGTGAAGACCACGTCGTCGGAGACGAGCACGTCGTACGTGTTCAGCTGGCCCGGCTCCAGGATGTGCACCTGGGGCAGGTTGCGGGCGGACAGCCACGCGGCCTCGTCGCTCCGCTCGGCGACCAGGAGCACGTTCTTGCGCTCGCTGATCTTGCCCAGCAGGGCCTTCGCGGCCTTGGTGGAGACGTCACCGTCGACCACGCCGGTCACGACGTGGATCCGCTCGTGGCGCGCCCGGTCGGAGAGGGCACCGCGCAGCGCGGCGGCCTTCATCTTCTTGGGGGTGCGCTGGCTGTAGTCGCGCGGCACGGGGCCGTGCACGACGCCACCGCCGGCGAACTGCGGCGCGCGGGTCGAGCCCTGACGCGCGCGGCCGGTGCCCTTCTGGCGGTACGGCTTCTTGCCACCGCCGCGGACCTCGCCACGGGTCTTGGTCTTGTGCGTGCCCTGGCGGGCAGCGGCCAGCTGGGCGACGACGACCTGGTGGATCAGCGGAACGCTGACCTGCGCGTCGAAGATCTCCGCGGGGAGCTCGACGGTCCCGGCCTTGTCGCCTGCCGGCGAAAGGATGTCAATGGTGCTCATCGGTTACCTCAGGCCCCCTTGGCCGCGGTACGGACCAGGACGAGGCCGCCGTTCGGACCAGGAACCGCTCCCTTGATCAGGAGCAGACCCTTCTCCGCGTCAACGGCGTGGACGGTCAGGTTCTGGGTGGTGACCCGCTCATTGCCCATGCGGCCGGCCATGCGCAGGCCCTTGAACACGCGGCCCGGGGTGGCGCAGCCACCGATGGAGCCCGGCGAGCGGTGCTTGCGCTGGGTGCCGTGGCCGGCGCCGAGGCCGCCGAAGCCGTGGCGCTTCATGACACCGGCGGTGCCCTTGCCCTTGCTGGTGCCGGTCACGTCGACCTTGACACCGGACTCGAACACCTCGGCCGTGACCTCCTGGCCGAGCGTGTACTCGCCGGCGTCGGCGGTACGCAGCTCCACCAGGTGGCGGCGCGGGGTCACGTCCGCCTTGGCGAAGTGGCCCTTGAGCGGCTTGTTCACCTTGCGCGGGTCGATCTCGCCGAAGGCGATCTGGACGGCGCTGTAGCCGTCCGCGTCAGCGGTACGGACCTGGGTCACGACGCAGGGGCCGGCCTTGACGACGGTGACCGGGACGACGCGGTTGTTCTCGTCCCACACCTGCGTCATGCCGAGCTTCTCGCCCAGGACGCCCTTGATCTGCTTAGCCATCTCGCGCGTCACCTCAGAGCTTGATCTCGATGTCGACGCCGGCCGGCAGGTCGAGACGCATCAGCGAGTCAACCGTCTTCGGCGTGGGGTCGAGGATGTCGATGAGGCGCTTGTGCGTACGCATCTCGAAGTGCTCGCGCGAGTCCTTGTACTTGTGCGGCGACTTGATGACGCAGTACACGTTCTTCTCTGTGGGCAGCGGCACCGGGCCCGCGACCGACGCACCAGTTCGGGTCACCGTCTCGACGATCTTCTTCGCCGAGGAGTCGATGACCTCGTGGTCGTAAGCCTTGAGCCGGATGCGGATCTTCTGTCCCGCCATGGCTACTTCGTAGTCCTGTCTCTCGTAACGCTCTGGGACCCGGTGGCGTTCATGCCCTCCTCCACCCCACTCCCGACCCACGCGGTCGGGCGTGTCGCAGTCCTTCTCATAAATCTCCGTACGGAAATCCCTGGTGAAGGGGTCTGCTGGGGGAGAAAGTCACCCACCGGGCGCCTGGCTGGGGCCCCGCTGACGCTTCCCGGAAGATTCCCGTACTTCCGCCCCTGATCAGGGGCGACGAGTACTGTGGGACTCGCTTCCGGTCCTCCCGGCGGGAGGCGCGCAGCATCGGCACTCAACCGAGCAACCTGGTTAGTGTGCCATACGGGACTTGCCGGATGCCAATCAGGGGGCCCGGAAGCGTACCCCCTGCGGGGGGCGGTTCAAACTCGGCGGATGCCCGTCTTACCTGCGAGCGATCGCGGTGAGGTCGATGTCGATCGTGAAGGGGACGGTCAGCTTCAGCCGCTCGTGGTAGATGCCGGTGTTCGTGTAGGACTTGGTGACCGAGTCCAGCTCATAGGTACCACCAGTACATCGGGCTCGGGGGCGCGCCCGCGCCGCATCCCCCGTCGCCCGTACCGGCCCCGACGCGCCGCCGCCGACTGCCGGGCCGGTCGGGTGTTGAGGCCGTGGCGGCTCGACGACGCGGGAGCGACGTCCGATCCGGAGTCCGGTGGATCCGGCGCGGCCCCTCCGGGTACCCCTCTCGAAAACGCTTGATCTAACGCCTGTCTCTTATACACTCTGACGCTGCCGACGACTAGTC
>NZ_JAEEAP010000860.1 GCF_016103465.1 Streptomyces sabulosicollis
CGCGGCGGCCTGTGCGGGGGCGGGAGGGACGGCGGCCGCCGCGAGGGCGGCCAGGGCGAGGGCGCGGAGCGCGAGCAGCGCACGCCGCCGTCCGCGGGTTCCGTGGGTGCCGGGCGTTCCGGCCAGAGGTCGGGCCATGGTCCCCTCCAGCTCTCCGATCGGCATTGATCGGATCTCTATGGCGGTGTCCATGACATCGTTGCAGAGGAGAGAAGTTCTGGGGAGACCGCGCGCGACAGAGATCCCACCTATGGGGCGGGGGCGCGAAGCGCGAGCCCGGCCACCTCGTCCATCAGCGCGCGCAGCCGGGGCGAGGCGACCAGTTCCTCCAGGGACATCGGGCGGCCCTCGGCGTCGGCGATCGGCAGCCGCCAGTTGGGGTACTGATCCCAGGTGCCCGGCAGGTTCTGCGGTCTGCGGTCCCCCACCGCGTCCGGCAGCCAGACGCCCACCATCTTCGCCGGGGTGCGCAGCAGGAAGCGGTGGACGGCCTTGACCGCCGCCTCCTCGTCGCCCGGCCCCTCCGGCAGCAGCCCGAGCCGCCCCAGCAGCCCCAGCCACTCGGCGACCTCGACCGCGTCCGCCGCGCGCTCATCGGCGAGGGGACGGCCCAGCAGGCCCAGCCGGTGGCGGAGCTCGACGTGGTCACCGGTGAGCCGGGCGGCCGTGCTCGGCAGATCGTGGGTGGTCGCGGTGGCCAGGCAGTCCGCCCGCCACTCCTCCGGCGACAGCGGACGCGCCGCGCCCGACACGTTGTAGTTCCGCTCGAACCACATCACCGAGGTGCCCAGCACCCCCCGTCGCGCCAGCTCCTCCCGCACACCGGGCTCGACCGTCCCCAGGTCCTCCCCTATCACGACCGCCCCGGCCCGGTGCGCCTCCAGGGCGAGCGCGCCGAGCATCGCCTCCGCGTCGTAGCGGACGTAACACCCCTCGGTCGGCTCCCGCCCCTCCGGCACCCACCACAGCCGGAAGAGGCCCATCACATGGTCGATGCGGAGCGCGCCCGCGTGCCGTAAGAGGCCGCGCAGCAGATCGCGGTAGGGGGCGTAGCCGGTGGCCGCGAGGGCGTCCGGGCGCCACGGCGGCAGGCCCCAGTCCTGACCCCGGGAGTTGAAGGCGTCCGGGGGCGCGCCGATCGACATGCCGGAGGCGAAGACGTCCTGGAGCGCCCAGGCGTCGGCGCCCGAGGGATGGACCCCGACGGCCAGATCGTGCACGAGGCCGATGCCCATGCCCGCCTCGCGCGCGGCGCGCTGGGCGGCGGCCAGCTGGGTGTCGGTGAGCCAGGCCAGCCAGCAGTGGAAGTCGGTGCGGTCCAGGTGCTCGGCCCGCGCCCGGGCGGTGCCCGGCGAGCGCGGATCGGCCAGGCCGTCGGGCCAGGCGCGCCATTCGGGGCCGTGGATCTCGGCGAGCGCGCACCACAGGGCGTGGTCCTCCAGGGCCTGGCCGCGCTCGGCGAGGAAGTCGCAGTAGGCGGCGCGGCGGCCGGGGCTGAGCGGCACCGTCCGCACCAGCTCCAGCGCCTTGCGCTTGAGGGCCCAGACGGCGTCCCGGTCGATGAGGGCGCCCTCCCGCAGGACGGACGTACGGAGGGCGGCGGCGGCCTCCAGCAGCTGATCGGCCCGCGCACGGGCGCGGCCGCGCAGATGGGCGTATTCGGGCACGTCCTCGATCCGCAGATGGACCGGGTCGGGGAAGCGCCGCGAGGAGGGGCGGTAGGGCGAGGGGTCGGTGGGCGCGCCCGGGGCGCCGGGCACGGCGGCGTGCAGCGGGTTGATCTGGACGAAGCCCTGTCTCTTATACA
>NZ_JAEEAP010000861.1 GCF_016103465.1 Streptomyces sabulosicollis
ATGCAGATGCCACGCCGCCTCCGACTTCGCCCGCAGCACACCCTCGAACCGCTCCACCGACAGCCCGTCCAGCACCCCGTCATCCAGCACACCCGCCGCATGCACCACCCCCGTCAGCGGGAACTCCCCCGGCACCCGGGCCAACACCCCGGCCAGCGCATCCCGGTCGCCCACATCACACGCCACGACCGTCACCCGAGCACCGATCCCCCCGAGCTCGGCACACAGCTCATCCACACCCGCGACCTCAGGACCACGACGCGACACCAGCACCAGATGCTCCGCACCCGACCGCGCCAACCACCGCGCCACATGCGCACCCAACGCACCCGTACCACCAGTCACCAACACCGTCCCCGACGGCACCCAGCCCTCCACACCACGCCCACCGGCGGAGGCCCGGACAATACGGCGCGCGAACACCCCCGACGCCCGCACCGCCACCTCGCTCTCGCCCGTACGACCGCTCACCACATCCACCAGACGGTCCGCCGCCCGCGCATCCCACACCTCGGGGAGATCCAGCAGACCGCCCCACCGCTCGGGCATCTCCAGTCCGGCGACCCGGCCCAGGCCCCACACCGCCGCCTGCTCCACCGCGCGCACGTTCTCGGAACCAGCGGCCGCGACCGCACCACGCGTCACACACCACACCGGAGCGGCCAGGCCCGCGTCCCCCGCCGCCTGCACCAGCGACAGCGTCAACGCCACGCCCAGGGGCACCGACCGATGCTGACCGTGTCGGCCCTCGGCCAGTGCCAGCAGGGACAACACCCCTGCGGGAGCCGCCGCTTCGGCCCCGGCCAGAGCCTCACGCAGCCGCGCCGCCACCACCTCACGGTCGGCCTTGTCGGAGCCCAGTTCGACCATCACCGGCCGTGCACCACGCCCGGCGAGGGCCTCCGCACACGCCGACACCCACGGGTCGGCGGCCATCCCCTCGGGGACCGCCACCAGCCACGGCCCCGTCACCGTCCCCGCTCCGTCGGACACCGGTGACCACGACGCGCGGTAGCGCCACCCGTCCAGCGTGGCGCGCTCACGTCCACGGCGCCGCCACGACGACAGCACCGGCAGCACCGCCGCCAGCGATTCACCGGCGCCGTTCTCGTCCGTGACCGCCAGCGTCTCCGTCAGCGCGGGCAGATCCTCACGCTCCACCGCGTCCCAGAAGTCGGCGTCCGCCGCGCCTGTTGCGCCCGTCTCAGCCGTGGTGACGGACGCCTCCAGCCAGAAGTGCTCCCGCTGGAAGGGGTACGTGGGCAGCTCGACGGGCCGGGGGCGCGCCGGTGCCAGCAGGGCGGCCCAGTCCACGGAACGACCCCGCACATGGAGCTGCGCCAGCCCCTCCATGACCGAGGCGACCTCTTCCCGACCGCCGCGGAGAACAGGGGCGAAGACGGCGTCCGGCACACACTCCTGCCCCATCCCGGAGAGGACCCCGTCGGGGCCCAACTCCAGGCAGGTGACCACGCCTTGACCGGCCAGGCACTTCACCCCGTCCGCGAAGCGCACGGTCTCACGCACATGCCGCACCCAGTACCCGGCCGAACACAACGCCTCGGCATCCGCGACCAGGCCCGTCACGTTCGACACGACGGGGATGCGGGGCGGCGCGTACGACAACCCCTCGGCCACCTGCCGGAACTCCGCCAGCATCGGCTCCATCAACGGCGAATGGAAGGCGTGCGAGACACGCAGCCGCTTGGTCTTGACGCCTTCGGCCTCCAGCAGCCCGGCGATCTCCACCACGGCTTCTTCCACACCGGAGATCACGGTCGACCGCGGACCGTTGACCGCCGCCA
>NZ_JAEEAP010000862.1 GCF_016103465.1 Streptomyces sabulosicollis
AGATGTTTATAAGAGACAGGACCGGGCTGGTGAAGGACACTGTTCGGTTTCCCCCCGTGCTATCGGCCGATGATGCGCTCGCCGTGGACGTACTGACGGTACAGCGGCGCGCGCGGCGCGCCGTGGGTGCCCCGCCGTCCGAGCGCGCCGCCACGACCGCTTCACGCGCCCCCAACGCCCTTTCCACCAGGCCGCGTTGCCGAGCGTGGACACCCGGTGACTTAGGCCACGTTCACGTTCCGGCCGACGCGGTCACCTGTCCGTCCGCACTACGATCGCGCACGTCCGGGCACGATCGGTGATGGGGGTTTTACGACCATGGCGACGGGATTCCTGGCCAAGGCGGCCTCAGCGGTGACCCTCCCGGTGGCACCGCTGTACGGCGCCTTCCTCTCGTACATGATCTTTCACCCGCCGCGCAGACCACATCACAAGAAGCCCGCGGACCTGGGGCTGACCAGCACCGACGTCCATGTTCCGCTGAACGGGCGGGAGGGCCGCGGGCTGCATGTCTGGCTCATCCCCGGCGACACCGAGCGGGTCGTGGTGCTCGGCCACGGCCTGGGGCTGAGCAAGTCCGCGAGCCTGGCGCACGCGCGGCTGCTCAGCGAGGCGGGCTATACGGTCGCCATGTTCGACCACCGCAACCACGGCAAGAGCGTCGCGGACCGGGCGGGCTGGGGCATGAGCGACCGCCACACCGACGATGTGGTCACCGTGGTGCGGCACATGCGGTCGATGGACGAGTACGCCGCGGCGCGCATCGCGATCTACGGCTTCTCGATCTCCACCTTCCCCTCCTTCTACATGCTCAAGAGGGAGGACTGCCCGGTCGACGCGGTGGTCTTCGACAGCGGCCCGGCGCTGGAGCTGGCCCCGCTGTTCCGGAACTTCGTCGCGGCCGGCGGGGTGCCCATCCCCGGCCCGCTGGGCGCCGGCCCCTCCCGCCCGGTCGTGGAGTCGGTCGCCTCGTCGGCGGCCGTGGCGATGCTGCGGGTGCAGTGGCCGCCGCCGCTCGGGGGCGCGTACGAGCGCACCCCGATGCTCTTCCTGACCGGTGAACGCGACACCATGATCCCCGCCTCGGGGGTACGGGCGCTGGCCGAGCGCTATCCGCTGGCCGAGGTGCACACCCTGCCGGACACCGAGCATCTCCAGGGGATCAAGACCCAGCCGGAGACCTATGCGGAGACCGTCCTGGGCTTCCTGGAGCGGACTCTCAAGGACTGACCCAACCTTCAAGGGCTGACCCTTACGGTGGGCCCGGCCGGGCCAGGCTCACCGTAAGGACGCCATCCGGCGAGTCAGTCCTTGAGTTCGCAGATCACCGCGCCCGCGCTGACCGAGGCGCCGACGTTCGCGTTCAGGTTCTTGACGATGCCACTGCGGTGGGCGTTGAGGGGCTGCTCCATCTTCATGGCCTCCAGGACCACGATGAGATCGCCCTCGGCCACGGTGTCGCCCTCGTTGACGGCCACCTTGACGATGGTGCCCTGCATCGGGGAGGCCAGGGCGTCGCCGGAGGCGGCCGAGCCCGACTTCCTGACCGCCTTGCGCTTCGGCTTCCTGGCCCCCGCGGCCTCCCCGGGCGACACCGCCAGGCCGAGGACCGCCGGAAGGGAGATCTCCAGGCGTTTGCCGCCGACCTCGACGACGACGGTTTCGCGGCCGGTGGGCTCCTCGGTCTCGTCCGTGCCGGTCGGGGTGAACGGGGCGATGGTGTTGTGGAACTCGGTCTCGATCCAGCGGGTG
>NZ_JAEEAP010000863.1 GCF_016103465.1 Streptomyces sabulosicollis
AGATGTGTATAAGGGGCAGGTGGAGGGGCGCTGGTCGGCGTCGTAGCCCCAGTTCTTGCGGCGGACGCCGAAGTCGGCCCAGGTGTCGGTGTAGCGGGTGGTCTCGGTGAGGATCTGGTAGCCCATGTACTCGGCGAAGGACTCGTTCAGCCAGATGTCGTCCCACCACCGCATGGTGACGAGGTCGCCGAACCACATATGGGCCATCTCATGGGCGATGACCATGGCACGGGTCTGGCGCTCGGCGTCGGTGACGGCGGAGCGGAAGACGAATTCGTCGCGGAAGGTGACCAGGCCCGGGTTCTCCATCGCGCCGGAGTTGAACTCGGGGACGAACGCCTGGTCGTAGGAGTCGAAGGGGTAGGGCTCCTCGAAGAGTTCGTGGTAGCGGTCGAAGCAGCGCCGGGTGATGTCGAAGAGCTCGTCGGCGTCGGCCTCGAGATGGGGGGCGAGCGAGCGGCGGACGTGCAGCCCGAAGGGGAGTCCGGCGTGCTCGGTGCGCACCGAGTGGTACGGGCCGGCGGCCAGGGCCATCAGGTAGGTGCTGATGGGCGGGGTGGGCGCGAGCTGCCAGCGGCCCTCCTCGGGGGCGCCGACGCGGGTGGCGATGCCGTTGCCGAGGACGGTCCACTCGGGCGGGGCGGTGACGCGGACGTCGAAGACGGCCTTGAGGTCGGGCTGGTCGAACGCGGTGAAGACGTCGTTCGCGTCCGACATGCAGCACATCGTGTAGAGGTACGTTTCACCGTCGGCCGGGTCGGTGAAGCGGTGCATGCCCTCGCCGGTGTGCGAGTAGCGCATGTCGGTCTCGACGCGCAGCTCGTGCTCCCCCTCGCCGAGCCCGGTGAGCGGGAGCCGGCCGCCCGCGAGCGCCTCGGCGGTCTCGCCGGTGAGGTCCAGCTCGCGGCCGTCGAGCACGGCGCGGTGGAGGGCGGCCGGCCGGAGCTCGGCGAAGGTGTCCGCGCCCGCCTGGCGCGCGCTGAAGCGGATGGTCGTGGTGGAGCCGAAGAGCTCCTCCCCGCGGGTGAGGTCGAGGTCGATGGTGTAGCGGTGGACCTCGATGAGGCGGGCTCGGTGCTGCGCTTCCTCGCGCGTCAGTACGGACATGGGGACATGCTGCCCTACGTGCGGCGGGCCGCACACGGGTGGGAAGTGGTTGCCCGGGGCGGACAGTCGTCCGGGCGCACTACCGGAGTGCGCCCTCGGGGCCTTCGGCGCCGTTGTCGGAGCGGGCGATGGTCTCGTGGTGCCGGATGACCTCGGCGATGATGAAGTTGAGCAGCTTCTCGGCGAAGCCGGGGTCGAGCTTGGCGCTCTCGGCGAGCTGCCGCAGCCGGGTGATCTGGCGCGCCTCACGGGCCGGGTCGGCCGGGGGGAGCCGGTGGGCGGCCTTGAGGTGGCCGACCTGCTGGGTGCATTTGAAGCGCTCGGCGAGCATATGGACCACGGCCGCGTCGATGTTGTCGATGCTGTCGCGCAACCGGGTCAGCTCGTCGAGGACGGACGGGTCGATCCCCTCGGGGTCTCCCGGCGTCGCCGGCTGCCCGGCGGTGTGGTCGCTCATGCTGTGCGTCATGCCTCCCGAGAGTACTTTTCCCCGGGGCCCGGTTCCGCTCGGGGGCGCTTCGGCCCGGCGTCGGCCGCGTCCGGGGCCCGGTTCCGCTCGGGGGCGCCTCGGCCCGGCGTCGGCCGCGTCGGGGGCCCGACCCGGTCGGCCTCGGCCCCTGGCCCCCGGAC
>NZ_JAEEAP010000864.1 GCF_016103465.1 Streptomyces sabulosicollis
GACGCGACTAGTCGTCGGCAGCGTCAGATGGGTATAAGAGACAGGGGTGTAGCGGTGGGGGTTTTCCGGGCGTGGGTGTGCTCCCATGCGACGCCTCCGTGGCGCTCGTAGCTCAATACCCTGTGTGAGCAAGGCAACACCCAAGGTATGGCAGGGCTCAGCAATATTGCAACCGATCCACGAAGATGATTGGACTGCCCCACCCGCGCGGGGCACACTGACACCGATTCCCCTGGAGGACCGGCCGTGGCGCTGCGAACGCTCATTACCGAACGGCAACGCCGACTTGGCGCAGAGCTCAAGAAGTTACGGCTTCAGGCAGGGTTGTCGATCGCCGACGGCGGCAAGCGGATCGGTATGGGTGCGCCGCACCTGAGCCACATCGAGGCGGGGCGGACGGCCATCCCCACCGACCGCCTCCGTGAACTGGTTGATGCCTACGGGTGCAAGGATGAGCCGTACATTGACGCGCTGGTGAGTTTGGCCGACAGCAGCGGCAAGGGCTGGTGGAGCGACTACAAGAGCCGTCTTGTGCCCTCAGCACTGGATCTGGCCGAGTTCGAGTCGCACGCCGATGAGCTCCACTCCTATGAATCGCTGTTCATCCCGGGGTTGTTCCAGACCGAGGGCTACTCGGCCTCGATCTTCCGAGCGGACGACGAGGCCAACACTCCGGATCACGTCGACTCGGCGGTTGGCTTCCGCATGCAGCGGCAGGCGGTCCTCCACGAGGAGAGTCCGCCAGAGATCCATGCCGTGATCCATGAGGCGGCGCTGCACATGCGGTTCGGTGGGGCCAAGGTGATGCGAAAGCAACTGCTGCGCCTCATCGAACTCGCCGGCCTGCCGCATGTGAGCATCCAGATCCTGCCCTTCGCCGCCGAGGGAGTCTCGACTCTGAGCACGCCGTTCTTCATGATCACCTCGCACGGCCGAGCGCTCGAGACGGTACTGCTGGAAAGCCCTGGACAGTCATCGTTCCTGCACGACGAGCCCTCGATCACGAAGTATCGGCGGCAGTTCCACCGCTTGAGCACAGCGGCGCTGCCGCCCATCGACGTGACGGTCGCTCCGTTCGCTCACGACTCGCGGGATTCGCTCGGCCTGATCCAGCACGTCCTCTACACGCTCTAGGAAGGGCGGTCATGTCCCAGCTCAACTGGCGCAAGTCCTCGTTTAGCGAGAACCAGGCAAACTGCGTAGAACTCGCCGCCGCAGGCAATGGCATCCGCATACGCGAGAGCGACGAGCCGGAGGCGGTGATCCGTACCACCCCCGCCGCCCTCAGGGCGCTCATACGAGCCGTAAAGGCCGCACACCTCGACCACATCCCCTGAGGGAGGGCGGTCACGCCTGACCTCAAGTGGCGCAAGTCCTCCCACGGCGCGGACGTCGACCGGCGCGGGCCGGGCAAGACCGTATGTGCGCGGAGGGCGGCGCCCGCGCCCGGGTGCCGATGCCGAGTTGGAGCGCGCGGCCCGGTGGGGCGGCCCCTCCCGATACCCCTTCCAAAAACGCTTGATCTGAAGCAACTGCCTTATCAAGGGCTTTCGAGACGGGCACCCCCTGCGGCGTCTGGCGTCGCAGGGGATGCGGAGTCCCGCGGTCCGGCGACGGGCCTCGCCCCCGCACACGGATGCCGCCACCGGCGGTCACACCCACCGGCCCGGCGGTCGGCGGTCGGCCTGCACCCCCACCCCCTGCCCCACTGCTCAATCGCGCGAAGCGCGCGAGACGGCGCCGCACCCGACCGATGCAGGACCCCCACCAACACGGCACCCCCACCAACG
>NZ_JAEEAP010000865.1 GCF_016103465.1 Streptomyces sabulosicollis
AGAGACAGGCGCCGGTGTGCGGGGCGGGCTCCGCCGGGGATGCGGCGGCCTGCGCGGGCAGGGGCGGCTCGGGTGCGGCGGCCCCGTCGGCAGGGGTGCGTTGGTCGGGGATCTCCGGGGCCGGTGTGGGGGCCATGGCCGCCAGGCCGGGCTCGGACGCCAGGCGGGCGCGGGCCCGGCGCTCGGTGGCTTCGGCGGTGTGGTGGTCGCGGGCGGCGGCGGTGCGGAGGTCGAGTGCGGGGACCACCGCGTCGGCGGCGCGGGCGCGTTCCAGCAGCTCGCGCAGGCGGTCGTGGTCGGGCCGCCGCCGTTCGAGGTCGTCCGCGCGGCGGTGGGCCTCGGCGTGGCGGCGCTGCAGTTCGGCCCGTTCGCGGGTCGCGTCGGCGGCCCGCCGGGCGGCGTCGTGGGCCGCCTCGGCGGCTGTGACGGCCAAGAGCGCGATGTCCCGGCGTTCGCGCGCGCCCGCGCGCGCGACGGCGGCCCACTCCAGGACGGCGTCGGCCAGCCCCGGCTCACCGGGGGTCAGCTCGGGCAGCGGCTGCCCGTCCACGTCCGTGGTGCGGCCCGCCGCCTGGGCCATGCGGTGGGCGAGCGCGAGCAGCCGCTCGTCCCCGGCCGTGACCCGCTTCTCGGCCGCCCGCCGCCACTCCGCCAGCCGCTCCTCGACGGCGGCGAAGCGGCCGGTGTCGAACAGCTTGCCCAGCAGCTTGCCGCGCGCCAGCTCGTCCGCGCGCAGGAAGCGGGCGAAGTCGCCCTGCGGCAACAGCACCACCTGGCAGAACTGCTCCCGGCTCATGCCGAGCAGCTGCGCGACCTCCTCGCCGATCTCCTGGTGCGAGCGGCTGAGTGCCTTCCACTTCCCCGCCCCCGCGCCGCCCGGGGGTGGCGGGACGTACTCGCGGAGCAGGGTCTGCGCCTTCTCGCGCGTCATCCCCGTGCCCCGTTTCTTGGGGCGCGGCTGCTCGGGACGCCGGGTGATCTGCAGGCGCCGCTCCCCGACGGTGAATTCGAGCACCACCTCGGTCGGGGTCAGCGGTTCGGCGTGGTCGCTGCGCAGCGAGAGCCCGCTGCCCTGGCGGGCGCCGGGCACCTGGCCGTACAGCGCGTAGCAGACCGCGTCCAGGACGGACGTCTTACCCGCGCCGGTCGGCCCGTGCAGCAGGAAGAGCCCGGTGGCGGACAGCTCATCGAAGTCGATCTCCTGGGTGGCGCCGAACGGCCCGAAGGCCGTGACGGCGAGCCGGTGCAGCCTCATCGCGCCGCCTCCCCCGCGGTGGCCCCCGCGGTCGTCCCCACGCTCGTCCCCACACCCGTCCCCGCGGTCCCGGTCGCGGTGGCCGCGCCCCCCGCGCCGTTCTCCTCGCCGGGCACGACGCCCTCGTGCGCCTCGCTCCGTACCGCCTCCAGCGCGTCGCCGAGCAGCGCGCGCTCCGCCTCGTCCGGACCCCGGCCGCCCCGCACATGGGCCACGAAGTCCTCGGCGATCTGCCGGTCCGAGCGGCCGCGCAGCCGCTGTGCGTACGAGGCGAGCGGATCCTCGGGGGGCCGCTCGGGGTCGAAGACCAGCGTGAGCACATGGGGGAAGCGCCGCGCCAGCCGCGCCATGGGCTCATGCGGCCGCACCGCGTCGGTCAGGGTGGCCTCGACCCACGCCTCCTCGTGGCGCTCGAGGTCCGGGTCGGCCAGCAGCTCCTCGATCCGGCCGCGGATCCGGGCCAGCGGCCGTGGCACCGGGCACTCCACCCGTGCGCAGGACGGCGCCTCGCCCGCCGCCCCCAGCTCCAC
>NZ_JAEEAP010000866.1 GCF_016103465.1 Streptomyces sabulosicollis
GCCCCGCGCCCACCCAGGCGGAGTTCTTCGAGGAGGAGCCGGTCGGCCCGCCGCGCCGCCCCGCCCCCGCCGGGGTGCTCTTCCTGGAGAACGGCGGCGGCAAGTCCGTCCTGCTCAAGCTGATCTTCTCGGTGATGCTGCCCGGCCACCGCAACACCCTGGGCGGCGCCAGCTCCGGCGTGCTGCGCAAGTTCCTGCTCGCCGACGACTGCGGACACGTCGCGCTGGAGTGGCAGCACACCGTCACCGGGGAGACCGTCGTCGTCGGCAAGGTCAGCGAATGGCGCGGCCGTCAGGTCTCCAACGACCCGCGGAAGTTCGCCGAGGCGTGGTACTCCTTCCGGCCCGGCCCCGGGCTCAGCCTGGACTCGCTGCCGGTCGCCGAGTCCGCCGCGGTGCGGCCCGTCGTCGAGGGCGCCTCCACCGCACGCGGCCGCCGCCGCACCATGAAGGGCTTCCGTGACGCCCTTACGGAGGCCGGCAAGGCGTACCCCCATCTGGACGTGGTCTGGGTGGAGATCCACGAGCGCTGGAACGAACACCTCGGCGAGCTCGGCCTCGACCCCGAACTCTTCCGCTACCAGCGGGAGATGAACGCCGACGAGGGCGAGGCCGCCGGGCTCTTCGCGGTCAAGAACGACTCCGACTTCACCGACCTCCTGCTGCGCGCCGTCACCGACACCCGCGACACCGACGGGCTCGCCGACCTCGTCCACGGCTTCGCCCACAAGCTGGGGCGCCGCGCCGAGCTGACCGCCGAGCGTGACTTCACGGCCGGTTCGCTCGATCTGCTCCAGCGCATCGCGGACGCCGCGGAGCGGCGTGAGCAGGCGCGCGGTGTGCACGCGGGCGCCGAGCGCCGCACCCGTGCGCTCGCCCGGCGGCTGTCCGCGCGCGGCGCGGAGGAGCGGGCGCGTACCGCCGAGCTCGCCGAGCGGGTCGCCTCCGCCGCCGAGGCCGTCACCGCCGCCGAGGGAGCGCGCGGCCGCAGCGACCTCGTCGCCGCTGAACTCGCCTACCGGCACGCCTCCTTGGCGCTCGCCGCCGCCGAGAAGGGCGCCGCGGCGCAGCGCCGCGAGCTCAACGACGCCCGCACCCTGCACTCCGCCTGGCAGGCCGCCGAGACGGTGCTGCGCCACCGCGCCGCCGCCGACCGCTCCGCGCGCGTGGCCGCCGCCATCCGCGAGGCCGAGCGGGACGCGGCCCCCGCGCTCGCCGCCCGCGCCAAGGCCGCCGCCGACCTCGTCCGCGCCCTGCACGCGGCGGCGGAGGACGGTGAGCGGGTCGCCAACGAGGAGGAGGAGCGCTCCGCCGCGCTCCAGGAGGCCGGTGAGGCCGCCCACCGCGACGCCACCTCGGCCGCCACGGCGGCCCAGCGCGCCCGCAGCGACGGCGAGCATCTGCGCCAGCGGCTCGCCGAGGTCGAGCAGGAGACCGCCGAGGCCGTCCGCGCCGGATGGCTCGACGACTCCGCCCCCGACGCCGACCCGGCCCGCGCCGCGCTCGCCGCGAGCGACGCCGAGAAGACCACGGTCGCCGCCTTCGACGAGGCCCGCGAGACCGCCCGGCGCACCGCCGACCACGCGAAGTCGGCCGCCGCCGAGGAGGCCCGCGCCGAACTGGCCGCCGCGCGAGCGGTGGACGCCGCGCGGGCCGCGGAGTCCGCGTACGACGCGGAGCGGCGCGCCGCCGAGGCGCTGGGCGCGGAGCAGCGCCTGGTCGAACTGCTCGGCCTGCCGCAGCCGTCCGCCGCCGTCCCCGCCCCGCGCGGCACCACCC
>NZ_JAEEAP010000867.1 GCF_016103465.1 Streptomyces sabulosicollis
CCGGCGCCCACCGCTCCACCAGCCCCGGCGGACACACCTCACTGGCCACCACCACCGTGCCAAGGCTCTCGGGCAGCTCCTCCACCGTGGCCAGCACCGACGGCGACACGGTCACATGAGTGACACCCAGCGCCGTGGCCGTCGCGCCCAGCGAACCGTTGGGCGGCAGCCTGTCCAGGCCCGGCACCACCAGCGCGGCGCCCGAGAGCAGCGCCATGAACAGCTCCCACACCGAAGCGTCAAAGCTCAACGACGCCAACTGCAACACCCGCGCATCAGCGCCCACCTCGAACCGGTCGATCTGCGCGGCGGCAAGGCTTCCGATGCCACGATGCGTCACCGCCACGCCCTTGGGACGGCCCGTCGAGCCCGACGTGTAGATCACATACGCCACATCGTCCACGCTCACGGAGACCACCGGCGCCGGGGCCGCGTTCGCCACCACGGCCGGATCCCACACCAGGCACTGGGCACCGGCCGGAACCAGCCGCCGTGTCCCCTCGGAGCACACCACCAGCACCGGCCCGGCATCCTCGATCATCCATCCGATGCGCTCCGCCGGATACGCCGGATCCACCGGCACGAACCCCGCCCCCGCCTTGGCGATGCCCAACAGCACCGCCACCACATCCGCCGACCGCTCCAACACCACCGCGACCAGGTCACCGCGACCCACACCCCGCCCGGCCAGCACCCCGGCCACCCGGCCCGCCCGCTCCCTCAACTCCGCGTACGACCACTCCTCACCACCCGCACCCACCACCGCCACCGCATCCGGCGACAGCTCAGCCCGCGCGTCGAACAACTCCGCCAACGACCGTACGGAAACATCCCGCCCAGTGGCGTTCCACTCCTCCAGCACCCGCTCCCGCTCGGCCGGGCCCAGCACCGCGACCTCGCTCGCCCGAGCCGCCGGATCCGAGGCGACCTGCTCCAGCACCCGCACCAGCCGCTCGGCGAGCACCTCCACCGTCCGCTCGTCAAAGAGATCGGTGGCATACAGGAACGCACCACGGATCCCGCCCGGGTCACCGTCGCCATCACGGTGCTCGGCCAGGTCGAGGGCAAGGTCCACCCGTGCCGCAGCCTCGGTCCCGGACTCCAGCGGACGCACCCGCAGCCCCGGCAGATCCCACAACCGCCCCTCACCCGAAGGCGCGCCCTGAAGCCCCAACGACACCTGGAACAACGGATTACGCCCCAACGAACGGACAGGATTCAGGTCCTCCACCAGCCGCTCGAACGGCACATCCTGATGGGCATACGCGTCCAGATCCGTCTCCCGCACCCGGGACAACAACTCCACGAACGTCGGATCGCCGCTCACATCGGTCCGCAGCACCAACGTGTTGACGAAGAACCCCACCAGCCCGTCCAAGGCAGCATCCCCACGCCCCGCCACCGCCGTACCCACCGGGATGTCCATCCCCGCGCCCATCCGCGACAGCAGCAGCGCCAGCGCCGCCTGGACGACCATGAACATCGTGGCCCGCCCGCGCTGGGCGAGCGCCACCAGCCGGGCGTGGACCTGCGGGCTCACCCGCACCGGCAGGGAACGGCCGCGGAAGGAGGAGACGGCGGGCCGGGGCCGGTCGATCGGGAGGGCCAGCTCCTCCGGCGCACCGGCCAGCGCCTCACGCCAGTAGCCGAGCTGGCCACTGACCACACTGTCCGGGTCCTCCAGATCGCCCAGCACCTCACGCTGCCACAGCGCATAGTCCGCATACTGCACCGGCAACGCATCCCACCCCGGCGCACGACC
>NZ_JAEEAP010000868.1 GCF_016103465.1 Streptomyces sabulosicollis
GGGGCAGGGCGCCCGTCTCAAGAAGGTGCCGGGAGGGCGGCACCGGGGGGTCTCACTCCTGGACCCGGGCTTGGGCGGAACCTCGGTTCTGGGAAGGTGCCGCGTGGGGAGCACTGGGGGGCTCCGCCCCTGGACCCCGGGATCGTGGGCGGCGCCCTGCCACGCGCCGGAGGCGCATATCGATGCCGCGGGAAGGGGAGGGGAGCAGCCCGCCGCAGCGGTCACGATCCGTCGGACACGCCCTGGTCGTTGCGCTCCGGGAGCTCCGCGTGCAGGGCCGCGGCCGCCTGTACCAGGGGCAGGGCGAGCAGTGCGCCCGTGCCCTCGCCGACCGTGACGCCGTGGTCGAGCAGCGGGGTGAGGGCGATGCGGTCGAGGGCCTTCTCCTGGCCCGGCTCGCCGCTTGCCTGACCGGCCAGCCACCAGTCCGGGGCGCGGAACGCCACCCGCTGGGCGACCAGCGCGCAGGCCGCCGAGACGACGCCGTCGAGGATCACGGGGGTGCGGCGTACGGCGCTCTGCAGCAGGAAGCCGGTGATCGCGGCGAGGTCCGCACCGCCGACGGTGGCCAGCAGTTGGAGCTGATCGCCGAGCACCGGGCGGGCCCGGCGCAGTCCGTCCCGGATGGCGGCGCACTTGCGCATCCAGGCGAGGTCGTCGATGGCGGCCCCGCCACGGCCGGTGACCACGGACGCGTCCGTACCGCACAACGCGGCGATCAGCGTGGCCGCGGCGGTGGTGCCGCCGACGCTGAGGTCGCCGAGGACGAGGAGGTCCGTACCGGAGTCCGCCTCCTCGTCGGCGATGGCCATCCCGGCGCGGAAGGCCCGCTCGGCCTCGTCCAGGGTGAGCGCGTCCTCGACGTCGAACCGGCCGGACGCGCGGCGTACCCGGTGGCGGGTGACCTCTTCGGGGAGGTCCTCGGGGTCGCAGTCCAGCGCCATGTCGATGACGCGGACGGGCGTGCCGAGCCGGGCGGCGAGGATGGCGGCCGGGCTCTCGCCGTCCAGCACGGCGCGGACCAGACGGTGGGTGCTCCTGGCGGGGCGGGCGGAGACGCCGAGGTCGGAGATGCCGTGGTCGCCCGCGAAGAGGACGACGCGGGGCTGCTCGATGGGCTTGACCGGCACCCGCTGCTGCGCGGCGGCCAGCCACTCGCCCAGTTCGTCCAGCCGCCCGAGCGCGCCCGGCGGCAGTGCGAGCCGCTCGCGGCGCTCCTCGGCGTCACGCCGGATGCCCCCGTCGGGGCGCTCGATCAGGTCGACGAAGTCATCGAGATTGAGAGCACTCACCTGGCGAACCCTACCGGGCGCCCCGGAAACCGGTACGGGGCCCGGCCGTTGAGAACACGCCGTGGCGCGGCGTGGTGCGGCACGGCGCAGCACGGCGTGGTGCGGCACAGCACGGTGCGGCAGGGCACGGCCCCGGCCCGGGACAGGCAGGCGCCCGCGTCGGACTTCTCAGCCCGGTCGTCCGCGCCGCCGTCTCGCGCCTTCGGCGCAATTGAGCAACGGGGCAGGGAGGCGGGCGGCGCGGCGCCATCGCCGGGCGCCGGGCCGGTGGGCGCTGGGGCCGTGGCGGCTCCGGTGCCCGGGCGGCGGGGGCCGGTGCCGGACTGCCGACGGGAGGGAGTACCCCTGCCAAAAACCTTTGACCAATTAGTTGCGCCAGATCAAGCATTTTTACAGGGGCACTGGGACCCACCCGCAGTCCGGAGCGACCCCGGCCGCCGATCCGCGAAGCCGCCACCGGCGCCCG
>NZ_JAEEAP010000869.1 GCF_016103465.1 Streptomyces sabulosicollis
ACCACCTGCTCACCGTCAACCCCGTCGACGGCAGCGAGATAGAACCCTGCCCGCCCGGCGAGCGCCCCGCCCGGCCCGAGCGCCACGGCCCCGACGAGCGGGCCGAGCTGCGCCGCGCCGCCGCCGCGCCCCGCCCGTCCGGCACCGTCGTGCCCGAACTGCCGATGCTGGAGCGCGACGAGGAGCGGGAGCGGCTCGCCCGGCTGCTCGCCCGGGGCCGCTCGGTGCGGGTCACCGGGCCGTCCGGCGCCGGGCGCAGCACCCTGCTGGAGGCCGTCGCCTCCGACTGCGAGCGGCTCGCGCCCGACGGCGTCGTACGCCTCTCCGGCTACCACCGCACCCCCACCGACCTCCTCCACGACCTCTACGCCGCGGTCTTCAGCGCCCCGCTGTACCGGCCGGACCGCGCGGAGCTGCTGGAGGCGGTCCGGGAGATCGGCGCGGTCGTCGTCCTGGACGACATCGAGTTCGGCGGCGCCGCGCTGGACGAGTTCCTCGACGCCACCCCCGAATGCGCGTTCCTCATCTCCGCCACCCCCGACGTCCCGGCGCCGTCCCCCGACTCCCACCTGGAGGAGGTCTTCCTCTCCGGGCTCAGCCGTACGGCCGGTCTCGAACTGCTGGAGCGGGCCGCACGACGGCCCCTGGAGGAGGACGAGGCGAGCTGGGCGGCGGACCTGTGGTTCGAGTCCGAGGGGCTGCCGCTGCGCTTCGTCCAGGCGGGCGCGCTGCTGCGGCAGCGGGACGCCCTGCGCGACGACGCCTCCGCGCCGGTGGCCGGGATCCCGCTGCCCTCGATCGCCGAGGCGGCGTCCCCCGCCGCGCTGCTCGCCGCCCGGCTGGGCGAGGCGGCCCGCGACGCCCTGCGGTTCGCGGTCGCGCTCGGCGGCGAATGCCCGCACCAGGCCCATCTGCCCGCGCTGTCCGGGGACACCCACGCGGACGCCGCCCTCGGCGAACTCCTCGGCTGCGGCCTCGTCACCCCGGCCGGATCGCACTACCGGCTGGCGGCGCGCGTCACCGCCCAGCTCGCGGAGGAGGGCTACGCCGACGAGGACGCCGGGCGCGCGCACACCGTCGCCCAGCACTACGCCTGGTGGGCAGGCCACCCCTCGGTGGCCCCCGAGCGCGTCGCCGCCGAGGCCGACGCGATCCTCGCGGCGATGACCGCGCTCATCGGAAGCCGCGAGGCGGGTCACGCCGACGCCGCCGTGCTCCTGGCCCGCGCCGCCGCGCCCGCCTTCGCCGCGGCGCTGCACTGGGGCGCGTGGGAGCGCGCGGTGCGGCACGGCCAGGAGGCCGCGCGGCTGGCGGGGCAGGTCGCCGACGAGGCGTACTTCCACCACGAGCTGGGCGTCCTCGCGCTGTGCACGGGCCATCTGGACCGGGCCCGCGCCGAACTGGAGGCGTCCATCGGGCTGCGGGGCGTCCTCGCGGACAAGCGGGGCACGGTCGCGGGCCGGCGCGCGCTGGCGCTGGTCGCCGACCGCTCGCCCGGTTCGGCGATGGCCGGGGCGTTCGGGACGAGCGGTGGGAACCGTAAGGGCGACACCGAGCCCCAGGCGGCGGGCGGAGCGGCGGAGGACACCGAGCCCCCGGCGGGCGGAGCGGCGGAGGACACCGAGACCACGATCGTCACCCCTAAGGTGGCGACGACGACGCCGATGGCCGCCATGGGTACCCCGGCGGCGACGGCGGTGACGGCGGCGGTCCCGTCCGCCTCCCGGACCTCCGTGGCC
>NZ_JAEEAP010000086.1 GCF_016103465.1 Streptomyces sabulosicollis
GGGGACCCGTGGGGCGGCTCAGCGGGCCGCCAGCGCCTCGCGCATCGCGGCCAGCGGCGCGGGGGCGCGGCCGGTCATCTGCTCGACCTGGAGCACCGCCTGGTGCACCAGGAGGTCCAGGCCGCCGACCACCGAGCCGCCGCGCGCCGCCCAGGCGGCGGCGAGCGGGGTGGGCCAGGGCTCGTAGAGGACGTCGAAGAGCGCGCCGGGCCGGTCCGGTACGGACGCGGCGAGCGCGTCGGTGGTGCCCGCGGGGGTGGTGGCGATCACCAGCGGCGCGCCGAGCGCCCCGGCCGCGTCGCCCCAGTCCGCGGTGCGCACCGCGACGCCCAGCCGCTCGCCCCACTGCCGCATCTCGGCGGCGCGGGCCTCGCTGCGGACGTACGCGGTGACCTCGCCGTCGCAGATCCGGGAGAGCGCGGCCAGCGCGGAGGAGGCCGTGGCCCCGGCACCCAGCACGGCGGCGCGTGCCACGCGCCCGACGCCGCGCTCCCGCAGCGCCGCCAGCATGCCCGGGATATCGGTGTTGTCCCCGCGCCTGCGGCCGTCGTCGCCGAAGACCACCGTGTTGACGGCCTCCACCGAGGCCGCGGTGTCGCTGATCTCGTCCAGCAGCGGGATGACGGCACGCTTGAGCGGCATGGTCAGGGACAGCCCGGCCCAGGCCGGCCCCGCGTCCTCACCGAGCCGCTTGAAGAAGTCCGGCAGCCCGGTCTCGTCCACCTCGAAGCGGTCGTACGTCCAGCCGCTCAGGCCCAACTCGCGGTACGCGGCGCGGTGCAGCACCGGTGACAGGGAGTGGGCGATCGGCGAACCGAGCACCGCTGCCCTGCGGTTTTCCGACATCTTTCCTCAGCCGTTGTTCGTGCGCTGCTTATTGAACTTGTCGACCCACTTCTGGTGATCCGCGTAGGTCTTGGAGAATTCACTCGTCTTGCCGTCGAGCGAGATGAAGTAATACCAGCCGTCGCTGGTCGGGTTCATCGCCGCCTTCAGCGCGTCATGTCCCGGATTTCCGATCGGACCGGGCGGAAGTCCCTTGTAGAAGTACGTGTTGTACGGGTTGTCGTACTGCTTGATCTCACTGATCGGGATATCGATCTTGCTCTGGTTCTTGATGTAGTTGTACGTGGAGTCGAATTCCACTTTGCCGTAGGTCTCGGGGTTCGCGGGCTTGAGCCGGTTGTAGATGACCTCGGCCATCTTCCGGAAGTCGTCGTGGGTGACGCCCTCCGCCTGGACCAGGCTGGCCACGCTGATCAGCTGGAGCGGGGATTTCAGGCCCAGGTCCTCGGCCTTGCCCTCCAGATCCAGGCTGGAGTAGTTCCGGTTGGCCTCGGCGACCATCTTCCGCAGTACGTCCGCGGGTTTGGCGCCCTCGCCCACGCTGTATCGGGACGGGTACAGGAACCCTTCCAGCGGATCCTTGATCTTGCTGTTGTCGTCGGCCCAGGAGGGCAGTCCGAGGTTCTTGGCCTCCTTCTTGGCGACGCCCGCGGTGGTCCCCGCCTTGAGGCCGATCTTCTTGTCGATCGCCGCGTAGATCGTGGCGTCGCGCATGCCCTCGGTGACGATCAGCGCGTTGCTGCTGCTGGGGTCGAGCATCAGCTTGACCGCCGCCGCGCCGGACATCTCCTTGCGCAGGGTGTACGTGCCCGGCTGGACGAACTTGCCGCTGTCCTCCACGGCCTCCACGAAGGCGCCACTGCTCTTGACCACGCCCTTGTCGGCGAGGATCGAGCCGATCTCCGCGTTGCCGGAGCCGGACGGGACCTCCACCTCGATCCGGCCGGTGCCCTCGCCGGAGTAGTCGGGCGCGGGGCCGAAGCGGGTCTGCCAGAAGTCGTAGGCGTAGTAGCCGCCTCCGCCGACGACGCCCACCAGGACGACGGTCACGAAGAGGCACGCCACACCGCTGCGGCGCTTCTTGGGCTTGCCCTTCTTGCCGGAGCGCTCGCCGTCCCCGGCGTCGTCGTCCGCGTCATCCGCGTCATCCGCGTCGTCCGCGCCGCCCCGGCCGCCGCCGTCGGTGAAGAACGGATGGTCGTCCTCGTCGTCCACCCGGGCGGGCGGCTCCTCGGGGGCCTCCCGCTGACGCGGCACCTGGTGCTCCGCGGGCACCGTGGGCATCTGCTGCGTCCCCTGTTGTCCCTGGTAGGGGTCCTGGGCCGGGTAGGGAGCGCCCTGGCCGCCGTAGGGATCGTGCGGGTCCGTCCCTCCGTAGGGGCCGCCCTGGGCGGGGTAGGAGCCGTCCTGGCCGGGATACTCCTGCGGGTGCCGCTGGTGCGGGTAGCCGGCGTCCTGGCCGTCCCACTGGGGCTGCTGGTGCTGCTGCTGGGGGTCCTGCGGATAGCCGTGCGGATACTGCTGGTGTCCGTAAGGGTCCTGGCCGTACTGGCCCTGTCCGTAGGCGCCCTGACCGTACGGATCCTGGCCGTATGCGTCCTGCGCGTACGGATCCTGTGCGTAGGTGTCTTGCGCGTAGGGCTCCTGTGCGTACGGGTCCTGTGCGTAGGGGTCCTGACCGGCCACCGTGCGGTGGCCGCTCCACTCTCGGTCCCCGTACAGCGGATCCTCGGGGTGCCACGGTTGGGAGCCGGGTCCCCGGCCGTACTCAGTCATCGATCCCCTAGCGACGGAGGTGGTCACCGCTGGCGTGTTCGTGGCACGCGGCGGCGGCCATGTCGCGCGGAACGTTACCGTACCGCGATCAGATGACCACTTCGACGGCTTCCCCCGGAGCCCGCCCCGAGGCCCGCTCGGTCTCCAGCGCGCTCTGCAGGATCACCACGGCCGCGGCCTGGTCAACGACCGAACGGCCCTTCTTGGACGTCACCCCGGAGGCGCGCAGCCCCTGGGACGCTGTGACAGTGGTCATACGCTCGTCGACGAGCCGTACCGGCACCGGGTTGACCCGCCGTGCCAACTCGCGCGCGAACGTGCGCACTTTGGCCGCGGCAGGCCCCTCGCGCCCGCTGAGCGAGCGCGGCAGGCCGACCACGACCTCGATCGGTTCGTATTCCTCGACGATCGCCACGAGCCGCTTGTGGGCGGCCGGGATGTCGCGTCCCGGCACGGTCTCCACGGGGGTGGCGAGGATCCCGTCGGGGTCGCACGAGGCGACCCCGATCCGGGCGTCCCCGACGTCGATGGCGATCCGCCTGCCGCGTCGCACGGGATCAGGCCGATTCCGCGACGAGTCGCTCGACGGCCTCGATGGCCTCGCCGACGGCGTCCGGGTTCTGACCGCCGCCCTGGGCCACGTCCGGCTTGCCGCCGCCTCCGCCGCCGAGCGTCTTGGCGGCGGTGCGGACCAGGTCACCGGCCTTGAGCCCGCGCTCACGCGCGGCCTCGTTGGTGGCGATGACGGTCAGCGGACGGCCGCCCGCCACGGTGAAGAGGGCGACGACGGCCGGGCGGTCGCCGGGAATCCGCCCGCGCACGTCCAGGACCAGCTTGCGCAGATCGTCGGCGGCGGTGCCGTCCGGCACCTTGGCGGCGATCAGGGCCACGCCCCGGACGTCCTTGGCACCCTGGGCGAGACCGGCGGCGGCCTGGAGCACCTTCTCGGCGCGGAACCGCTCGATCTCCTTCTCGGCCTCCTTGAGCTTGCTCAGCATGCCGGAGATCTTCTCCGGGAGCTCCTCGGGGCGGCCCTTGACCAGGTCGGTGAGCTGGGAGACGACCGTGTGCTCACGGGCGAGGAAGTTGTAGGCGTCCACGCCCACCAGGGCCTCGACCCGGCGCACACCGGAGCCGATGGAGGACTCGCCGAGCAGCTTCACCAGACCCAGCTGGGCGGTGTTGTGCACATGCGTGCCACCGCACAGCTCCTTGGAGAAGTCGCCGATGGTCACCACGCGCACCCGGTCGCCGTACTTCTCGCCGAACTCGGCGATGGCGCCCTGCTTCTTGGCGTCGTCCATGCTCATCACCTCGGCGGTGACGTCGAGCTCACGCGAGAGCACCTCGTTGATCTTCTGCTCGACGTCCGTGAGGACCGTGCCGGGCACGGCGGTCGGCGAGCCGAAGTCGAAGCGGAAGCGGCCGGGCGAGTTCTCCGAACCGGCCTGGGCGGCGGTCGGGCCCAGGGCGTCGCGCAGCGCCTGGTGGGTGAGGTGGGTGGCGCTGTGGGCGCGGGCGATGGCGCGGCGGCGCGTGACGTCGATCCGGGCGTGGGCCCCGGCGCCGACCGTCACCTCGCCGACCTGGACGACGCCCTTGTGCACGCTGACTCCGGGCACCGGCTGCTGGACGTCCCGGACCTCCACGACGGCGCCGGTGTCCAGCTTGATCCGGCCGGTGTCGGCGAGCTGGCCGCCGCCCTCGGCGTAGAACGGGGTGCGGTCCAGGACGACCTCGACCTCGTCGCCCTCGGTGGCGGCGGGCGAGGACACCCCGTCGACCAGCAGGCCGACGACGGTGGACTCGCCCTCGGTGTGGGTGTAGCCGGTGAATTCGGTCAGGCCGGAGCTGTCGGCGACCTCGCGGTAGGCGGACAGGTCGGCGTGGCCGGTCTTCTTGGCCTTGGCGTCGGCCTTGGCGCGCTCCCGCTGCTCCTTCATCAGGCGGCGGAAGCCCTCCTCGTCCACCGAGAGGCCCTGTTCGGCGGCCATCTCGAGGGTGAGGTCGATCGGGAAGCCCCAGGTGTCGTGGAGCAGGAACGCCTTGTCGCCGGGGAGCACGCTGCCGCCGGCGGCCTTGGTGTCGGTGACGGCGGTGTCGAGGATGTTGGTGCCGGCCTTGAGGGTCTTGAGGAAGGCCGACTCCTCGGCGAGGGCGACGGTCTCGATGCGCTTGCGGTCGGTCAGCAGCTCCGGGTACTGCTGGCCCATCGTCTTCAGGACGACGTCGACCAGTTCGCCGACGACCGGCTCGGTGGCGCCGAGGATGCGCATGTTGCGGATGGCGCGGCGCATGATGCGGCGCAGCACATAGCCGCGGCCCTCGTTGCCGGGGGTGACGCCGTCGCCGATGAGCATGACGGAGGTGCGCATGTGGTCGGCGACCACGCGCAGCGAGACGTCGGTGTCATGGGCGGCGCCGTAGGCGACCCCGGTCAGCTCGGTGGCCTTGTCCATGACGACGCGCAGGGTGTCGGTCTCGTACATGTTCCGCACGCCCTGCAGGATCATCGCGAGGCGCTCGAGGCCGAGGCCGGTGTCGATGTTCTTGCTGGGCAGCTCGCCGAGGATCGGGAAGTTCTCCTTGCCCTCGCCCGGACCGCGCTCGTACTGCATGAAGACCAGGTTCCAGATCTCCACGTAGCGCTCGTCGTTGACGGCCGGGCCGCCCTCCTCGCCGAACTCCGGACCACGGTCGTAGTTGATCTCGGAGCAGGGGCCACAGGGGCCGGGGACGCCCATGGACCAGTAGTTCGGGCCCATGCCCAGGCGCTGGATCCGTGACGAGGGCACGCCGATCACCTCGCGCCAGATGCGCTCGGCCTCGTCGTCCTGCTCGTAGACGGTGATCCACAGCCGCTCGGGGTCGAGGCCGTAGCCGCCCTCCTCCTGGGAGCTGGTGAGCAGCTCCCAGGCGTAGGTGATGGCGCCTTCCTTGAAGTAGTCGCCGAACGAGAAGTTCCCGCACATCTGGAAGAAGGTGCCGTGGCGGGTGGTCTTGCCGACCTCTTCGATGTCCGGGGTGCGCACGCACTTCTGCACGCTGACGGCGCGGTCGAAGGGCGGCTTGACCTCGCCGAGGAAGTACGGCTTGAAGGGCACCATGCCCGCGGGGACCAGCAGCAGCGTCGGGTCGTCCGCGATGAGCGACGCCGACGGCACGACGGTGTGCCCGCGCTCTTCGAAGAAGCGCAGCCAGCGGCGGCGGATTTCAGCCGACTCCATCAGTGGTCCTCATTTCCGGCTTTGTGGAACTTGTAGGAGGGGGTGTGGGTGAGCTGGGCCCGGCCCCGCTGGGCCGGGAGCCGCTTGCGGTCGTCCGGCGGTGGCGCGGAGAGCCCGAGCGCGTCCTTGAGCGCGGCCTCGCGGTCGGCCATGCCGTCCCGTACGTCGAGGGCGAAGACCTTGATCCGCCGGCCCGCCAGCACCGCGCGGTCGGCGGCCTGCGCCGCCAGGCTCTCCGGGGTGAGCTGGTTGAGCTTGCGGTTGACCTTGGTGGTGGCCCACACTCCGGCGGCGACGCCGGTGGTGAACCAGAATGTGCGGCGGAACATCCGGTCTGTCAGCCCTTCGATCCACGGTTGCGGCGGCCGCCCCGGCGGGCGGACGGCAGGGTCTTGCCGATGACGACGGTGCGCGCGGGCGCGGGCTCGTCCTCCGCCCGCCCCTTGCGGCCGATCGCCCGGCGGACGCCGTAGCCGAACGCGGCCACCTTGACCAGCGGTCCGCCGAAGGCGGTGGAGACGGTCGAGGAGAGCGCGGAGGCGTTGGAGGTGACCTCCTGGACGTCGGAGGCGATCGAGTCCACCCGGGCGAGCTGGGTGTTGGCCTCGCGCACGGTCGCGGACGCCTCGCTGAGCAGCGGCACCGCCTGGTCGGTGACCTCCGCCACCAGCCGGGTGGCCGCCTTGAGCGTCTGGGCCAGCCTCACCAGCGCCAGCGCGAGGAAGGACACCAGGATCGCCCAGAAGACGGCCACGAGGATCCCGGCCACCTCTCCACCGGACACGTCGCACCGCTCCCTGTCGCCGCTCGTCGTCGTTGTGTCGTCTTTGGTCGTGCTCGGCGCGATGACGTGTCGTGATGACGCGTCGTTCGGCGTCGTCCGTCGCCCGCCGCTCTCGGGCGGTATCCGGGTGCGGGCGGCAGGTATCGACCTTATCGCGCCGCGGACGCGCACCCGAAACGGATAACGGCCGCCGGGCACCCGGCCCGGACCCGCCACCGGACAAGCCCGCGGGTTCCCCGTCGACCGGTGTCGAGGGGGAACCCGCGGGCTTGGCTGCGTACCGTCCGCTCCGCCGGATCAGCGGGCGTAGTACTCGACGACGAGCTGCTCGTCGCAGATCACCGGGATCTCCTTGCGGTTGGGGTCCCGGTCCAGGCGGAAGGCGAGCGCCTTCAGGTTGACCTGGAGGTAGCGCGGGGTCTCGCCGTCGGGGGCGTAGCCACCCTCGCGCGCCACCTGGAAGGGGACCTTGTCGCGGCTGCGCTCGCGGACCATCACCACGTCGTCCGGGCGGACCCGGAACGAGGGCTTGTCGACCTTGCGGCCGTTGACCTCGATGTGGCCGTGGGTGACCATCTGGCGGGCCTGGTAGATGGTGCGGGCGATGCCCGACCGCAGGACGAGCGCGTCCAGACGGCGCTCGAGCTCGACGACCAGTGCCTCGCCCGTCTTGCCCTCGGCCTTCCGGGCGCGGTCGTAGGCGCGGACCATCTGGCGCTCGCTGATGTCGTACTGGGCGCGCAGCCGCTGCTTCTCCAGCAGCCGGACCTTGTAGTCACTGGTCTGCTTGCGGCCACGGCCGTGCTCGCCCGGCGGGTAGGGGCGGGCCTCGAAGTACTTGACGGCCTTCGGGGTCAGAGCGATGCCGAGCGCCCGCGACTTCTTGACCTTGGGACGCGACTGGTTCACGGGGAACGAACCTCCATGTAAGTTAGGTGAGCCTTACCTTAGCCGAGGAGAACGCATGTTTCGACCTGGGATCCCCCTGCCCAGCACTGGTCAGAGCCCCGAGGAGGGTCAGCCGCGTCCCATGGAGAGCGCCCTGCGGCCCACACCGGCAGAGCGCGTACGTACTCTCGTCGAATCCAAGGCTACGGCTTCCTTGACTATTCCCGGAATCGAAGCCCTGGACGACCTGGGGACGGACGGTCCCGCCGCCCGTACGGTCGCCCCGGACGGGGATGTGCTGCTGCTGGTGCCCAGCGCCTCCCCCGCCGCCCGCGCCGCCGCGCACGCCCAGGACGACGAGCTGACCTGCGTGATGGAGATCACCGACGTCGCCCCCGTCGCGATGCCCCACAGGATCCGCGGCCGCGCCTGGGTGGCCGGCTGGCTGACCCCCGTCCCCTGCGGTGAGCGCACCCGCACCGCGGCGGCGCTGCTGGCCGAGCGGCACCCGGTGGGCGAGCTGCTCGGCCTCGACCAGGCGCCGCGGCCGCCCCGGCGCGGTGGACCGGCCGCCGGGGTGGGGCCCGCCGGGAAGGCCGCCTGGTCGCTGCTGCGGCTGGAGGTCGGCGAGGCGTGCGTGGACGACCTGTGGGGCGCGGACGGCGTCGAGCCGGACGACTTCACCACGGCCGACCCCGATCCGCTGGTCCGGCACGAGGCCGATCTGCTCCAGCATCTGCACGCCGCCCACAGCGAGCAGGTGCGCGGGCTGTGCGCGCTGCTCGGCGAGCGCTCCGGCATGGTCTGCACCCGGGGCCCGGCCACCCCGGTGGCGCTGGACCGCTTCGGTCTGCGGGTGCGCTTCACGGACGAGGCGGACCGGCCGTTCGACGCGCGCTTCGACTTTCCGGAGCCGGTACGGAACGTGTCCGAGCTGCGGTACGCGATGCACGCCCTGTTCGACGCGGCGGCCGGCTGAGGCCGTCCCGCGGGACGGGCGACCGGGCGCGGCGCCCGCCGGGCGGCCGCTCCGACGAGGGGCGCGACGGGAAGGCGCACCACTACGGACGGGGACAGGGCCGTGCCGCCGGGCGGGCCGCTATGACGAGGGCGCGGCCGGACCGTCGGCGGACGGCGGCGGGTCGCCCCGCAGCCGCGCCCGCACCCGCTCCACCACATCCGCGTACCGCGCCTCGGCCCCGTACCGCGTGGGCTCGTAGTAGCGCTTGCCGTGGATCTTGTCCGGCGCGTACTGCTGCGCCGCGATGCCGCCCGGCAGATCGTGCGGATAGAGATAGCCCTGTGCGTGGCCGAGCTTCTTCGCCCCCTGGTAGTGGCCGTCGCGCAGATGCGGCGGCACCGGCCCGGCCAGGCCCGCCCGCACATCCGCGAGCGCCGCGCCGATCGCGGTGGTGGCGGCGTTGGACTTGGGCGCGAGGGCCAGGGCGATCGTGGCGTGGCTCAGGGTGAGCGCGGCCTCCGGGAAGCCGATGAGGGCAACGGCCTGAGCGGCCGCCACGGCGGTGGGCAGGGCGGTCGGATCGGCGAGACCGATGTCCTCGCTCGCCGAGATCATCAGCCGGCGGGCGATGAACCGCGGGTCCTCCCCCGCCTCGATCATCCGGGCCAGATAGTGCAGCGCCGCGTCCACGTCCGAGCCGCGGATGGACTTGATGAGGGCGCTGGCCACGTCGTAGTGCTGGTCGCCCGCGCGGTCGTACTTCACCGCGGCCCGGTCGACCGCCTCCTCCAGCGAGGTGAGCGTGACCTCGGACTCGCCCTTGTCCAGCGCCGCCCCGGCGCCCGCCTCCAGCGCGGTGAGCGCCCGCCGGGCGTCACCGCCCGCTATCCGCAGCAGATGCGCCTCGGCGTCCTCGGGGAGGGTGACCGCCCCGCCGAGCCCGCGCTCGTCGGTGAGCGCGCGCCGCAGCAGCCCGCGCAGATCGTCGTCGGTCAGCGGCTCCAGGGTGAGCAGCAGCGAGCGGGAGAGCAGCGGGGAGATCACGGAGAAGTACGGATTCTCGGTGGTGGCCGCGATCAGCGTCACCCAGCGGTTCTCCACGGCGGGCAGCAGCGAGTCCTGCTGGGCCTTGCTGAAGCGGTGGATCTCGTCCAGGAAGAGCACGGTGTCCCGCCCGTACGCCCCGGAGGAGCGGCGCGCGCCGTCGATGACGGCCCGGACCTCCTTGACCCCCGCGGTGATGGCCGACAGCTCGACGAACCGCTTCTGGGTGGCCTGGCTGACCACATACGCCAGCGTCGTCTTGCCGATGCCCGGCGGGCCCCAGAGGATCACCGACGACGGCCCGGCCGGACCGCCGCCGCCCTCGCCCACGAGCCGCCGCAGCGGGGACCCGGGGCGCAGCAGATGCTGCTGGCCCACGACCTCGTCGAGGGTGCGCGGACGCATCCGCACGGCCAGCGGGCTGCTGGCCGGATCCTTCTCCTGGCGGTCCTCTGCGGCGGCGGTGAACAGGTCTGGCTCCACGCGGGAAGCCTATGCCAACCCACCGACAGCCCCTCTTTTCAGGGCTCGGCTCGCCCCCCGGCTACCGCTGGGAGGTGCCCCCTCCGGGGCGCAAAAGCCCCTGTCGCCGGTCAGCCCAAGAACCCGGGACAGACAGAACCCGGGACAGACAGGGACCCGGGACAGACAAGAACCCGGGACTTAAGGGCGTCCAAGCGCCCCGGAGGCGAACCGAGCCTCGGATCAAGCAGTCCAGAAGTCCCACCAGCGGGTCAGGATCAGCATGCCGATGACGCCGATCCACACCACCGGGACCACCCAGTGGAACTCCATGAGCCCGCGCCGCAGCCCGTCCGGCGCCGGGAGGTATCCGTGCTTGAGGTTGTGGCCGGTGACGTAGCAGAACATCACGATGGTCGCGACCCAGGCCAGGCAGCACCACAGGCACAGCGAGCCGATCACGTACAGCGACTCGTACTGCAGCCAGGTCACGAAGCCGACGCCGAAGAGCGTGCCCGCGTTGAAGGTCAGCCAGTACCAGCGGGGGAAGCGCGCCCCGGTCAGCAGCGACATGCCCACGCAGATGACGATGCCGTAGGCGACGAGGCCGAGCATCGGGTTCGGGAAGCCGAACGCCTGCGCCTGGTCGCTCTCCATGATGTTGCCGCAGGAGACGACGGGGTTGAGGCTGCAGCCGGGCGTGAAGACCTTACCGTCGGCCTTGTACTCGAGGATCTTGTTCTTGTCGATCGTGATGACCCAGGCGGCCAGCAGCCCCAGCGCTCCGGTGATCACGAGCAGCAGGGCGAAGGCGCGACTGCCTCCCGTCCCGGCCCGCGCGCCGTCCCGCGCCTCGCCGGACTCCACGTCGTCCATCACTGTCGTCGCCATACTCGCCGTCCGTCGCTCTCCGCCGTCTCCAGCCCCGTCGGGCACGCCCATTGTGCCGCACCCGCTCCCCCCGCATGGGCGCGCTCGGCGCGGTCATGCCATGGTGCCCTGTCCCCCGTTCGGAGGACATAAGACGGGCTTCCGGTCGTCCCCGGGGCCGGCGCGGCACCGTCACTCCCATGGACATGGCAGACGAAGCGGTATCGGTGCGCGGGCTGCGCAAACACTATGGCGCGGTAACCGCGCTGGACGGCCTTGACCTGGGCATCCGGCAGGGAGAGGTGTTCGGCGTCCTGGGGCCCAACGGGGCGGGCACGAGCACGACGGTGGAGATCCTCCAGGGCCATCGGGACCGGGACGCGGGCGAGGTCACCGTGCTGGGCCGGGACCGCGCCTCTGGGGGACGCGAGTGGCGGTCCCGGATCGGCATCGTTTGGCAGGATGAATCCGCCCCGGCCGAGTTGACGATCCGGGAAACCGTGCGGCATTTCGCCCGCTACTCCCCCCGGCCGCGCGACCCCGACGAGGCAGACCGGCGCTCCGGTCCGCGTCGAGGTCTCGGCGGTCACCAGCGCCATGCGGCTGGGGCTGCTGCAGGAAGGCGGCGCAGGGGCCCGGGGAAATCCCCGGGCCCCCTTCCGTACGTCGGACGGGCGAGGCCATATGCCGGACGGGCGTGACCGTGCGTCGGACGGGCCAGGCCGCACGTCGGACGGGCCAGGCCCGAGCGCCGCTCAGGCCAGGCGTGCGCGGACCGCCTCGACCACCTCGGCCAGCGGGACCGGGGCCTGCTCACCGGACTCCATGTCCTTCAGCTGGACCACGTCCTCGGCGAGGTCGCGCTCGCCCGCCACGATCGCGTAGCGGGCGCCGCTGCGGTTGGCGGCCTTCATCGCGGCCTTCAGTCCCTTCCCGCCGTAGGCGAAGTCCGTGGCGACGCCCGCCGTGCGGAGCTCACCGACCACGCCGAAGAGGACCTTGCGGGCCTCCTCCCCCAGCGGCACGGCGAAGACGCTGACGGCGTCGGGCAGGTCCAGCTGGACGCCCTCGGCCTCCAGCGCGAGCACCGTGCGGTCCACGCCGAGCGCCCAGCCCACCGAGGGCAGCGCCGGGCCGCCGATCATCTCGGACAGCCCGTCGTAGCGGCCACCGCCGCCGACCGCGGACTGGGAGCCCAGACCGTCGTGGACGAACTCGAAGGTGGTGCGGGTGTAGTAGTCCAGGCCGCGCACCAGCCTCGCGTCGTCCTCGAAGTCCACGCCCCGCGCGGTGATCAGCTCGCGGACCTCCGCGTGGTACGCCTTGCACTCCTCGCACAGGTAGTCGCGCAGCAGCGGGGCGTCGGCCAGTTGTGCGCGCACGGCCTCGCGCTTGTCGTCCAGCACCCGCAGCGGGTTGATCTCCACGCGCCGCCGGGTGTCCTCGTCCAGGTCGAGGGCGCGCAGGAAGTCCTGGAGGGCGGCCCGGTAGACGGGGCGGCAGGTGGCGTCGCCCAGCGAGTTCAGCAGGATGCGGAAGTTCCGCAGCCCGAGCGAGCGGTAGGCGTCGTGGGCCAGGACGATCAGCTCGGCGTCAAGCGCCGGGTCCTCGGCGCCGATCGCCTCGGCGCCGACCTGCGAGAAGTGGCGGTAGCGGCCCTTCTGCGGCCGCTCGTAGCGGTAGTAGGAGCCCGAGTACCAGAGTTTGACCGGCAGCGATCCGGCCTTGTGGAGATTGGCCTCCAGGGCGGCGCGCAGCACCGAGGCGGTGCCCTCGGGACGCAGCGCGAGTTCGTCGCCGCCCTTGGTGGTGAGGGTGTACATCTCCTTGGTCACGATGTCGGTGGACTCGCCGACGCCGCGCGCGAAGAGCTCCACGTTCTCGAAACCGGGGGTCTCGATGTAGCCGTAGCCGGAGCGCCTGAGCGGTGCGGCGATCGCCTCGCGCACCGCGAGGTAGGTCGCGGAGGCCGGCGGGATCAGGTCGTACGTGCCCCGGGGGGCCTTGAAGGTGCTCAACGGAAGTCTCTCGTCACATTCCTCGTCGCGGAGCCGGGCGCTCGGCGCCGTCTCCGAGGCCGGCGGCCACCTCGCGCAGATACGGGTTGGTGGCGCGCTCCCGGCCGATGCTGGTCTGGGGGCCGTGGCCGGACAGCACCACGGTCGAGTCGTCGAGCGGCAGGACCACACGGGCCAGCGACTCGAGGATCTCGGCGTGATCGCCGCCGGGCAGGTCGGTGCGTCCGATGGAGCCGGCGAAGAGCAGATCGCCCGAGAAGAAGACGGACGGGATGTCCGCCTGCTCGGGCATCTGGAAGGTCACCGACCCCTTGGTATGGCCCGGGGCGTGCGCGACGGTGAGCTCCAGACCGGCCAGCTTCAGCTCGGCGCCGTGGGCCAGCTCCTTGACGTCATCCGGCTCGCCCACGGTGAGTTCGCCCATCAGCGGCATGCCGATGGAGCGCCCGAGGGCCTTCTCCGGGTCGCTCATCATGAAGCGGTCGGACGGGTGGATCCAGGCCGGTACGTCATGTGCGCCGCAGACCGGGACGACCGAGGCGACGTGGTCGATGTGGCCGTGGGTGAGGACGACGGCGACGGGCTTGAGCCGGTGTTTGGCGACCGCCTCCTCGACACCTTGGGCCGCCTGATGGCCCGGGTCGATGATTACGCACTCCTCACCGGCGGCGGGGGCGACCAGGTAGCAGTTGGTCCCCCAGGCCCCGGCGGGGAACCCGGCAATGAGCACGATCGTCCTTCACTGTCGTCCGGTGGAAGATTTCGGCAGCTTCAGAGCCTACCGGCGGCGCCCCCGCCACAGCGAACCCGTATACGGTACGGCCGAGCCCTCGTACACAACAGCAGCACACCGACGGCACACGCCATGAGGAGACGACCCGGTGGTCAGTAACGAGCAGCGGCGGCGGCAACTCGCCCGGGAGAAGTACCTTCGGCAGCAGCAGCGGCGCGAAACCGCCCGGCGCAAGTCGCGCCAGCGCAATGTGGTGATCGCCGCCGTGCTGGCCGTGGTCCTGGCCGGTGGCGGTGCCGTCGCGGCCACGGGCGCGCTGTCCGGGAGCGACAAGGACAAGAAGGACGACGCCGCCTCCTCCGCCACCCCCTCGGCCGCCCCCACCAGCAAGGCGCCTGACCCCTGCGCCAAGGCGGCGAAGGCGGTCGCGGGCAAGAAGCCGAAGAAGATGTCGTGGAAGAAGGAGCCGGCGGTCACGATCGACAAGTCGGCCTCCTACACGATGAAGCTGGAGACGACCTGCGGGGACATCTCGGTGACCATGGACGCGGCCAAGGCGCCGCACACGGTCAACTCCTTCCACTTCCTGGCGGGCAAGGGCTACTTCGACCACACCAAGTGCCACCGGCTGGTGAACTCGCGGATCTACGTGCTGCAGTGTGGTGACCCGCAGGGCACCGGCGCGGGCGGCCCCGGCTACACCCTCCCGGACGAGAACCTGAAGGACCCCTCGCTCAAGGGCGGCACGTACCCGGCCGGGACCGTCGCCATGGCCAACCAGTACAACCCGCAGACCAAGCAGGGCCGGAACACCGGCGGCAGCCAGTTCTTCCTCGTCTACAAGAAGAGCGACCTCCCGCCGGACTACACGCCCTTCGGCACCGTGGACAAGGCCGGGATGAAGGTCCTGCAGAAGATCGCCAACGCCGGGGCGGCTCCCCCGGACCAGACGATGAACACCGCCCCGAACGCCAGCGTGGTGATCAACAAGGCGACGGTCGGCAAGTCCTGAGGTCGCCGGGCACGCGTACTGCGAAATTTCGGTCGCGCAGGATACGGACAGCCGGGGCACCGGTCGCCTATGTTGGCGTTGTGTAGGGTGCCTGGCCCGATGGCCGCCACCCTGATATGAGACCGGCCAGGGCGTATCCCGGCCGGAAGAAACTGTGGACGATGCCCGCGGGCCGCGCGCCCGCCCCGGCATCATGTGGAGGAGGCGCTGTGAGCAGCGAGCCTTGGGGCCGCGTCGACGAGGCGGGGACCGTGTACGTGCGTACGGCCGACGGGGAGCAGGTCGTCGGGTCGTGGCAGGCGGGATCGCCGGAAGAGGCCCTCGCCTACTTTGAGCGCAAGTACGACGGTCTGGTCGTCGAGATCGGCCTCCTCGAGCGCCGGGTCAAGACCACCGATCTGTCGGCCAAGGACGCGACGGCGGCCATCGAGCACATCCGCCACCAGGTCGACGAGCACCACGCGGTCGGCGATCTGGAGGCGCTGAGGAAGCGGCTCGACAAGCTCGCCGGGGAGGTCGAGGTCCGCCGCGAGCAGCGCAAGGCGGCCAAGGCGGTCCAGGCCGGCGAGGCCCGCAGGGCCAAGGAGGACCTGGTCGCCGAGGCCGAGCAGCTGGCCGCCAGCGAGCAGTGGCGGGCGGCCGGGGAGCGGCTGCGCGCCCTGGTGGACACCTGGAAGGGCCTGCCCCGGCTGGACCGCAAGACCGACGACGAGCTGTGGCACCGCTTCTCGCACGCCCGCTCGGCGTTCTCCAAGCGGCGCAAGGCGCACTTCGCGGCCCTGGACGCACAGCGCGAGGAGGCCCGGCAGACCAAGGAGAAGCTGGTCGCCGAGGCCGAGGCGCTCTCCGGCTCCACCGACTGGGGTCCGACCGCGGCCCGGTACCGGGAGCTGATGTCGGACTGGAAGGCCGCGGGCCGTGCCCAGCGCGAGGCCGAGGAGGACCTGTGGAACCGCTTCCGCGGTGCGCAGGACATCTTCTTCCAGGCCCGTAGCGAGGTCTTCGCGGAGCGTGACGCCGAGCAGCGGGAGAATCTCACCCGTAAGGAGGAGCTCGTCGTCGAGGCCGAGAAGCTGCTGCCCATCTCGGACCTGAAGGCGTCCCGCGCGGCCTTCCGGTCGATCAACGAGCGGTGGGAGGCCATCGGCCATGTGCCGAGGGACGCCCGCGCCCGTATCGAGGGCCGGATGCACGCGGTGGAGCGCGCCATCCAGGACGCCGAGGACGCGGAGTGGCGGCGGACCAACCCCGAGGCACGGGCGCGCGCCGCGGGGCTCACCGGCCAGCTGCAGGACGCCGTGGACAAGCTGCGGTCCCAGATCGACGCGGCCCGCGCGGCGGGCAACAACGCGAAGGCCGACAAGCTCTCCAAGGAGCTCGAGGGCCGGCAGGCGCTGCTGGACCAGGCGCTGAAGGGCCTGCAGGAGTTCGGCGGCTGAGCACGCACCGCTCCGCGGACGGCGGGCGTGGGTCAGCTGGCGTGGTGCTCAGGGGCGTGCGTGCCCAGCAGGCGGGTGTTCTCAGCGGGCGCGGGCCGAGGTGACCCGGTAGACGTCGTAGACGCCCTCCACGCCGCGTACGGCCTTCAGGACGTGGCCCAGGTGCTTGGGGTCGCCCATCTCGAAGGTGAAGCGGGAGGTGGCCACCCGGTCGCGGGAGGTCTGCACGGCCGCGGAGAGGATGTTGACGTGCTGATCGGACAGCACCCGGGTGACGTCCGACAGCAGCCGGGACCGGTCCAGCGCCTCGACCTGGATGGCCACCAGGAAGACCGACGACTGGGTGGGCGCCCATTCGACGTCGAGGATGCGCTCGGGCTGCTGGGACAGCGAGTCCACGTTGACGCAGTCGGCGCGGTGCACCGAGACGCCGCTGCCGCGGGTCACGAAGCCGATGATGGGGTCCCCGGGCACCGGCGTACAGCAGCGGGCCAGCTTGACCCACACGTCCTCGACGCCCTTGACCACCACGCCCGGATCGGCGCTGGAGCGGCGCTTGGTGCGGCGGATGGGCGGGGCGGTCTCGGCGATGTCCTCGTTGGCCGCCTCCTCGCCGCCCAGCGCCTGGACGAGCTTCTGCACCACGTTCTGCGCGGAGACATGGCCCTCGCCGATCGCCGCGTAGAGCGCGGAGATGTCGGGGTAGCGCATCTCGTGGGCGAGGGTGACCAGCGAGTCCCCGGTCAGGATCCGCTGGATGGGCAGGTTCTGCTTGCGCATCGCCCGGACGATGGCGTCCTTGCCCTGTTCGATGGCCTCGTCGCGGCGCTCCTTGGAGAACCAGGCGCGGATCTTGTTACGGGCGCGCGGCGACTTGACGAAGCCCAGCCAGTCGCGGGACGGCCCGGCGCCCGCCGCCTTGGAGGTGAAGACCTCCACCAGGTCGCCGTTGTCGAGGGTGGACTCCAGCGGGACCAGCCGCCCGTTGACCCGGGCTCCTATGGTGCGGTGGCCGACCTCGGTGTGCACGGCGTAGGCGAAGTCGACCGGGGTGGCCCCGGCCGGAAGCGCTATGACATCGCCCTTGGGCGTGAAGACGAAGACCTCGTTGCGGGACAGGTCGAAGCGCAGGGACTCCAGGAACTCGCCCGGGTCCTCGGTCTCCTTCTGCCAGTCCAGGAGCTGCCGCAGCCACGCCATGTCGTTGATGGCGTCGTCCTTGCCCGCCTTACGGGGCACATCGGTGCGCACCTTGGAGGCGCCGGCCACCGCCTCCTGCTTGTACTTCCAGTGCGCGGCGATGCCGTACTCGGCGCGGCGGTGCATGTCGAAGGTGCGGATCTGGAGCTCGACCGGCTTGCCGCTGGGCCCGATGACCGTCGTGTGCAGCGACTGGTACATGTTGAACTTGGGCATCGCGATGTAGTCCTTGAACCGCCCCGGCACCGGGTTCCACCGCGCGTGGATGGTCCCGAGCGCCGCGTAGCAGTCGCGGACGGTGTCGACGAGGACGCGGATGCCCACCAGGTCGTAGATCTCGGCGAAGTCGCGGCCGCGCACGATCATCTTCTGGTAGACGGAGTAGTAGTGCTTCGGCCGGCCGGTGACGGTGGCCTTGATCCGCGCCGCCCGCAGATCGCCCTGGACCTGGTCGGTGACGACGGCCAGGTACTCGTCGCGCTTGGGGGCCCGCTCGGCGACCAGCCGCACGATCTCGTCGTACATCTTGGGGTAGAGGATCGCGAAGGCGAGGTCCTCCAGCTCCCATTTGATGGTGTTCATGCCCAGGCGATGGGCGAGCGGGGCGTAGATCTCGAGGGTCTCGCGGGCCTTCTTCTCCTGCTTCTCCCGCTTGAGGTAGCGCATGGTGCGCATGTTGTGCAGCCGGTCCGCGAGCTTGATCACCAGCACCCGGGGGTCCCGGGCCATGGCGACCACCATCTTGCGCACGGTCTCGGCCTGGGCCGCCTCGCCGAACTTGACCTTGTCCAGCTTGGTGACGCCGTCGACCAGCAGCGCGACCTGGTCGCCGAAGTCACGGCGCAGGGTGTCCAGGCCGTACTCGGTGTCCTCGACGGTGTCATGGAGCAGCCCGGCCATCAAAGTGGCCGGATCCATACCCAGCTCGGCCAGGATCGTGGTCACCGCGAGGGGGTGGGTGATGTACGGATCGCCGCTCTTGCGCTTCTGGCCGCGGTGCCAGCGCTCGGCGACCTGGTACGCGCGTTCGATCTGGCGCAGCGTGGCGGCTTCCGCCTTGGGGTCGTTCCCGCGCACGATGCGCAGCAGCGGCTCCAGCACCGGGTTGTACGGGCTGGACCGCTGGACGCCGAGGCGCGCCAGACGGGCCCGGACGCGGTTGGACGAGCCCGAGCGGGGCACGGGGCTCTGTACGGGGCGTGCGGGGGGCGTGGTGGCGGGCAGGCTGCTGCCACGGCCGGCGGCGGGCTTCGGGCTGGTCTGCTCGGGGCCGCGCCGGACCGCGCCGTCACCGCTGTTCCTGGGCACGCCGGAGGCCGCCGTCGGCTCGGCGGCGGTGGGCGCGTCCGGCTGTGCGGAGGGGGTTCCGCCCGGACGGACTTCGGGCGAGAGCGGCTGGGCCTCGTCTGGCAAGAGCACTCCTAGCGGTCCGGACCCGAAAAGGTCGGGCTGCCATGGTATCGATCCCGCCACTCCGCTTGCCTCCCGACCGCGAAGCCGGGCTTGGGACGGGCCCGGGGCGGCATGGCGGAGGGCGGGGACCCGCGATCGCGCGTCCCCGCCCTCCGGCGGTCCTCCCGGCCCGGTGTACGGGCTCTAAGCCGTGCTCAGACCGTGATCAGGGCCTCCAGCGGGGCGCTGTCGAGCGAACCGAGCAGCCGGCCCCGGCCCTCGAGGAAGCCGAGCTCCAGCAGCACGGCGACCCCGGCGATCTGGGCGCCGGCCCGGCAGATGAGCCGCAGGGACGCCTCGGCGGTGCCGCCGGTGGCCAGCACGTCGTCGATCACCAGCACCCGGTCGCCGGGCTCCAGCGCGTCGGCGTGTATCTCGATCTCGGCCGTGCCGTACTCCAGCTCGTAACGCTGGGCCAGCGTCGCCCCGGGGAGCTTGCCGGCCTTGCGGACCGGTACGAAGCCGATTCCGGCGCGGACGGCGGCCGGGGCGGCGAGGATGAAACCGCGCGCCTCCAGGCCGACCACCTTGTCCGCCCGGTGCCGGACGCACAGCTCGGCGAGCGCCTCGGTGAGCGCGCCGAAGGCCGCGGCGTCGGCGAGCAGCGGGGTGATGTCCTTGAACATCACGCCCGGCTTGGGGTAGTCCGGCACGTCCTGGATGCGGTTGAGCAGCAGCGTGCGCAGCTCCTCGGCGGAGGCTCCGCCGAATCCGTCCGGGCCGCTCGCGGTGGTCCTGGTCGTCTCCGTCATCTCTCGGGGTCCCCCGCTCATCGCCGCTTCCCCGACGGCCGGCCGCGCCCCCGGTTGCGGGAGGCGGGCTGGCGGCGCTGGCCGACGACCCCGGCGGGGGCCGCGGCGGCGTCCTCCAGGGCCGGGGCGTCGTCCTCCTCGGAGGCCGAGTCGGCCGCCTCGGCCTTGGCGGCCGCGGCACGCTTGGCCTTCACCCGCTTGGCCAGGGACTTCATCCTCGGGTCGCGCTCCTTCAGATCGGCGACCAGCGGGGTCGCGATGAAGATCGAGGAGTACGCACCGGCGGCGAGGCCGACGAAGAGCGCCAGGGAGATGTCGTTGAGCATGCCCGCGCCGAGCAGACCGCCGCCGATGAACAGCAGCGCGCCGACCGGCAGCAGCGCCACGACCGTGGTGTTGATGGACCGCACCAGGGTCGAGTTGAGGCTGCGGTTGGCGATCTCGCTGTAGGTGAAGCGGGTCTGCTTGGTGATGTCCCTCGACGCTTCCTTGAGGCCGTCGAAGACCACGACGGTGTCGTAGAGCGAATAACCGAGGATGGTCAGCAGACCGATCACGGTGCCCGGGGTGACCTCGAAGCCGACCAGCGCGTAGACACCCACGGTGATGGTGAGGTCGTGGATGAGCGCGATCAGGGCGGCCAGCGCCATCCGCCACTCGAAGGCGATGGCGAGGTAGATCACCACCAGCACCATGAAGATCGCCAGACCCTGCCACGCCTTGCTGGCGATCTGCTCACCCCAGCTCGGGCCGACCAGCTGGGTGTCGATCTTGCTGGTCTCGACGCCCAGCTCCTTGGCGAGCTGCTCCTGGACCGGCAGCGCCTCCTTGGTGCCCAGCTCGCTGATCTGGACCCGCATCCCGCCGCGGCCGAGCTCCTGGACGACGACGGTGTGGCCGCCGGAGGCGTCCTCGGCCGTCTGCCGCACATCGGCGCTGGAGACCTTGGTGTTGGGGGTGGTGAAGACCGCGCCGCCGGAGAACTCGATGCCCATGTTGAGGCCGCGCACCGCCAGGCCCACGATGGCCGTGATGGTGATCAGTATCGAGATGCCGTACCAGATCTTCCGCTTGCCGACGAAGTCGTAACCGACCTCGCCTCGGTAGAGCCTGGCGCCGAGAGTGCCGAGTCGCGACATCTCACGCCTCCTTCGTGTCGGCGGGGCCGGGGGCGGCGGGACGGCGGCGGCGCAGCGGCGGCGTGGCACCGAGGCGCTTGGGGTCCAGTCCGGACCACGCGTGGCCGTTCCCGAAGAACGGGCGGCGGGCGAGGATCGTCATCAGCGGCTTGGTGAAGAGGAACACCACGGCGATGTCGAGCAGCGTGGTCAGGCCCAGGGTGAAGGCGAAGCCCTGCACCTTGCCGACGGTGACGATGTAGAGCACCGCGGCGGCCAGGAACGACACGAAGTCGGACACCAGGATGGTGCGCCGGGCCCGCGGCCAGCCCCGCTCGACGGCGGGACGCAGCGAGCGGCCCTCCCGGATCTCGTCGCGGATCCGTTCGAAGTAGACGATGAACGAGTCGGCGGTGATACCGATGGCCACGATCGCGCCACAGACCGCCGGGAGGTTCAGCGCGAAGCCGATGCCCGGACCGAGCAGCACCATGATCGTGTACGTCAGGATCGCGGAGACGCCGAGGCTGGCCATGGCCACGAGGGCGAGACCGCGGTAGTAGAGGACCAGGTAGACCACGACGAGCGCGAGGCCGATGGCACCGGCGATCAGACCGGCGTCCAGCTGCTCACCGCCGAGCGCGGCGGAGACGGTGGTCTCGTCGGCGATGTCGAAGGACAGCGGGAGCGCGCCGAAGGACAGCACGTTGGCCAGGTCCTCGGAGCTCTGCTGGGTGAAGCCGCCGGAGATGGTGGCCCGGCCGCCGGTGATGGCGCCCTGGGTGACCTCGGGGTCGGAGACGACCTCGCCGTCCAGGACGATCGCGAAGCGGTTCTGCGGGGACTGCTTGGTGGTGAGCTCGCCGGTGGTCTTGGCGAACTTCTTGGAGCCCTTGCTGTTGAAGTCGAGCTGGACGATCCAGCCCGCCCCGTTCTGGCTCTCGAAGACCGACGAGGCGTCGTCCACGTCGGTGCCCTCGACCTCGGAGGGGCCGAGGACGAACTTGGCGTCGCCCTTCTGGCTGCAGGCCAGCACCGAGTCGCTCGGCTTGGCGTTGGCCGCCTTCTCGGCCGCCGCGGCGCGTCCGGCCTTGGTGGTGCAGTCCAGCTTCGCGAACTCCTTGGCCAGGTCCTCCTGGTCGCTGGAGCCCGAGGGGCTCTTGGACGGGTCGGGCTTCGGGGTCTTCGACGGGGAGGGGCTCCCGCTGGGCTTCTCGTCGGCCTTCAGGCCCTCGGAGAGGGCCCGCCCCTGGGTGCTGGGGCTGGCGGAGGAGGACGGGGAAGCCGACGACGAGGCCGACGGCGTGCTGGACGCCTTGCCGCCCTTGTCGTCGCCCTTGTCCTGGCCCTTGCCGCTGGCGCTGGCGGACGGGCTGGGGGTGGAGCTGGGCTGCTCGGGGGTCTTCTGGCCGCTGGTGGTCGTGGTCACCGGCCGGAAGTAGAGCTGGGCGGTGGTGCCGACCTGCTGCCGGGCCTGCTTCGCGTTCGTCCCCTTGGGGATGTTCACGATGATGTGCTTCTCGCCCTGCGTCTGGACCTCGGCCTCGGACACACCCAGACCGTTGACCCGCCGCTCGATGATCCCCACGGCGGTGTTCATGTTGTCCGTGTTGATCGCGTTGGGCTTGCCCGGTTGGTTCTTGGCCTCCAGCGTGAAGCTGGTGCCGCCCGCGAGATCGATACCCAGTCGCGGCGTGGTGTGCCCGGAGGCGAACATGCCGCCGGTCAGCGCCACGATGGCGATCAGGATGACGGCCAAGGGGCGCCCTGGCCTGCCCTGTGACCCGGAGGACCTGCGGCCCTTCTTCGGTGCTGCCACCTTCTCGTATCTCCCTGTCCAACCGCCCCGCATCGGGTGTGCGCGGGGCGGCCACGAAGTCTTGTGGGGACGGGCCCCCGCCGGAGCCTAGACCGTCCAGGGAACCGCGGCGCACCGATCGAGGGCGCGCCGCGGTTCCCGGATGACGGACTTACTTCGCGTCGGTGCCGCCGTCCCGCTTCTCGTCCTCGGAGGTGCTCGCCGCGGCGGCGTCGTCCTTGCCGAGGTCGATCTTCTTGACGTCCGTCTTCCCGGCCTCGTCGGCCGCCTCGTCGGCCGCGTCGGCCTTCTCGACCGCGTCGGCCTTCTCGGCCTTGTCGGTGGACGAGTCGGCGTCGGCGTCGGCCGCCTCGGTCAGCGAGGAGGCGTCGTCGGGAACGACAGGGGTGTCGGTGGCGTCCTCGTCGGGGTCGATGCCGTGCACGATGCGGTTGTACTCGGCGTCCGAGAGGACCGCCCCCACCGCGTTCTTCGCGTAGATCGCGTGCACGCCGGGGGCCACCTCGAGGAGGACCGTGTCGTCGTGGACCTCCTTGACCGTCGCGTACATGCCGCCGATGGTCCGCACACCGGAGCCCGGCTGCATGTCATTGCGCATCTGCTGGGCCTGGCGCTGCTTGTTCTTGGCCGAACGCGTCATCAGGAACATGGCCCCGATAAGCACGATGAACGGCAGGAGAGTCACGATATTCACGGGACGGAAATTCCTTCACACGACCGCGGGGAGCGGCCTGGTCTACGGGGGTGGGTATACCGCACGGTGAGCGGACGGCATACGGACGGCATCGGCGGAGTCTAAGCGAGCCCACGCCAATGGAACAACGCCCGGCGCGGTACCGGGGTTCCTGACCCCGCCATTATTGGTCCTCTACGCCATGATGCCGGGTAAGCGAGCGCTTATCCGTTGCCGTGGCTCGGCATCGTCCGGCATGGCTCGTCCTGCGTCGTCACACCGTCGTCATGCCCCGCACCCGGCTCCTCATGCCTCGAAGAGGCCCGGCTGGCCGCCGGCGGCGGTCTGCGGCGGCGGGGTGAGCCCCATATGCGCCCAGGCTGCCGGGGTGCCGATCCGCCCCCGGGGGGTACGGGCCAGCAGCCCCTCCCGGACCAGGAAGGGCTCGGCGACCTCCTCCACCGTCTCACGCTCCTCCCCCACCGCGACCGCCAGGGTCGACAGACCCACCGGACCGCCGCCGAACAGCTTGAGCAGGGCGCTGAGCACCGCCCGGTCCAGCCGGTCCAGGCCGCGCTCGTCCACGTCGTACACGGCCAGGGCCCTGGCGGCGATCTCGCGGGTGATCACACCGTCCGCCTTGACCTGGGCGTAGTCGCGCACCCGGCGCAGCAGGCGGTTGGCGATCCGGGGGGTGCCGCGGGAGCGGCCCGCGATCTCGGACGCGCCCTCGGGCTCGATGGTCACGTCGAGCAGCCCGGCGGAGCGGTGGACGACCCGCTCCAGCTCGGCCGGGGCGTAGAACTCCATATGGCCGGTGAAGCCGAAGCGGTCGCGCAGCGGGGGCGGCAGCAGCCCGGCCCGGGTGGTGGCGCCGACCAGCGTGAACGGGGGCAGCTCCAGCGGGATGGCGGTGGCCCCGGGCCCCTTGCCGACGATGACGTCGACGCGGAAGTCCTCCATCGCCATGTACAGCATCTCCTCGGCGGGCCGGGACATCCGGTGGATCTCGTCGAGGAAGAGCACCTCGCCCTCGGTGAGGGAGGAGAGGATCGCGGCCAGATCGCCGGCGTGCTGGATGGCGGGGCCGGAGGTGATCCGGATCGGGGCGCCCATCTCGGCGGCGATGATCATGGAGAGGGTGGTCTTGCCCAGCCCGGGCGCGCCGGAGAGCAGCACATGATCGGCGGTGCCGCCGCGCTGCCGGGCCGCCTTGAGCACCAGGTCCAGCTGTTCGCGGACCCGCTCCTGCCCGACGAACTCACCGAGGTCCTTGGGGCGCAGCGCGGCCTCCACCGCCTGGTCGTCGCCGTCGGCGTCGGCGCCCACCAGCCTGCCGCCCGCGCCGGACGGTGCGTCGTCGGCGGTGGCCGGTGGGGTCTCGTCCCAGTTCACTGCGTTTCGCCTCGCGATGTCGTCTTCGGTGGTGCCGCCGGTCGCGGCCGGCCGCGGCCGCGGTGGCTCACCGTGTGCGGTTCAGGGTCTGCAGGGCGGCCCGCAGCAGCTGGGCCACCTGGGGCGTGCCGCCCGCGGCCATCGCCTCCTCGGCCTGCGGGGTGACGGCGGCCACCGCCTCGTCGGCCTCCCGGGTGGCGTAGCCGAGGCCGACCAGCGCGGTGTGCAGCTGGTCGCTCCAGCCGGGGGCGGCCGCGGAGCGGGCGCCGGGCACGGCGGAGCCGAGCGGCTCGCCGAGCCGGTCCTTGAGCTCCAGCAGCAGCCGCTGCGCCCCCTTCTTGCCGATGCCGGGGACGGCGGTGAGTGCCTTCTCGTCCCCGGTGGACACCGCGAGCCGCAGCGCGTCCGGGGAGTGCACGGCCAGCATGGCCTGGGCCAGCCGGGGGCCGACCCCGCTGGCGGTCTGGAGCAGCTCGAAGACCTGGCGCTCGTCGTCGTCGGCGAAGCCGTAGAGGGTCAGCGAGTCCTCGCGGACGACGAGGGAGGTGGCCAGCCGGGCCTGCTGGCCGACGCGCAGCCCGGCCAGGGTGGCCGGGGTGCACTGGACCGCCATCCCGACCCCGCCGACCTCGATCACGGCGGTGTCCGGGGCGACGGCGGCCACCGGACCGGAGACGAACGCGATCATGAGGTACGGCCTTTCGTGGTGCGCGTGCTGCTCGTGGGGCGCGTGCTGCTCGTGGGGCGGGCGGGGCT